>JADJTD010000001.1:3000000-3345000 GCA_016711345.1 Chloracidobacterium sp.
AGATGGAAAACCGCGTGGGTGAATTTCGGATCTTCGCGTTCGGCGGGCAAAATCGAGAAGCGTCCGCTCATTCTCAGATGAACAATCAGTGTTTTTTCGCTGCTGAGATCAAAGAGAATATGCTTACCCCGTCGATGGACAAAATTGATCTTTGCTTTACGAAGTTTGTTGGAAAATTTGACTGGTGATATATCAGGAGCGAGTCGCGGACGAAGAAGTTTTGCAGACACAATTGTCCGGCCTTTGACCAGCGAGTTAAGCGATCTTGAGATCAGTTCGACTTCAGGTAATTCGGGCATTGAAATTCGTGCTTAGACTTTCGTGTAATCCGTAAGCGTACTCTTGTCGCCTATGACCGAGCCTTCGCCGACTATAGCGTTTCTGCCGATATGGCAGCTTCGGCCTATGACTGCGTTGCGTATTTCAGCAGCGCTGGAAATGCGTGTGTGCGACCAGATCACAGAATTCTCGACCACGGCTTTTTCTTCGATATGAACGCCTGAACCGATCACAGAATTAACAACACGAGCACCAGACTTAACGACACAATCGCTGCCGAGAACAGACAGTTTATCGATCTCCGCCCGCGTTGCTACGTCGTCAGAGGAAGCAGCTTTTTCGATCTCAAAACCATCCAGTTTTCCGCTCAGGAAATCATGATGAGCAGCGAGATAACTTGCGGGCGTTCCGATGTCACGCCAATATTCCGTCGTCATTTCGAATCCGAAAAACGGCATTTGGCGATTCAAAATGTCAGGGAACACGTCATATTCGAAGGACTTATTGGCGTCCGCAGCAATCGTATCTAATATCTCAGGTTCTAGAATGTAAATGCCTGCATTTATTGTATTTACTTGTAGCGCCGCAAGCTCGTCAGGCTGGGGTTTTTCGACAAAGCGCTGTACGTTGTTGTTCTCATCAATCTTGATAAGCCCATAGCGAGTAGGGTCTTCGACAGGCACAAGAGTAATGGTTGCAGCAGCAGATCTGGAATTATGAAATTCGATCACTTTACCGATGTCGAGATCGGTCAGGATGTCGCCGTTGAAAACGACGGTAGTCTCGCGAATGGCGTTAGAAGCAAATTTATACGCACCGCCCGTTCCCATCGGTGACGGCTCGGTTACATAACGCAGACTTACGCCAAAATCTGCTCCGCTGCCCAAAATATGCTCGATCTTGTCCGGTTGATAACTCAGCGACAAAGTGATGTCTGTAATGCCTGCTTTTCGCAAGATCTCGATCTGATATAACAGAAACGGGCGATTTATGAATGGAACTATAGGTTTTGGTGTGTAAACGGTCAGCGGCCTGAGTCTTGTGCCTTTTCCGCCTGCCAAAATTAAAGCCTGCATATGTAAAACTAATTATGAGCCTAAAGAAGTGCACAGTAAAAATGAAAGCCATTTTTTCTTGACGTATGTTAAACAATGCTTATAAATATTAAAATATATTGACACTCCAAATTGCGGCGTGTTAGATTAATTATTACAGGTTCGTTCAAAGATCCGACCTGTGCATTCATACTGCTAATCCTGCTTTTCGGCGTATCCGGTTGTTCCCGAACCAAGTTCTGTTGTCAGATAAAAAATGAGCTTCGATAAAACAAAAGCGATGCGAAACGCGGAGCGTTATGTCGCGCAAGGCAAAATACGCTCTGCAATATCAGAATACCGTTCCGTCGTTGACCACGATCCTCGTGATATAGCGACGCTAAATATGCTTGGCGACCTTCACGCAAAGAGTTCGGACAAGCGCGAAGCGGTTGAATGTTATCTTCAGGTTGCAGAGCACTATAACAAGCAGGGCTTCGCTCAAAAAGCTATCGCGATGTACAACAAAGTCTCGCGGATACAGCCAAATTCCATCGAGGTTCTGGTAAAGCTGGCGGAACTGCACAAGGGGAAAGGAGCTCTTTCGGAAGCAAAGGAGCACTATACTGCGCTTGCCGAGCATTATCAGAAAAACGGACGTCGGCTCGAAGCTCTGGCAATGTGGAAGCAGATCGCGTTGCTCGATCCGAACAATACGGAAGTTTGCATGAGCCTCGCGGATTCGTACGTTCGCGAGAATCAAAAAGAAGACGCCGTCGAGGCATATGCCGAAGCCGGTGCTCGATTTAGTCGGCAAGGCAAGAACGAAGATGCGATCCGAGCCTTGATGAAAGGCTTTGACATAAAATCTACTGACCTCAGAATCCTCAGCGGAATCGTGAGTGCTCAGACTGCCTTAGGCCGTGCTGGTAAAGCAGCATCGCTGCTCGAGGAAATTCTCGAGAACGAGCCGTACAATCGTGACGTGCTCTATCTTTTGATCGAGTGTTGTATTGATTCGCAAAACGCGGTTGCAGCGGAAAAAGCCGTCGTAAGGCTTGTAGAGATCGAACCGGCAAATTATCCGAAATTCCTAGATCTGATCAGAATATATCTGAATGTAAACGACCCGGAATCGGCGGCTCGTATCCTTACGATGAGCAGCGAATATTTGCTAGCGGGCGGCCAGTCAGACGAGTGCTGCAAGTGGATAAACGAGATCCTCGAGCGCGATCCAGCTCAGCTTACGGGCTTGAGACTATTGGTTCGCTACAATTCCTGGCTCAATGATGAGAATGGTTTCCGCCTTTCACTTGAAAGGCTTTACACCGCTGCTGCTTCACAGGACGCCGTCGAAGACGAACGTTTTGCCCTCGCTCAATTGGTCGTTATCTTGCCGCACGAGATACGTTTTCGAGACCGGTTGACGGAGATAAATGAGAAGTACGGTTTTGAAGATAATCCGATCGACGAGGAACTTCTAAAGGCACAATTTGCCAAAGAAGAAAGCGGCGATGCAGAGATCGAATTGAACAACGGCAACAAAGCAAAGCTGAACGGCCACAAACCAGAGAATTCTGGAGATGCGGAATTGGATAGCAGTGATGAGATCATTGATGCGGAGATAATCGAAGACTCGTCGGAAAATAAAAGTGGTTCGAAGGGTGGAAAACGGCGTGCGAAGGATAAGAACGCAAAACAGCCTGAGCTGTCGCATGCCGATGAGCTAAAGATCCAAAAAGAGATCGAAAGCATCACGTTCTATATAGAGAACGATTATGACGAACTCGCCGAAAAGGCATTGGCCGAACTAGTTCAGGAATTTGGCGACCGCGAAGAATTTGCCGCACTACGAAACCGCATGGGAGCAGCTGCCGAAAACGAAGTTTCGGATGAGACGCCTGCAGACGAAGTTACGGCAGAGACCGAAAGCCAAGAGGTCGTGGCCAACACTATCGGCGTCGACGAGATCAGGTCGGAATTTGGTATCGAAGGTGCCGAAGACGCAAACGGTGCCGATTACGAAACACACTATCACACGGCAGTTGCCTATCAAGGCATGGGGATGATCGAGGACGCGATCCGCGAATTTCAAGACGCGATCAACCTCACCAGCCTGGACGATGGAACGCGAAGGTTTTATTACTGTGCAAATCTACTCGGCCATTGCTTTATGCAAAACGGAATGGCGAATCACGCTGTCACTTGGTTTAACCGTGCCCTTGAAACAACCGAGATCTCAGACGAAGAGCAATACGGACTTTGGTACGAACTGGCCGCAGCCTACGAAGCCAACGGCGAAGAAGAAAAAGCCGCGATGTACTTCGAAATGGTCTATGCCGAAAATGTCGATTTCCGCGACGTCGCCGACCGCGTCAAAAACCTCGTCGCAGCTCATTAACCTCCGAAATTACTCTCCGCAAAAATCCGCATTATTTGTCAGACAGATGAATTTTTTCATCGCGTCGATCTGGCGTTAATTAGTTGCCACTATTCTTTTTTCTCAAGCTGTTCGAGGCGTTTTGCAAGCTGCTCGATCAGTGCCTGTTGCTGCGCAACACGGATCCTGAGTGTTTCAAGCTCGGTTTTCTCCGCAAAATTCGAGGTGCACAGCGACAAGCGATTTGCGGTGTTCCGGCAAAGATGCACATTGCCGGTCGTGCTGCCAAGAGTATCGACGATAAGGCTGCCGTCGATTATGACCGCTCCTGGAATGCGAACTGTATCCTCGCCGCCCGGACGACCGAGATAAATCGAATTGCTGAAGTTGGCGACAGATTGGGAACCAATCGCGGTTGCAAAGTTAAGAGTGCCGAGCGAGATATTTGCGTTATGGCCAATGACAGTGTTGTTATCACCGGTGGTGTTACCAATTCCGGCTGCGTATCCAACGAACGAGTTATTGAGACCTGTTGTATTTGCTTGACCTGCATACGCACCGAAAAAGGAGTTGCTGCTGCCCGTAGTATTTGCGTTGCCGGCATTCCCGCCAAAAAAAGAATTGCCGCCTCCATTCGTATTCGAGTCGCCGGCCAACACTCCAAAAATCGAGTTATTTCCGCCGGTCGTGTTCGAAAAACCGGCGCTCCTGCCAAAGAAAGAGTTGTCGAGGCCCGTCGAGTTTGCTTGACCGGCAGATGCGCCGACGAACGTATTGTTAAAGCCCGTCGTGTTCGAAATACCTGCCTCTCTGCCGAAAAATGAGTTGTTACTTGCCGTTGTGTTCGATTGGCCGGCAAACGAACCGACGAACGTGTTGCTGCCGCCTGTTGAATTCGAATTACCGGCATTACCGCCAAAAAAAGCATTGCCGCTGCCCGTCGAGTTTGCACTTCCCGCTAAAACGCCAAAGAACGAGTTGCCGCCGCCCATAGTGTTCGAAGAACCCGCACTCCTGCCAAAGAAAGAGTTGTCGAGTCCCGTTGAGTTTGCTTGACCGGCAGATGCTCCGACAAAAGTATTGTTAATGCCGGTGGAATTTAGGATGCCTGCACCTATACCTGCAAATATATTGCCTGTGCCCGTACTGCTCAGGATGCGGTTGCCGTTGATGCTGAATTGGGTCGTGGCATTAACAATGCCGCCAGAAAGCGTTCCGCCCGCTGTGCCGCTTCCGCTGATATTGAAATTGCTGGTTGCTTGGGCTCCCGCGTTCTGATTCTGAATGTAGTTGGAACTGCCCGCTGTCGGCGAACGCGAATCGCTCATGCGAAGATCGGTCGTAACGACAAACTGATTTGCCGCCACGCCGCCGAGTTGGAGAGAGTTATTTGCAGTCGTTGCGTTCACAGCCGAGTCCGCTGTGGTCGCATTCAAACTGCGGACCGAATACGGAGCGCTGTTTACCGCCTGTCGCGGCAGCAACTGTTGATAACCGCCGGGATTGTCCGTCGGACGCAAACGGATCTCAAGAAAACGACTGGCTCCCGTAAACTGCAAACCAAAATCAAGCTGAACCGCGAAAATGCCGTTAGCAACAGCAACAGTGCTTCGCGTCAGCGTCGAACCCAACTGTGCCCCGCCGCTCAAAGCATCAAACAACGCAAACTCAAAATCATAATTGCCGTTCGCCGCACTAACGCCGTCTCTCAGGCTGCCCTGATAAGTAAACTCCGTCGTCTGCGCCGAAACCACGGAAGCGAGAAAACCAAAGAAAACGATTGCCAGAAATAAACGATTTGCGTGACGCATATTTCCCTCCAAGAATTTAATTTATCTATGGCAATCATACTCTGGTTATCCAGCTTTTCAAACATGTTTATTTCTTACTCTTTTCGGCAGACAGCACGATCTGCTCGAGTGCAGCCAGACGGGCTTTTAACTCTTCGACTTCGGTACTTTTCTCCTTTTTCAAATTTTCGATCTGCGACTGAAGTTCCGCCACGACAGGAGCCGAATACTCGCTCAGATTGGCAAATACCTGGATCGTGCCTTCCTCGTCCGCATCTTCGAGCGCGTAGCCAATGATCTTGCATGCCTTTATCGATTTCATTCCGTATCCGGCCTTTGAGCTTGAAGTAATTGGATCGCCCCGTTTGATCGGGCCGTTTTCCAGCGTGACTTTCGCGGGAAAGTAACCGTAAATACTTAGCGGCAGATAATGGTCGTTGAGTTTCGGGCCGTTTGCTCCCTTTTCGGGGTTAGTAATAAACCCGAGTAAATTTGCATCGCACGCGGTCGAAGATTTCTCAACTGTAAACGGTCCGTGTGCATCGCCGTATGGATTCTTGACAGCGGTTGCGATGCTCACAAGGTCGGCGGTTTCGGGAAAACCCGCACCATTATCGATCGAAGGAGCGTATTCGGCAGAAGAGAAGCAAACAGAAAGAACTAGGGAGATGTTGTCGTAACATACGTGTCCGACACTACCAGTTTGAGAAAGCGGCAGCTTTACCGCAGAGGAGCTAACGACAAAGTAATTACCCACCTGGAAATTTGAGGTAGGGTTGGTAATGCCAATTCCAACGTTTCCATTGTCCAGGATCGTCATCCGCTCTGTGCTCCCACCCGACGTCCGCAGAGCAATGCGGCTACCGGTCGCGGAATTTAAGAACAGGCCACTCGTCGATGAAAGGCTGCTTGCAGTTACGCCATTAGCCGTTATGCCCCCATTGACCTGAAGTTTGTCAGACGGAGTGGTTGTCCCAATGCCGACATTGCCGGCAACATAGCCATTGCCGGAAACATTAAAATTACTCGCCGCCTGGAGCGTAGTGCGGTTTTGAATATAGTCAGTGTCACCTGCGGGAAGATTGGCGACGAGTGCTCCGGGGATCACAACCTGATCGCTGCCGTTGCTGCGTCCTAAAGCGATCGTATTGCTTGTCGAAACGGTTGAATCTGCACCGATAGCGGTGGCGTATTGCAGATTCCCGGCACCGGGGTTTGCGTTATACCCGATTGCGGTGTTTCGAATGCCCGTGGTGTTGAAGCCGCCGGCAGCGGCTCCATAAAACGAGTTCTCATCACCTGACGTATTGCTAACTCCGGCATTGCGTCCAAAAAACGAATTTGAGTCGCCATCAGCAGTCAAAGTTCCGGCGGCGGCTCCAAAAAATGAGTTGTTGGAACCTAGGGTGTTTCTTCCGGCACTGTGTCCAAAAGAGGCATTGTCATTACCGGCTTGATTTAACCTTCCGGCATCGAATCCGAAAATAGAATTTCTAGTGCCCGTTGTGTTTTGAAGCCCGGCAACGAAACCAAAAAACGAGTTGGCGGAGCCTGTCGTATTAAATTCTCCGGCAAATCCTCCGAAAAACGAGTTCTGAACACCACTCGTGTTCAACTCCCCGGCTGCAGTCCCGAAAAATGAGTTGTTATCACCTGCCGTGTTCGAGAGTCCGGCATTGCGTCCGAAAAACGAGTTTTGAAAACCAGTAGTGTTAGTCGATCCTGCTTGACGGCCGAAAAAGGAGTTTTGATATCCTGTTGTGGTATTCTGTCCCGCAGCAGCCCCGAAAAATGAATTGTCCTCGGCCGTCGTCTTGTTCCCGGCATTAAACCCGAAGAACGAATTGTAATTGGCTGTCGTGCTGAATTCTCCGGCATTAAATCCAAAATAGGAATTTACGCCACCAGTCGTATTTGAGCGTCCGGCTTGGTACCCGAAAAACGCATTGCCGCTCCCGGTGTTGGTCGTGTTTCCGGCAAAATATCCAAAAAATGAATTGTTGCCGCCCGAACTATTGTTCGCCCCTGCGGAGCTACCAAAAAAGGAGTTGGAATTACCGGTGGTATTGGATTGACCCGTTTGGGGACCGACAAATAAATTACTGGCCGGAGCACTCAGGATGCGATTGCCATTGAGATTGAATTGTGTTGTCGAGTTCAGAATATTTGCCGTGCCCGTACCACTGACGTTGAAGTTGCTCGACGATTGCGGCGATGTACCGTTTTGGACATAGTTCGTTGAACCTGCCGTAGGTGATCGTGAATCGGTCATTCGCGGATCGGTCGTGACGACGTACTGACTAGCCGCGACTCCGCCAAGCTGAGTTGCATTTGTGGCTGTTGTTGCGGTGTCAGCACCAAGACTTTTTACTGAATACGGTTGGCTGTTGATTTGTTGTCGCGGAGTCAGCGTCGTCAAACTCGGTTGGCCTGTCAGGCGAACCCTGATCTCAAGAAACCTGTTTGCTCCCGGAAACTGGCTGCCAAAATCTAGTGAAACAGAAAAGATGCCGGTCGCAACCGCTACCGAGTTGCGCGTCAGAGTCGAGCCAAGCTGATTTCCGCCCGAAACCGCGTCATACAACGCAAACTGAAAATCGTAATTACCGTTCGCAGCACTTGCGCCGTCTTTCAAACTGCCCTGATAACTAAACGCAGTCGTCTGCGCCGAGATGCCCGTGGCAATAAAAACGCAGAGCAGGATCGAGAGTAGTGTCTTTCGCATATGATTTCTCCTTATGTCTAACGGAATGTCTAGCGGACGTCGTGGCGCCGGTAATCCTCAGTTTCCAATTTTTTAAAAAGCGATGTTAAATTTCAGGTATTGATCAGAGCGGACAAAATGGAGCACGGGAAATTCTTTATGTTTTACCCGCTCTGCGCTATGATTCCTGTATCGTTACCAGGGATCAGGAGCCGATCTCGTCCTCTATTTGTCCGCTCACTTAGAGAATTTAAGCGGGAAATGAGGAAATGTCTTTGGATTTAACATTAAAAAATCTTGAATTTAAGTTTAAAGTGAGTAATCCGCTAAAAAATAAGGTTTTTGAGTTCGAAGATTTTCGACTCGATGCCGATACAAAGCTCCTTTACCGGAGCGGCGAACAGGTCGTGCTCACACCTAAGGCCGTTGAAACACTGATCGCTCTGGTCGAAAGTCACGGCAGTGTCATCAGTAAGGAAGAATTGATGCAAAGGATCTGGGCCGACACGATCGTCGAAGAGTCGAACCTTGCCCAGTATCTTCACGTTCTGCGCAAAACGCTCGGCGAAACGAGCGACGGCAAAGCTTTCATCGAAACCCTGAAGCGGCGCGGTTACCGTTTCAACGGCACGGTTCGCGTGGTACAAAATACAAATGGTCTCTCACCTTCAATTGAGAAAGGTGAAAAGCTTGACGCCAAATCCGCGAACGGACGCATAAACATATCAAATTCACCCTCTCGCCGCGTGGAGCGGCACGGCAACGTTCAGGCGCTTAGTCCTGTCGTCGCGGAACGCGAAACGCCCCATCCTGTCAACGTCGAGCGTTCGGACAATATTTATACTGTTTCCGATTGGCGTCGCGAGCCGGTCGCCGATACATCGTTGCCGGTTATTCCGCAAACTCGTTCGAATTGGTTTTCACCTCTGATGATTGCCGTTTTGGTGGCCGGATTCGCGGGGATCGTGTTCGGTATTTACAAATTTGGAACGAGCGGCCAGAATGCCCAAGCACGAAGCGTTCCTTTTCGCGAGTCCGACATAACGCGGCTAACCACTTCCGGCCGGTCAAAACGCTCCGCGATCTCGCCGGACGGGCGATATGTGGCCCACGTTATGGCCGCTGCGGACGGCGAGAGCCTCTGGGTCCGCCAGGTCGCCGTGCCAAACGACACTCGTCTTGCGGGCCCATTACAAAGTAGTAATTTAGTCTGGGTTACTTTTGCACCGGATGGCAATTTTGTTTATTACCTGGCTCTCGAAAAAAATAAGGGTGAGCCCGAATTGTTTCGCGTGCCGGTTTTGGGCGGCCCCACGGTTAAAGTTTTGAACAATATTGCCCCGCCGACATTTTCGCCCGACGGAACGAGGATCGCGTACATGAGAACGGATCAGGGAGAGAACAAGCTGTTCGTCGCCGATGCCAACGGCACAAACGAAACGGTGCTTGTGTCACGCCGCGAGCCAGATTACCTGAATATGTTCTGGTATGCCCCGGCGTGGTCCCTCGATGGAAAGAGCATCGCCTTTCCGGTAGGTCAGGGCGATGAGAATGGCCGTTACGAGACGGTACTGGCGGTCGACGTTGAGACAGGGGTCGAGCGCAAATTAACCGACGCACGTTGGCAGCAGGTCGGACAGCCGCGGTGGCTTGCGGATGGACTCCTGCTGACGGCTTCGGAAGGGTCGACGGCACCTCAACAGCTTTGGCATATTTCGCTGCCCGACGGTACGGCGTCACGCATTACGCGGGATTTGAACAGTTATGAGGGGCTAAGTCTCACATCGGACACAAAAACATTGGCGGTGATCCAGGATCACGTCGTTTCTAACATCTGGACGACGGGTGAGAACGTGTCCGCCGCAAAACAGGTAATATCCGAGGCCGGCTGGCTCAACGAGCTTATCTGGCTGCCGGATGGCCGGCTCGCGTATACGTCAAGAGCGGGCGGCAGCTCCGATATCTGGACGATGAACGCGGACGGATCGAATATTCGTCAGCTCACGGTTGGTGCAAACGCGAGGCTCGGCCTGACCGTTACCGCAGATGAAAAGCAACTCATCTTTGCCGCCGAGCGCGACGGAAAGTACAATCTCTGGCGTGTAAATATAGACGGATCAAACCTTGAGCGAATAACAAACGGCGACGGCGAATTCTATCCGCAATGCACGCCGGATGGCCGCTGGATCGTTTATCAGTCCGGCGCAAATTATCCGACGCTATGGAAAATGCCGATCGGCGGCGGTGAACCCACGGCAATTACAAAAACGACCGGTTCACGGCCTTCGATCTCGCCTGACGGCAAGTTCGTGGCATATCATTATCTCGATTCAAGCCTTGAAGGGTCCCAATGGGGCATCGGAATCAGCAGCCTCGAAGACGGTAAACGCGTCAAGCGTTTCGACTTTCCATCTACCGTCGTTGAACGGCTGGTAAAATGGACACGTGATGGAAAGGCTATCGCGTTTCTCAATAGCCCCGGCGGCGTTCCAAACATCTGGACCCAGGCCCTCGACGGCGGAGTCCCCAAACCACTGACCGACTTTCCATCCGACAGCATCATCACTTTTAACTGGAATACCGACGGCAGCCAACTCGCGGTCATCCGAGGCGTCGAAACAAGCGACGTCCTCCTGATCAACCGCTCCTCCTCAAAATAAAATTGTCATCCCGGTCAATAAATCGTTGTGCGGCACGGGTCGCACGATATGCTCCCGGATTGTCGGGCGCGGGATACATCCAAACAACGCTCCACGCAATACTCACGGATTAAGGCGTAAGTCTGAACGTTTCATAGATAAAAAAATGAACAATCTGTATGTTTTTTCGTATAGACGGCTGTTAGGTGTGTTATTTGACAAGATGATGGAGAGTCTTGAGTTGGAAGTCTGTAGTCTTTAGCGATCTACCGTTCCAGCAATGGCCATGGTGTTTCGGAGTTGTGAAACGCTGTAACAGCAATATTTACGTGAGTTACGAATTTTGCAAGACAGGGGTGATATTTTGTGAATTATCCACTTGACATACCAAATCTAATCAGGTAAGCTATTCTTAGATTGAGGATAGCTACTATGAATCTTATCCAATTAGCACAATTAACAGAAACCGAAGCACGCGAACATATTGAGAAAATCATTTGGGCGAATGGTGTTACTTGTCCGCATTGCCAAACGGTTGACAATGCAACTAAAATGCAGGGCAAAACAACCCGTGCCGGACTGTATAAGTGCAAAAACAAAACATGCAGAAAGCCGTTTACAGTGACACAGGGAACTGTTATGGAAGGATCAAAAGTATCTCTCCGAAACTGGCTTATGGCAATTCATTTGCTGTGTTCGAGTCGTAAAGGTTTTTCAGCCAATCAACTACAAAAGGAATTAGGCTTAGGCTCTTACGAAACAGCATGGCTGTTACTACATAAAATCAGACACGCAATGGATACAGGTTCTTTTATACCTAAAAAAATGGAGGGAGCGATTGCGGCGGACGAAACCTATGTCGGCGGACGACCGCGCTTCAAAAATAGTGGTAAACGTGGACGTGGAACGCCTAAGACTCCGGTATTTGCTTTGGTCGAAACCAAAGGCGGTCGTGTATTAGCACAGCCGTTAGAGCGAGTGAACGGAACAAATATCCGAAGAATTATTTGTGAGAATGTCAGTCCGAGTGCAACGATAATGACCGACGAATTTTCAGTTTATAGAGGTTTGGACAAAATCTTTGCAAAGCATGGAGTGGTAAATCACAAACAGAAACAGTATGTAAAAGATGGCATGTCAACTAATGAGGCGGAATCATTCTTTGCATTAATCAAACGTGGACATCACGGAATTTATCATCAATACAGCAAACAGCATTTACCGCTGTATATCGCAGAATGTCAGTATCGTTGGAATACGCGATTTGATGATGCAGACGCAAGGCTTAACAAGGTGATTGTGCTATCACAAGGCAAGCAATTAACCTATAAAACACCTAAAAATAAAGTTAAATCGTTGAAAACTAAGTAGTAAGGGCTTACCCGATATTTTGTCGGGTAGTTTTACCTTGTCACGCGCGCGGGGGTATGCTATAAAAGAAAGTGCGGACGGCGGGACTCGAACCCGCAAAACCTGCTCGGTCGCCAGATCCCTGATCTGGTGCGGTTACCAATTTCGCCACATCCGCATCTTGAAAGTGAGGCTTTAACCGAGCCTCTGCGGGTTAGTTAATTAAATCAAGGCGGATTCGCTAATACTTCGATCACCCCGTTGTGAAAAGTGTTCACGATTACAACTTGATTGCCACAGCAAACCTTAGTCACGCTAAGTCGTTTGCCCTTCGGCTGAGACGGTTTCTCAGCCATACTGATAGTTACTACTAACATAGTGTTTTACTAACGACTCCGATGCTTAGAACATCGGAGTTTTTTCTGCGCTGTCGCAGAAATTTTTGGGGAAACACTATCAAAACCCAAACTTGTCAAAAAACTACACAGCACGGAAAGTCACTTTCCGTGTGCCTTCATTAAACTTCTCCAGCTCGTCTTTTGTGAATAAATTCGCCAGCGTGGCTGACACACTCGCAAAACGACTTTTATCTACGTCGTTCGGATGTGCCTTCTTTAGAGCATCAAACATCTGACGAGTAGAGAATTTACGGTCTCCGAAGAGTTTGATCTGCTCTCTCACAGCTTCCCGTAAAATAAATCCTTCTGTGCCTGTACGAGGAATACGAGCCATTTTGACTTCCACGCTATTGTCGGCAGATTTAGATACGGTTTTCCATTCTATTTGATCTGCTAAATCCACCGTTTGGCGTAGCGAACAAATAAATTCATAGAATCTGGTTAATTCAGGATCATTCTTCGCAGCCAGCCGCTTAAGAAATTCTTTATCCTGCTCTTTTATGTTTTGTTTCAGCCCCGCAACAAACATCTCATTTGTTAGTTCCATATTGCCACTCCCGTAAGATTGAAACCTAGTATATGTGATACGGATGGAGATTAGCAAATTTAAAAATGCAATGATTGGGAACTTTTTTTGCCACTCACATATACATTGTCATTTATGGTAGAGTAACGCTGTGACTAAAAAGCTAAAAAAAGACCCTATTGCAAAGAATATCCGCAACGAACGTCCTGTGTCACTGCACGGCTGGACAGAGGAAGACGCACTGCGACGTATTCTATCCGC
Source organism: Chloracidobacterium sp. (assembly GCA_016711345.1). Taxonomy (NCBI): domain Bacteria; kingdom Pseudomonadati; phylum Acidobacteriota; class Blastocatellia; order Chloracidobacteriales; family Chloracidobacteriaceae; genus Chloracidobacterium; species Chloracidobacterium sp. The sequence goes on from JADJTD010000001.1 coordinate 3,013,362, forward strand.
ACCGCCTAAGCCACTAAAGGAAGTGAAAGCGAAGCGGAAAAAAGATAAAGACAAATAAATCTATTGCTCACTTTTCTTTAACTGATCCTGATGTGACTTATGCGGGAAGAGACACCATCGCCACTTACCAAGCAGCCACAGGAAGGCAGCGCACCACCACAAAATATACAAACTCCATTTTATCGCAGCAAGAAAGCCATAAGCGGTGGCATTGGTTTCGCGGTTGGCTTGGCTTTTCTGACCTTTCTCATCGGTGGCATTTCCGCCGCCGCTATTCAGTTTTACATCACTACGCTCTTGAGTTTCTTGGTGTTGAGCGTAATTGCCATTCAGGCTGAAATCTATTCGAGGCAAGCTAAGTTGATGCATGACGGTTTGACTGAAACCCGAAATCTTATCAAGCAAGCTGACCGACATTTTAATATCTCGCAACGACCAATTCTTGTAGCGCTGGACGTCGACGCCCCCGTCAATTGCGATCAATTTCTCAAACCCAAAATAAAAATTGCGAATCACGGACTTGGAACGGCTACTGAAATCAATTTGTGGTTTGCCGTCACGATGAACAGTTCTTTCCAGCGCAACCCCAATAAATCCCAAATCATTTACGTTGACATCTGCACTCCGCAAGACGAAATAAACGCACTTTTGCTTTACACCGAAGAAGACTGGAATTTCATTGATAGAGATAGTTTTTTGCAAATTGTCGAACGTCAACAGCAAACTCTGTACGTCTATGGCTGGGGTGATTATTGGGATATTGAAGTTGAACAGCGATATAATTTGGATACTTGGGCGTTTCGTTGGACGGCTGCTGAGGGCTGGGTGAAAGATGCAGCAATCATTTCGCTTAGTAAAGGTATTCAAGAAGCGGCGGGGAGGTTGGGGATCAACACAAGCGGTAATGACGTAGGCTAAGAGTGCGCCACCGATAACAGCGGTCACAAACCTGAATTTGTCTCGTATCACCATTTAGGTCGATTTTGGTATCTCATGTGGACAAGCCACGATATTTTTTCAAAAATCGTGGAATTTGGCGATTTTTACGACCTTAACTTATTAAATTACAAGGTTTAAACCGTTCCACTTAAGGTGTGGAACGATGTGGAACGATGAAAACGAAGACTGCGTGAAAAAAACGGTGGGACACTGGGACACCTCGGACACTTTGGTGACACGGCCCAATCGCTTATACTCAGTGCTTATGGTTGAACGTCTGACCGTTATTTTTTTGATCATCCTTTGTGTGCTGCTTGGGTTTTATCTCATTCTGGCGCCTTGGGATGCTCTGTTCGGGCCTTGGGGGCAGAATTATTTGCTGGTTTATCTCACCGACAAGACCGGCACTCCGATCATCTCGAAAGTGGTCGCGTCAAACTGGTTTCGCGGCGGCATCACAGGCCTCGGAGTCCTCAACCTCATCATCGCAGTTTGGGAAACCGTCCACTTTAACCAAAGCGTAAAAATGCTGCAAGGCGGCGACACGAAGCGGTGAGCCTTTCCTTTGACGGCACCATCATCTATCTGATCACGAAAGGCGAGGCGACGCCCGCGAACTTCGACGCAAAAAGCGGTGAGATATTGGATATCATTCGCCTTGCAGTTGAAGAGAAAGTTTCGCTCGTGCAGATCCGTGAAAAGGCTCTGACTGCTCGACTGTTGATTGTGCTCGCTTCGCGGGCGGCGGAAATTACTCGCGGTTCGGCAACGCGATTGCTCGTGAATGATCGAGCCGACATCGCGATGGCCGCCGGAGCCGACGGCGTTCATCTCGCGGCTGATTCGCTTGCGGTCGATGTTGTTAGAAGTAACTTTCCAAAGAAGTTTATCATCGGAGCATCGACACGTTCTTTTGAAGAAGCTGCCAAAGCATCCGAGGCCGATGTTGACTTTGCAGTGTTCGGGCCTGTATTTGAAACTCCCGGAAAAGGACAACCAAAAGGGCTCGCGGAATTATCAGAAGTTTGCGACAGGCTGCCGGCATTTCCGGTATTGGCTCTCGGCGGAATAGATGAAGGCAATATTTCGTCTGTTTTAGACGCCGGAGCAGCAGGTTTTGCCGCAATCCGAGCGTTGAACGATCCGGAATCGCTGCGGTCAATTTGCCGCCAGTTTAGGAAATGAAAGAAGTTGTGATACAGCCGGTTTGTTTGACGGTCGCGGGTCTTGATCCATCGGGTGGCGCAGGCATTATTGCGGACATAAAGACGTTTTCGGCCTTTGGATGTTTTGCGGCGGCGGCTGTTTCTTCTGTGACCTTTCAGAATACGACCGGAGTTTTTGGAGCAGTGCATCAGACCGCAGATTCTGTTCGCAGGCAAGTCGAGCCTGTGCTGGATGATTATGATATTGCCGCGTTAAAAACCGGAATGCTGCCGACGCGCGAGATCATCGAGGAAGTTGCGAATATTATCCGCGAACGCAACCTCAAAAACATCGTAGTCGATCCTGTCGTGCGTTCGACATCAGGCTTTGACCTGATAGATGACACTGCTTTGACAGTACTTATCGAAAAACTCTTTCCGGTGGCTGATCTGGTAACGCCGAATATCCCCGAAGCGGAAAGGATCGCCCGCATGAAGATCGAAACGCCCGAAGATATTCATAAAGCGGCCGAAATAATGCGTTCATTAGGCGCGAAAAATGTGCTTATAAAAGGCGGACACTTGTTGAGTGCGGAGTGCGGAGTGCGGAGTGCGGAGTTGGGATGTAGAACGGCTGCCGATTATTTGTTTGTTGGTAACGATATGAGAGTTTTTGAGTCGGAGTATATTGAAACCACAGCAACACACGGCACAGGCTGCACTTTGGCGGCAGCGATCACGGCAAATCTGGCTTTGGGAAATGATCTCTCGGAATCAGTAGAAGTAGCGAAGGATTTTGTAACCGAAGCGATACGAACTGCTCCGAATCTCGGGAAGGGGAATTCGCCGATCAATATTTGATCATTTAGCGGGAGTGAGAATGCTTGGCGTAACATATGTGACACCAAAGGTGATGCCGGAACGCGGGCTGAATTCGGTTAATCCGAAAGCTGCGGCGGTGTCGAATCTAAGTCCTGAGGCTTTGATCTGCGTTCCGATGCGAAACTGGCCGATGCTTTCGGTGCCAAGCGGTGCATCGCCACCGCGAGTATTCATGCGGCCGTTTACTTCGCCCACAATGTTTACTCTGTCAGTGGCTCGGTAAATGCCGGCAAGGCCGTAGAGAAAGACATCGTTCTGTGTAAAGCGTTCGAGCGGAGCGGTCATTATGCCTAAACCAAGATTGCCAAAGGCGTTAAATTTCGAGGTTTGAGCTCTGACGCTGCCAAACTTTTTCTGCAGCAAGATCTTCGTGAAGATGTTGATCTGATTGGTGCCGATACCGAGAGCTTGATTGGTATTTGGCATTTGATAACCAAACTTGAGCCCGATGGCAGGCAATGTTTTGCCTTCGTTTCGGAGTTTGATCTTTGCCGAGATCGTAAAATCGTCAAAGTCGTTTGTCGAGTTTCCCGTGAACGAGAGCGGAATGGCTGATGGCCCTTGCGAGTTGATCGCTACGTAATTTTGTATCGAGCCTTCGATCTGCATCTCGACATTTGCCGCAAGCCCGGTGCGAATACGGATGTCGCCAACACGCGTCATGTCGCCCGTTATACCCGAAAGCGGAAATTTGGCGTCCTGATAAAAATCGACGCCGGCGGCAAGATCAAACGCACCGGCAGGCGTGATATCAACATCGTCGGTCAGAAGAGGCCTTTGCTGAGCGTGCAGAGTCGTTGCTGCAAACATGAGAATGAGGAAAAAAGACAGCCGCTTCATGAGACCAATTTTTGCATTAACTGTTTTAAAGTACAAGGCGCACACCGCGGTAAAGGCGGTACATTTAGCATATGTGTTTCGCCCTTACTAACGTGCGGGCTTGCGCATACAGTCTCAAACTTGCAAAATTATTTAGACGGGAATCGATGATCGCGAGAAAATATTTGATAAGCGGACAGGTGCAGGGCGTCGGATATCGCTATTTTGCTCAGCGTTCTTCGGCAAAGCATCAGATTCGCGGCTATGTAAAGAATCTCAAAGACGGCCGTGTCGAGGTGTTGGTAGAAGGAAATACTGCGGCCGTCGAAGCATTCAGACAAGATCTTGCGGCCGGTCCGGCTAATTCGCGGGTCGGTCAGATAGAAGAGTTGGTCATCGAGCCAAGCAATTTATATTCAACATTTAGGATCGAAAGATAAGAACAGATAAGAATGGAAAATTTACGAAAATTGATTCGCGAGGTGCCTGATTTTCCCAAACCGGGCATTAATTTTTATGACATTACGACGCTCCTGCTCGATCCCGAAGGGCTCGAAAGCACGATCGACGCCTTAACCGAAAAGTGCCGTGGAATGAATATCGACGTGGTGCTGGGCGTTGAATCGCGCGGGTTTATCTTCGGTGCTCCGCTAGCGTATCAGCTCGGCGTAGGATTTATTCCGGTTCGCAAGCCCAAAAAGCTGCCTGCGGAAAAGGTTTCGATCTCTTACGATCTTGAGTACGGACAAGACACGCTTGAAATGCACAAGGACGCGGTTGGCGAAGGCCATAATGTGCTGATCGTTGACGATCTACTTGCTACCGGCGGCACGGCACGTGCGGTTGTCGATCTTGTTGAAAGCGTAGGCGGAAAGGTCCCCGGATTGCTATTTGTAGTCGAACTGGACTTCTTGAAAGGCCGAAGCAAATTTGACGGCCACAATGTGCAATCGTTGATCAATTTCAAATCCTGATATTTTCGATTTCGCTGGTTCCCGTAGCTCAGCTGGATAGAGCGTTCGCCTCCTAAGTGAAAGGCCGCGTGTTCGAATCACGCCGGGAACACCAAATTTTACTTTTTGTATATTTTCTTGTGAAAGAATATCGAAACAGCCTATGTTTATTGGCTCCCACGGCAGTTGATTTTGTGGAAACGTCTGCCGAATAGCAGTTTCTATTATATGAACGGAAGAAAAGCGTGTTCCTGCACAGTGGCAAACATTTTAGCCGCCACTGTAACGCCAGAGGTCTGTTCGGAATTTCCAAATCTAAAGGCAAACCGCATTGTTAAAGCAATGCGGTTTTTCGTATTCTGCCGTTACGATCCCAGCAAGACGAACCAACAGTTACGTTTTCTATGATAAATTACAATCAATGCAAAAAGTGCTGACAGCCGCGCAAATGCGCGAGGTCGATCGCCTCACGACCGAAAAATACGGCATTCCATCGATCCTCCTGATGGAAAACGCCGCCCACGCCGTCGCTCGCGTCATCACTGAAAAACTCGGCGGTTCGGTTGAAGGTCGGCGAATTTTGATCTTATGCGGAAAAGGCAACAACGGTGGTGATGGCGCTGCATTGGCTCGTATTTTATGGAATCAAGGTGCCAGTTGCTTTGTAGATTTGATTGGTTCGGTTAGCGAAACAACCGGCGATGCGCGTATAAATTTTGATGCCGTAAAAGCTATTGATGAGTCACCTGATACAAACGGCCCAAATGAAAATTGTCTGCTGATTAATGAAATCTCAGAGGACAATCGTGAAACATTTTTCTATAACTGGCGGAGTCAACATATTTGCGTCTTCGTTGATGCTCTATTTGGCACAGGCCTGACGCGTCCATTAGAAGGTTCGTTCAAGAAGATAGCCGAGGCAGTTAGTCGAGCAAAGGAACGACATCTATTTGAAAAAGTAATTGCAATTGACATGCCTTCTGGCCTCGATGCAGATTGTAAAATAAACGGCTCTATTTGTGCGAATGTTGATGTGACAGTTACTTTTACTTCTCCAAAGCCAGCAAATATTTTACCGCCCGCGTCAAATTTTAATGGTGAGCTAATGATTGCAAACATCGGTTCGCCTATGGAGTTGATCGATGAACAACCATCTAATCTCTATTTGGCAGAGAGGGAAGACTCAGCTAATTGGCTTAAAGAGGCCACATTTTCGACTAGTGACTATAAAAACACCCGCGGACACTCACTTATTATTGCTGGTTCGGAAAGCTATTCGGGGGCGGCGGTTTTGGCAGGTAATGCGGCGATGCGTTCGGGCGTTGGGTTGGTGACGGTTGTTACGTCTAAGTCGTCGAAGGATTTGGTTGCGTCAAGGATTTTGCCTGAGGTGATGGTTCGCGGTGTGGCGGAAACTGATGGTGGTGCGATCTCCGAAGAGGCGTTTAATGAAATTGGTGAGCTATGGAGCAAGGCGGATTCGGTTGCCATTGGCTGCGGGCTTTCGCAGGATGAAAGCACGAGGTTATTTGTCAAAAAGGTTGTCGAAGATAGGCGACAACCTACAATTGTTGATGCGGACGCCCTTAACCTCCTCTCGCCATTCGACGGCTTTGCGGCGAATGGCGAGAGTCAATGTCCTCTGATTCTCACTCCGCATGAGGGCGAGTTTATGCGGCTGCTCGGCACGACTGACAAAGAAGCGATAAAAGACCGCGTGGCAGCGGTTCGTGATTTTGCAGTAAAGCATAATGTCATTCTTGTACTCAAGGGCGAACGCGTTTTGATCGGTGAGCCTGGAGGCAAGGTCGTTGTAAATCCGACAGGGAATTCGGGGCTTGGAAAGGCGGGAAATGGCGATACGCTGGCGGGTATTCTCGCTGGGTTTGTCGCGCAGGCATCGGTGATGAATATAGATATTTTCGAAACTGTCGTCGCAGCGGTTTATGTCGCCGGGATGGCAGGAGATGTCGCGGAAAAGAAATACGGCAAGCGTGTGATGACGGCGTCTGATGTTCGCGAGTGTCTTAGCGAAGTCTTTGAAGGGTTTAAGAATGAAAGATAAGAACGTCGTTTGTCATTCACCTGAAGAAACTTTTGCTCTCGGCGAACTGATCGGCGGCGAGCTAAGCGGCGGCGATGTCGTTCTGCTTTACGGCGGGCTTGGCGCGGGAAAGACACTGTTGACCAAAGGCATATTGAATGCTCTTGAGTTTGATATTGATGAAGTTACGAGTCCGAGTTTTACGCTCGTAAATTTGTATAAGACGGCTACTTTTGCCGTTTATCATATCGATCTGTGGCGGCTGGATGTTTCGCAAGATACTGCCTCGGCGGTTGGGTTGGAAGAGATAGTTGAAAACGAGAATGCGATCACTATTATAGAGTGGGCAGACAGGCTGGGTGATGTCTCATTCCCAAATCGGACAATTTCGATCAAGGTCGATGGCGATGGCGACGAGCCCCGTAAAGTGCAAGTAATCGTTGAGCCTGAAAAGATTTAACATGAATTTTCTTTGTTATGGCTGCGGCATTTCATATAATTTAGGCCGCCACATATGTCAGTTTTGGATATGAAATCGTCAAAAACGCCTCCGCAGGCACAGCCGGAGCCAACAACTGCCGAAGAATTCGACGGACAGAGGCTCTTTAATCGTGAGCTTAGCTGGCTTGAGTTCAACCGGCGTGTGCTCGACGAAGCGACCGCAGAAAACTTGCCCGTGCTCGAAAGGCTGAAATTTCTCGCGATCTTTTCATCGAATCTCGATGAGTTTTTTATGATCCGCATTTCGGGTCTAAAGGAACAGATCGACGAGGGCGTAGGTGAACTTTCGGCGGACGGAATGACAGCAACGGAACAGCTTGCGGCTGTCTATAAACGTCTGCGCCCGATGCTCAAGCGGCAAGTTTCGTTCCTTAGCGCAAATGTTTTTCCGGCTCTCAAAGAAGCGGGAATCACGATCGAGGCTTACGCCAGCCTTAATGCGAAAGAGAAGAAGGTCCTTGATAAGTATTTTCGAAATAATCTGTTTCCGATACTGACGCCGCAGTCGGTTGATTCTAGTCACCCGTTTCCTTATGTCTCAAATTTGAGCATCAACCTCGGCCTTTATATCGAGCCGAACCGGGCTTTTACACAGGCTAAGTTGAAGCACCTCTTTAAACAAAAACGATTTATAAGGATCAAGCTGCCGCCGACTGTTCCGCGTCTTATTCCGATCAGTGAAAAGGACGGAAGATATGCGTTGCTCGAGGAAGTCGTCGCTGCGAACGTCGCCGAGCTTTTCCCGCGTATGAAAACGAGCGAGGCATTTCTATTTCGTGTGACGCGCGACGCCGACATTGAACTGCGAGAGGACGAGGCAGGCGATCTTATGCGTACGCTCGAACGCGAGCTTCAGCGCAGGCGGGATCGTTTTGCAGTACGGCTTGAGGTCGCGGCTGCGATGCCGCCAAAGATGGTAAAGCTGCTAACGACAGGCACAGGCCTTACGGACGACGATGTCGAGATCATAGACGGCTTTATCGACATACCCGATCTTATGCAGCTTCATTCGCTGGACCGTCCGAGGCTCAAGGAAAAGCCGATCGTGCCGGTCGTGCCTGCGGTGTTGCAAAAGAAGGAAAACATCTTCGACGTCATTAGAAAGCAGGATATTTTGCTGCATCATCCTTACACTTCTTTCAGTACGGTCGCAGATTTTATTTCGCGTGCTGCCGAAGATCCGAACGTTCAGGCGATAAAAATATGTCTTTATCGAACCGGAAAAGATTCGCCGATAGTTAATTCGTTGATTCGGGCGAGTCGGCTGGGCAAACAGGTCACAGCTCTTGTTGAATTGAAGGCGCGCTTTGACGAAGAAAACAATATCGAATGGGCTCGGCGGCTTGAGAACGAAGGTGTTCACGTCGTTTACGGTATCAGCACTTTGAAAACGCATTCAAAAGTTTTGCTTGTCGTTCGCCGCGAAAAAGACAAGCTGGTACGATACGTTCATCTAGCGACCGGTAACTACAATCCGTTGACGGCTCGCATGTACACGGATATTGGCTTGCTTACAGCGGACGAAGAGATCGGCGAAGACGCGAGCAGTCTGTTCAATTTTTTGACGGGATATTCGCAACAGGACAAATACAAACGGCTGATCGTCGCGCCTCTGCATTTGCGTGACAGGCTGATCGCACTTATTCGTCGTGAGGTTAAAAACAAGAATGCGAACAAGGACGCTCGCATCATTTTTAAGGCAAACAGCATTACCGATGTTCAGGTGATCGAGGAGCTTTACAAAGCTTCTCAGGCAGGCGTCGAGGTAGATCTGATAATTCGCGGGATATGTGCTCTTCGGCCCGGCGTAAAAGGTATGTCAGAGAATATTCGCGTTCGCTCGATCATCGGACGGTTTCTCGAACACAGCCGGATCTTCTATTTTGCCAACGCCGGTGCCGAAGAGGTTTATATCGGCAGCGCAGATCTGATGCACCGCAGCTTTGATACTCGAGTCGAGCTTGTAACGCCGATTCTCGATCCTGAGGTCAGGGAATATCTCAAGACTGAACTTCTTGAGTCTTATCTAAAAGATGACGTCAACGCGCATATCCTGAAACCGGACGGTACGTACAAAAAACTCACTCATCGCGGCGACAAAGCCTTTGACTCGCAGATGCATTTTGTCGGGGTAGATAATTTAGGTTAGACAGCGGCTTTCTTTTCAAATCTCGCTTCTGTTACTTCGCCGTTGGCTTTGCCGTATTTGAGGGTCAGGCGTGGATAACCGCGAGCTTCGACCTCGAGTTCGTCCGCTTTAAGTAATTTTTCGACCTTCAGAATATCCTTCATCGAACCTTCTATCTCCATGTAGTATCCAAAAGGAAGCTCGTCGAGAACGACTTCAACATTGCCAAGATGCCACGCTTTTCGGTGTTTTTCGTAAACGACGGAAAGTTTATAGCCGAGCTTTTCAATTATGTGTTCCGTCGCTTCGACATCGGATACGTTGGTTTCAAATTCGATCTGGTGCTTGAAATCGCCATTGGTCACGACCTTTTCCTTATAGGTGAGAGTGTTAACGGTATTGGTCTTGCGAAGGCGAAGATACGCCGTCCTGGCTTCAAGCTGGCCGCCGCGATGTAGATAGTTTTCCTCAAATGTCTCGTAGGAAAACGTCGCACCTAGCTCGCCGAGCTTAGCTGCAAGCTCGACCAAACGTTTCTTGTCGATCCGGTATTTCTTTTCGATCTCGATTGCCATTAGTATTTTTTGTTCTGTGTTGAGCGACAGAAAATCATTGTAGAGAAAAGAAAACGGCAGGGCAAACAGAGGCTGGAGTTCGTCGTCATGCTTGACTTTTGAAGCGTTGACACGGATACTTGAAAAAAAGGTCAAGTTTCATGGCCTTGTATTTTTTGCGATCTAAGATCTCAAATTTCAAATCTGAAATTGTTTGTATTTATTAGTTAGATAAGAGGAAATTTTATGCCATATCCAGAAATCATGATCCACGGAATGCGTCAGGAGCTCGCGCAGCTTGGGATCGAAGAAACCACAACAACGGAAGCAGTGAATGAAGCGGTAAAAAACACAGACGGTACGCTAATGGTCGTTGTAAATTCAGTTTGCGGCTGTGCTGCCGGCGGTGTTCGCCCTGGTATTGCAATGGCCTTGCAAAATTCGCCGAACAAGCCTGACCGGTTGATCACTGTATTTGCCGGTGCTGACATCGATGCGACCGAAACTGCGCGAGAGTATTTTACAGGTCATATGCCTTCGTCGCCGTCAATCGGGTTTTTGAAGAACGGCGAGTTGGTGCAATTATTCCAACGTAGTGACCTCGAAGGCCGTCCGCCGCAAGTGATCGCACAGGCGCTGGTCGATGCGTTCAACACGCATTGCACAAAGACAGAAGCTGCGAATAACTAATCATCGATCAAATGCGCAAGCCCGCACGTCTATAAGGGCGATACGTTCAATGCTGAGTGTATCGCCCTTACTAACGTGCGGGTTTTGCACAAACTCAATTGAATTAAAAGTGTTGCGTGCCAGACGGCGGAATCGTTAAGATATAAGCAGGCCGTTTGAATTCCGCTTTTCTTTCGCCAGGCACCAAATGTCGATCAATCAACGACAACACATCCGATTTTCGCTGGATATTCCGGCGATCATCTACACAAAATTCGGCGAGAAACAGGAAACGAGGCTGCAGCAGATCAGCATTGGCGGATGCTTTACGGGCTGGGAAGAGAATATCTACATCGGCGACGAATTTCGTATGGAGATCGAACTGCCGAACAAGAATTTTCTGCCGCTCTATTGCAAAGCTCTCTACAGATTTGACCACACCGGTATCGGGGTCAAGTTTATCGACATCTGTGAATTTGAACAGGCACTGATCTCAAAAATAATAGAGCACCGACTCGATATCGAAGGCGTTCCGCTACAGGTCGATCCTTTCGTCACGCCTCCAACCTTTGCCGCTGATGATCCAAGCCCGCGCGTTACAGACATTCGAGCAAAACGAGATTCAGTTCTTGAAAAGTTGATGGTCGGCGATGATGGAGTTTAAAAAAGCTCATCCATTGCCTGTTCTAAGTTTTTAACTCCAACAACACGAATTCCCAACAACTTCTCCAATCCTTTCTTATTTGATTCGGGCAGAATCAGTTTCTTAAATCCGAGCGTTTGAGCTTCGCGGGCTCGGGCTTGGGCTTGGAGGACGCCGCGGATTTCGCCGGTTAGGCCGACTTCGCCGAAGACTGCGGTTTCTGGGGGAACTTGCAGATTGCGAAAGCTTGAGGCTATCGAGGCAATGACGCCGAGGTCGGCCGCTGGTTCGTCTATCTCCATTCCGCCTGCGACGTTTACAAAAACATCGTCTCCCGCGAGTTGGAAGCCGAGACGTTTTTCGAGAACCGCGATAAGCAGCGATGCACGATTGTGGTCAAAGCCCTGCGTCATTCTTCTGCCGGTGCCGAATTTTGTGCCGCTTACAAGTGCCTGAATTTCGACAAGCATTGGCCGCGTACCTTCCATGCACACTGTTACGACGGAGCCTGTGGCGTTTTCGGGACGTTCTTGTAAGAACAATTCCGACGGATTGCCTACCGGAACGAGGCCCGAGTTTGTCATTTCAAAGACACCGATCTCGTTTGCCGCACCAAAGCGGTTTTTTGTCGCGCGGATAATGCGGTGGTTGTGATGGCGGTCGCCTTCGAAATATAGGACAGTGTCAACGATATGCTCGAGCGTTTTTGGCCCGGCGATGGAGCCTTCTTTTGTGACGTGTCCGGTGAGAAAGACCGGCGTTGCAGTTTTCTTTGCGAAGGTCATAAACTGCGCCGCAACTTCGCGAACTTGTGAAACGCTGCCCGGAGCCGACTCGATCTGGTCACTGAAAACTGTTTGGATCGAATCGACGATCACAAAATCCGGGCGAAGCTTATCGGTTTCGCCTAAGATCGCCTGGAGATTTGTTTCCGGCAGTAGAAAAAGATTTTGTGCCTCGACGCCGAGACGTTCGCCTCGCATTTTTATCTGGCGTTCCGATTCTTCCCCCGAGACATAAAGCACCTTCGTGCCGTTTTGGCCGAGTTTATCAGCCATCTGCATAACGATGGTCGATTTTCCGATGCCGGGAGCGCCGCCGATCAGCACAAGCGAACCCGCAACGATGCCGCCGCCCAAAACGCGGTCGAGTTCGTCGATGCCGGAAGCCGTGCGGTCGTCATCCTGCGCCTCAATATTGCCGTATGCAATGGGAGTTGATTCGCGATAGATCGTGCCAGACTTTGCAGCGATGGCTGTTGGGCGAAAGCGTTCTTCGACCATCGTATTCCACTGTTCGCAATCGGGGCATTGACCCAGCCATTTGCGGGCTTGAGAGCCGCAATTTTGGCACACAAAAATTGTCGCCGGTTGTTTTGCCATTAGAAAGCAAATAATAGCATGCGATAAGACTCGCTCGCACGTTGTAAAGGACGAAGTCTGGATCTCGATCTTGAGCCCTTTCCTCTTTGTCTTACTTCGCGTTCTTTGCGGCTTTGCGGGATATTTTTTTTCCGTTGAGATGGCAAAGATAACCGGGAGACATGCATATAGTGATGAACGGCACTATCAAGAGTTCTGATGAATCGCTGTAGGCAAAATGATGAACGAGCGTATCAGCAAAGCAGAGCTGCCAAATTTTTCGGTGGCTTTTTGGTGTTGAAAAGTGGCTTTTTGGGTTGTCTCCGATGGCTTTTTAGGTGTCTCCGATGGCTTTTTTGACAGTCACATTTGTTCTACATTGCTTTCGTGGCCTATTCACGGCGTTTTCTCCTTGGAAAGCCCGTGAGAACTTGGGCATTTTGACGACTGCTCAGGCATATATTCGTCTGAAAGAGCAACTCTATTAACCGTATATTAGTACCGCGAGAACATATTTCGTGTTAAGATTTTTTTGCATGAAGTTAGACGTCTTCATATTGAGAATAGCCTTTGTCGGCATGTTGATCCTTCTGGGTTATCTGCTGCATCCTTTTGAACGGACGCAGCGGTTTGGACTCGCAAGTATTACCGATGAGTCGATGAGACGAATATTATCAGCCGGACTTGGTGCTGCCGTTGGACTGCTGATAATCGGATTTGAGATGCGTGTTCGTCGTGCTTCGTTGAAAACGCTTATCGGCGCTGCGGTGGGTTCGATACTCGGAATTACGGGTGCCTTTCTTATTGGCGTTTTGATCTCCATACAAAAAGAAGCAGCAGTAACGGCGGAAATGCAGACCTTTCTTACGATCTCGCTTGCCTTTTTTATGGGCTACGTCGGGCTGATGGTCGGAGCCGCGAAAGGCGATTATCTAGACCTTTCGGCTCTCGGCGGCATATTCAGCGACAAGAATGTAAAACGCGATTACAAGATACTCGACACTTCCGTAATTATTGACGGACGTATCGCCGATGTTGCTGAAACGGGATTTATCGGCGGCACTCTGATAATCCCGCATTTTATTCTCGCTGAATTGCAGCAGGTCGCTGATTCACCGGATTCGTCAAAACGTCAACGCGGACGTCGTGGACTCGACATGCTTCAACGCCTGCGCAACAACAGTAAACTCGATATCCAGTTAGTCGAGACCGATTTTCCGGCAGTTAAAGAAGTCGATCTCAAGTTGATCGAACTCGGAATGCAGCTCGAAGCGGTGATCGTCACAAACGACTTTAATCTCAACAAAGTTTCGCAGCTTCGCGGCGTCGAAGTGCTAAATATCAACGAGCTTGCCAACGCCCTCAAACCGGTCGTGCTACCGGGCGAGGCAATGCGTGTTTTCGTTCTTAAAGAGGGCAAGGAATACAATCAGGGTGTCGCATACCTTGACGATGGCACGATGGTCGTAATCGACAACGCCCGAAGGCTAATAGGCAAGACTGCCGATATTGCTGTCACGAGCGTTCTGCAGACTACCGCCGGAAAGATGATATTTGGCCGGCTTTGGGAAGAGAAAGAAGAAGCCAACGCAGCGACCGATAGTTCATTTGGGATACACGACTCCCGCTCGCTCGGGTTTCGCAAAGCGACCCGCGAACTTCGTCAGACGACGATAATCGAAGAAATTGAATCGTAAATCGCGCTTTACTATTCATGAACACCGCCATCATAGTTGCAGCCGGAAGCGGACAGAGATTTGCCGGGCCGCAACCCAAACAGTTCGTTAACCTCCTCGGAAAACCACTCATAATACACACTTTAGAGCGATTTGATGCTTGTCCTGAGATCGATGATATCGTGCTTGTATTGTCTGAAGATGGCCTTGATTATTTTGAGCAGATCAAAGACAAATTTGAGATCTCAAATCTCAGATCTATAATTACGGGCGGCAAAACAAGGGCCGAATCTGTTAAGAACGCGCTTGATGCAATTGATGCAAACAAAGCCAACATCATCGCGGTCCATGACGGTGCGAGGCCTTTGGTTTCGGTCGAAGAGATCAGTCGAACGGTAATAAAGGCCGCAGAAACCGGAGCGGCATGTTTGGTTACGGAAGTTACGGACACTATCAAGGAGATCGAAGAAGAGTACATTTCATGCACGATAGACAGGAACAAATTGCGACGTGCTCTTACGCCACAGGCTTTTCGTTACGATATTCTACAGAAGGCTTTTGATGGCGTTGACCTTTCCGAATCTATAACCGATGAATGTTATCTGGTCGAGAAACTTGGTGTTAAGATCGCCTTGGTCGAAGGAAGTTCGAAGAATATTAAGATCACGCGGGCAGAAGATTTGATCCTCGCAGAAGCATTGCTGAAACAACTGTAAACACTATGTATCGAATCGGTTTTGGAACTGACATTCATCGACTTGTCGTTGGACGGCCCTTGACTCTGGGCGGCGTTCGAATTGAATCTGATTTGGGTGCAGACGGTCATTCCGATTCAGACGTGCTTATGCATGCAGCGGCTGATGCGGTTCTTGGCGCGTTGGCACTCGGCGATCTGGGGACGCATTTTCCTGATAATGAGGAACGCTGGCGAAATGCTGAAAGCTCACAGTTTGTTCGACACGCGGTCGAGCTTATCAAAGAGAAAGGCTACGCCGTTGGCAATATTGATGCGGTCATTCATCTCGAAAAACCCAAGCTGCGTCCTCATATCGACGCGATGCGACATAATCTTGCCGCCGCTCTCGAAATTTCTGTTGAAAATGTCAGTATCAAAGCAAAAACGGGTGAATCCGTCGATTCGATCGGCGAGCAACGAGCTGTCAGTGCTGAAGCCGTCGTCTTAGTGCATAAGCCTGCACGTTAGCAACGGCGATACACGCTCCACAGCATTTGAGCGGTTTCTCAATGCACCGTGTTGCATAAATAAAACGTTTGACAAAATGTGCAATTTCATGCTAGTATCTGATTGCAGAAAGTGATCATTGACGACTCAAAAAAGAGTGCGAAATTCCCGGCGAACCGATGGCACATTGTGGCGCAAAATATTTTTTTTGAAATTAGCCGGACAAGCAGAAAAATGCGACATAAACCTAATTATTACAACAGTTACACTGTCCGCAGCGGTTGCGGACACGCCGGACAACGCCATTTTGAAAAATAGATGCTAAGTCATTGCAGTACTATAGTTTACGGAAACAGGCCTGTGGCAATTTGTGACATTTGTCCGTGCGAGGTCACGATTTTTTACTTAAAACTGCTAGAATAAAAAAACAGCATTTGACGAGAGAAATAATTGAGCTTGGTGAAACTTGAACCTATATGCGCCCACAGGAAATAATCGCGACGAAACGTGACAACAAGGCACTTTCTGATGAACAGATAACTGCCTTTATTGATGGCGTGTGCGACGGAAGCTGGGCCGATTATCAGATCTCAGCGCTGGTAATGGCGATCTTTATTCGCGGGCTTAATCGCCGCGAACAGTATTCGATCACCAGTGCGATGCTGCGGTCAGGCACGATAATGGACCTTTCCGATATCGATGCTCCCAAGGCCGACAAGCATTCGACCGGCGGTGTTGGTGACAAAACTTCGCTGATTATCGCACCGCTTGCCGCGGCCTGCGGTGTTGCCGTCCCGATGATCTCGGGCCGAGGCCTCGGCCATACGGGCGGAACGCTCGACAAACTCGAATCGATTCCGGGTTTCGATGTGAACATTCCGTTTGCAAAATTCAAGCAGATATTAAAAAAATGCGGCCTTGCTCTCGCCGGTCAAACCAAACAGATCGCACCTGCCGATAAGAAGCTTTATGCATTGCGCGACGCGACAGCCACCGTGCCGTATATTCCGCTGATCGTTGCGTCGATAATGTCGAAGAAACTGGCAGAAGGGCTGGATGCTTTGGTACTGGACGTTAAGACCGGTTCGGGAGCCTTCATCCCAAAATACGCAGAGTCGTTAAAGCTGGCTAAGGCTTTGTGCGAAACAGGAAGGTCTTTCAGCGTTACGACACATGCTCTGATCACGGATATGAGCGAACCGCTTGGGCAATATGTCGGTAATGCACTTGAGGCATACGAATGTATCAAAATCCTTCGCGGCGAAGCAGAAGACGTCATGCTGCCTTCGCTCGAATTATCTGTTGAATTGACGGCGCACATGCTAGTGCAGTGTAAGATCAGCAATTCGCTAGACAGTGCAAAATTCAAGATCAAGACAGTGCTTGACAGCGGTAAGGCCCTTGAGGCGTTTCGAAAGAATATTGAACTTCAAGGCGGCAATGCAAAAGTTTGCGACAAGCCGGAATTGCTGCTTACAAAAGGTTTAGCAAAAGTTCCGGTAACGGCGACGCTGAACGGTTTCATTAGCGAGATCGATACGCTCGCAGTCGGCAACGCAGTTTCCGCTATAGGCGGTGGCCGGATTAAGGCTGAGGACAGCATCGATCATGCTGTTGGCTATTCGTGCACGAGAAAGATCGGCGACCGCGTAGAAAAAGGCGACGAGCTTGGCATCGTGTATTGCCGCCGTCCTAATCAAGCAGACGCAGTTAGCGAAAATCTGCGTAACGCATATAAAATATCCAGAGAAATCCCGAAGATAACGAAATTGATAAGAGCGGTGGTCTGATCTGATATGAAACATCGAATTTATTTGCCGGTATTGCTAATTGTTGCTGTCGGGCTATTCGTTTCGTCGTGTGTCGAGCGAACCGAAGCAAAACGCGAAGGCTGCAAGATCCGCGTAGGCATTGTTTTTGACATCGGCGGCAAGAACGACCGTTCATTCAACGCCGCAGCTTGGGAAGGCGTGAAACGTGCGCAGCAGGACCTCGATATTTGCCTCTACGATGTCGAACCGGGAAATCCGACCTCTATCGAACCGGCAATGCGAGCGTTTGCCGAGAAGAACTTCGATATGATCATCGGCGTCGGCTTTGCCCAAGGGCCGATCATGCAAAAGGTTGCGCTCGATTATCCAAATAACAAATTCGCGATCGTTGACGGCGTGATCTTTGAAGCTGACGGCAAAACGCCGCTCAAAAATGTGGCGTCACTCGTTTTTCGCGAACATGAAGGCTCATATCTCGTAGGCATGATCGCAGCTTCGAAATCGAAGACCGGAATACTCGGCTTTCTCGGTGGAATGGACATTCCTCTGATCCACAGATTTGAAACGGGTTACGAAGAAGGAGCACGGTCGATCAATCCGAATATTAGGGTCATAGATAATTACGTCGGCGTTACCGACGGTGCCTGGAACAATCCGGGCAAAGGAAAAGAACTTTCGCTCGCACAGATCGAAAAAGGAGCCGATGTGATCTTTACGGCGGCAGGGAATTCAGGCCTCGGAGCTTTCGATGCGGTAGAGCAATACGGCAAGACCAACGGCGAAGCAAACAAATTTGTCATCGGTGTCGATTCAAACCAAAACGGCGTCAAGCCTGGTTTTGTCCTCACTTCGATGGTCAAGAAGGTTGATAACGCGGTTTATGACGTTATAAAAGAACTCTTGGTCGGCAAATTCGAAGGCGGCTTTCATGTCTTCGGCCTCGACAAAGACGGCGTAGCGTACGCGATGGATGACAACAACAAATCACTTATCCCTGCTGACGTGATCAAAAAAGTAGAAGAAGCAAGAACCAAGATCGGCACCGGCGAGATCAAAGTTACGGATGCGATGGCGAAGTAAGAAATGCTCGAATTAAAAAATATCACAAAAACATTCGGCAACGTCACGGCAAATAACGACGTGTCGATCAAGGTCGAAAAAGGCACGATTCATGCGATCGTTGGCGAGAACGGTGCGGGTAAATCGACGATCATGCGTATCGCTTACGGCTTTTATAAGGCCGACAGCGGAGAGATATTGGTTGACGGTAAGCCGACGGCGATCAGGAATCCGCATGACGCTATTGCCAGTGGTATTGGTATGGTGCATCAGCATTTTATGCTGGTGGATACGATGACTGTTGGCGAGAACATTATCCTCGGAGCCGAAACCGGCTCGGCGGCGAATCTCGATCTGGAAAAGGCGAATGCCGATATTCTTGCTCTCTCAAACGAGCTAAAACTCGGCGTTGATCCGCGTGCTTATATTGAGGATCTCTCGGTTGGCCAGCAGCAGCGGGTCGAGTTGCTAAAAGCCCTCTATCGAAATGCAGAATTGCTTATTCTCGATGAGCCAACAGCGGTTCTCTCGCCGCAAGAGGTTGAGGAATTTTTCGGCATTCTTCGCCGGATGAAGGAGCAGGGCAAGACGATCATAATCATCACGCACAAGCTCGAAGAGGTTCTCGCTATCTCCGACGAAGTCACGGTAATGCGTGACGGAAAATCGGTGGGTAACGTCAAAACCTCTGAGACGACTGCAAAAGATTTGGCGCGAATGATCGTTGGACGCGATGTATTGCTTCGTGTTGAAAAGGCCGATGCAAATCCGGCAGCAACGGTCCTGGAAGTCAAAGACCTCACCGTCGGCGGCAAGCACGGTGCGGCGGTGAATGGAGTTTCGTTTGTGGTTCGTGCAGGTGAGATCGTCGGAATTGCGGGCATCGAAGGCAACGGCCAGACGGAGTTGATCGAAGCACTTTCAGGACTTACAAAAGCGTCTTCGGGCCGTATCGAATTTGACGGCAAAGATGTGACCAACCGCAACGCACGCGAGTTAAAGGAATTAGGAATCGCGCATATCCCCGAAGACAGACATAAACGCGGACTGCTGCTTCATTCTGATCTTGCGGAAAATTCCATTCTCGGCGTTCACTACCGTCCGCCGGTTGCGGCTGCAACTGGTTTTATGAACAATGCGGCGATCGAAAAGCGTGTTGGCGAGATTATAGAGAATTTTGATGTTCGTCCGCCGAACGCCGCTTTGCCGGCAAAATCGCTGTCCGGCGGCAATCAGCAAAAACTTATCATTGGACGTGAGTTTGAACTCGATCCTAAACTTTTGCTTGTTTCTCAACCCACACGCGGCGTCGATATCGGAGCCATCGAATTCATCCACCGCAAGCTGATCGGCCTGCGCGACGCAGGTTCCGCCGTACTGCTTGTTTCCGCTGAACTCGAAGAAGTCACGGCTTTAGCCGACCGCTTGCTAGTTATTCGTGAAGGAAAGATCGTCGGCGAGGTCGATCCAAAAGTCACTTCGGTCGAAGATATCGGCCTTATGATGACTGGCGGGTAGGAAGTTAGCCACGAATGCACGAATAAAAGATAGTGCCAGATAAATTTCTTATTCGTGCATGCCTTGCTATTCTTTTGCTCCAAAAATAGACTTCATTGCGTTAACAGCTCTTTCCAGATTTTCCATAGAAGTCGCATAAGAAAAGCGGATGAATCCATCTGCCCCAAATCCAGCTCCGTCGGTTGTAACTATGTGGCCTTCGCGGAGTAGATGGTCAGCAACATCTGCCGACTTTGCGAACTGGTCGCCGATCAATTCACGAACATCTACTAAGGCATAAAAAGCACCTTCGGGCATTGCACATTTAAAACCTTTGATCTCGTTCAACGCCGGTATGAACCAGTTTTTGCGGCGTTCATATTCGGCGGTCATCGAGTTGACCGCATCGATCGTGGCGTCGACGTCTTGAAGCGCTTTTGCGCAGGCGTATTGAACAAAAGATGTCGGATGCGTCGCTGAATGGCTTTGCAGTTTGACCATTGCTTTTGTCCATTCGGGGTTTGCTATTGTGTAACCGATTCGCCAACCGGTCATGGCGTAGGTTTTTGAAAAGCTGCCTGCGACGCAAACAAACTGTCGAAGTTCCGCCGGAAGCGATGCCGATGTAAACGGTTCGGCTGGCGGATATGCGAAAAACAAATAACATTCGTCCGCTAGTACATAAACGCCGCGTGCAGCACATGTTTCAACGATCTTCAGTATCTCTGCGGGCGGTATAACGCGGCCTGTTGGATTATTTGGGGAATTCAATATCAGCAGTTTGGTCTTGTCTGTGATCGCATCGGTGACCTGTTCGGCGTTCAGTATAAAATCCGTGGATTCTGTTTCGATAAAGACGCTATTGGCAGCGCAGAATGCCGCTATTGCGGGGAATGTTACCCAATAAGGTTTTGGGATCAGCACATCGTCGCCTAGGTTTAGCAGAGTGCAAGCGGCGTTAAATAACGCCTGTTTGCCGCCGCATGCCGCAGCTATTTCATCTGACTTGATCTCAGCCTTAAATCGAGCTGAATAAAAATCGACCAGCGATGACCGAAACTCAGCCATGCCTGCTGCAGAAGTATATTTTGTAATGCCATTTTGCAGGCCTTCCCAGGCGTACTGCTTTATGAATTCGGGAGTGTCGAAATCAGGTTCGCCGACCGATAGATCAATAACCTCGATTCCGCTTGCACGCATATCGCTTGCAACTTGAGCCGCGATTAGCGTCGATGACCCTTGCATCGCGGCAACATTTTTTGAAACGGGGAAAGACATAGAAGACATTTTGCCACAGAGTTCACAGAGGACACAGAGAAGGCACAGACAAAGTCAAATAATTCTCTGTGTACTTTGTGTTCTCTGTGGCTATTTCTTTTTGCTTCGCATGCGGTCTTCGACAAGCCCGGGGATCAATCCGGCTACGCGGCCGCCTAGTTCGAAGACCTGTTTCATGAGCGTCGATGAAACATAGGAATATTCTTCGCCTGCCATCAGAAATACCGTTTCGATTGATGGTTCGAGGCGGCGGTTCATTAGGGCCATTCTTAGCTCGTATTCGTAATCGCTTACGGCCCGGATGCCTCGAACGATCGCGGTTGCCCCACTATTACGGGCGAAATCAGCGGTTAGGCCGGAAAAGCTATCGACTATGAGCTTGCAATTTCCTGTTTCGACGGTCGGGATAACCTCGCGGATCATTTCACAGCGTTCTTCAACCGAAAACATCGGATGTTTGTCCGCATTATTTAGAACTGCGACGATCATCTCGTCAAAAAGCGGTGTGCTTCGCTTAATAATATCGAGATGGCCGTTAGTTAAAGGGTCGAATGAACCCGGAAAAATAGCTCGCCTCATAATAATACGAAAATGTGGATACAAAGTAATTACGATTTGTAATTAAATTGTAACTTTGCCCTTTATGGTCTATTAAAAACCAGTTATTCGTGATAACATTCTGTTTCAAATAGCGTGATTACGATAACACAAAGCCGGAATGAATAAAAACGGACAAGCAGCGGCATTTTACGACCTTGAAGGCACATTGGTGAGCACCAATCTCGTCCACACGCTCGCCTTTTATGCCAAGCGTCAGCAAGGCCTGTGGCAGACGGCCAAAAAAAGCGTTGGGACTTTGGCAAGACTGCCGTTTTTTGGCGTCGCCGATCTGTATTCGCGAAATGTTTTTAACGAGGTCTTTTTCAAAAGCTACTCGGGCTTTTCGCAGGACCGTTTGCGGTATTTTTCTGATGAGCTTTTCGAAGAAGTGCTAAAACCCGCGATCTTTCCCGGCACACACGACCTCATAGCCAAAGGCAAAAAGATCGGACATCGGCAGATCGTTATCACCGGCGCTTTGGATTTTACGATCGAACGGCTGATGGACTATCTCGGCATCGACGATTACAAGGCGAACCATATGGAGTTCGTAAACGGTTATTCCACAGGCCGCATTATCCCGCCAGTAATGGCCTCGGCCACAAAGGCACAATGGATACGCGAATACGCTGAGCGAGAGAATATCAATCTCTCGGACTCATACGCATATTCCGACAGCATTTCGGACTTACCTATGCTGTCGATAGTCGGACATCCGGTCGCAGTGTGTCCGGACTTCAGATTGAAGCAGACGGCGTTGCAGCATGATTGGGCAATTTTGGATTTGAAATGAGCGTTTCGAACAAGTCGGAAAAATGTCCATTTTGCTCAGCGGATCTTGAGTTAGGCTGCATTATGGGCAACATAGGAACTCTCAACGGCGGTTTTCGTTGGTATGCGGGTGAGCCGTCGGTTGCACGAAATGCATTAGGAATTTTCGCCCTAGGCGGGGAGGAAGTGGGAGAATTCGGTGTACTGAAAGGTCCGTTTATGCGTGGATGGCGCTGCACACAATGTCGGAAATTGTTCTTAAATTACTAAGATTATGGCCTTGCAACTAAGACGAAAAACACACGAATCGATCATTTACATCGACAAGGATTCCGCGCCGCGGATCATGCCGTTTGGTGAGGATTTTATAATTAACGACTTGCCGGTAGGGACGCGGGTTATTTATCCGAATCCGCCGATCAAGGGGTTGCCTAATCGCGAAGCGGCGATCCGTTATGCCGTAAATCATCCGATCGAGATGGAGCCGCTTTACGCGATGCTCGAACCGGGGATGCGGGTGACGATCGCGATGGATGATATTTCGCTGCCGCTGCCGCCGATGCAGACGCCTGACTTAAGGCAGACGATGCTCGAGGTCGTGCTGGATATGTGCGGGGCGAATGGCGTTGATGACGTGCATCTGATCATCGCAAATTCGCTCCACCGCAAGATGACGGCGTGGGAAATGAAGCGGATGGTCGGCACCGACATTTACAACGAATACTACCCCGACCGCTATTACAATCACGACGCCGAGGACGACGACAACCTCGTTACGCTGGGCGTCACGCGGCACAACGAACCGCTGCGGGTCAACAAACGTGCGATCGAGAGCGACCTGCTTATTTATTTAAACATTAATCTCGTCCCGATGGACGGCGGCCACAAATCAGTCGCGGTGGGGCTTTGTGATTACGAATCTCTGCGTGCTCATCACGATCCACAGACGATCCGCGAGTCGGATTCGTATATGGATCCGCCCAAATCCGCCTTGAATCACAAGGTAATTCGCCTCGGCAAACTCGTCGATGAGCAGTGCAAGGTATTTCACATTGAGACGGCGATTAATAACAAGATGTTTCCCGACGGTTACGACATTTTAACTCGGAACGAGGACGAATTCTCATTTGCAGATCGCATGAAATGGGAAGTGATGGCCAAAACCTTCTCAAAAATGCCGCGTGCCGCTCGGCGAAAAATGCTACACGCGATCCCGGCTCAGTATGAGTTGATCGCTTGTTATGCGGGAAAGACCGAACCGGTTCACGAGAAGATCCTTGAAAAGAACTATCAGCAGTATGAGATTCCGGTCAAAGGCCAGTGCGACATTTTGATCTCGGGCATTCCCGACATCTCGCCGTATAACGTCTATTCGGCGCTTAATCCGATCCTTGTTCAGGTGATGGCGCTTGGGTATCACTTTAATATGTATCGCAACAAGCCTTTGTTGAGAAAAGGCGGTGTGATGATAATTACTCATCCGTGTTTTGACGAATTCGACCATAAGTTTCACCCGTCGTACATCGAGTTTTTCCATCGCTTGCTGCCGGAATCGCGTGATGCGTTTTATCTGCGCGAAAAATACGAACGCGAATTTGCTTCGAATCCGGCCTACATCGAGATGTACCGCCGCGGCAACGCCTATCACGGAGCCCACGCCTTTTTTATGTGGTACTGGGGCGAGAACGGCCGCCAACACGTCGGCAAAGTAATCGTCGCCGGTGCAGAAAACGCCCACGTTCCCGAAATGCTCGGCTGGGAACGCGCCGACAACCTAACCGAAGCCATCGCCATGGCCCGCAGCTACATGGGCCGCAACGCCGAGATAACGATGCTGCATCAGCCGATAATTGGGCTGTGCAGTGTGACAGATTAAGGTACAGAAGCCCGCACGAAGTAAGGGCGTTGTTGATAATGTGGATGCCCTTATGTCGTGCGGGCTTCCGTAAACAGACTTAAGGAGGTAACTAAAATGCAAAGTACACAAATGACTCCCGAAATGGATGCTCTTAAAAGTAAACTGCGGGCGACTTGGATCGCCGGTGATTTTGGCGTGATCGCACGATCTATTGAAGAAGGCGGACGCGAATTTGTTGAGCGACTTTATCTGAAACCGGGGATGAAGGTCCTTGATGTCGCTTGCGGTACAGGAAATCTTGCGCTTCCTGCGGCTCGTATTGGCGCAAATGTTACCGGTGTTGATATCGCTCCTAACCTGATCGAACAGGCGATCGCGAATGCGGAACGCGAAGGACTAAAAGCAAAATTCGATGTCGGCGACGCTGAGGCAATGCCGTATCAGGACGGTGAGTTTGACGTCGTAATGACGATGTTCGGAGCGATGTTCGCACCGCGTCCTGACGTTACAGCAAGCGAGTTGAAACGCGTCTGCAAAAGCGGCGGCCTGATCGCGATGGCAAACTGGACGCCTGAGGGTTTTACGGGTGCGATGTTCAAGACAAACGCCAAACACGTTCCGCCTCCGCCCGGAATGTCACCGCCGCTGCAATGGGGAATGGAAGACCTCGTCCGAGAACGCTTCGCCGAAGGCATCTCAAATCTCGAAATGCGGCGCGTTCCGATCATGTTCTATTTCGACATACCGCCCGCTGATGTGGTCGAGCATTTCAGGATGTATTTCGGCCCGACGCAGAAGGCCTTCGAGTCGCTCGACACCGAAGGACAGGCCGCCCTGCGCACCGACCTTGAGAATTTGTGGACGGAACACAATCAAGGAACTGACGGAACGACAAAGGTCGAGTCCGAGTATCTTGAGGTTCGTGCAATAAAAGCGTAATGAAGCTTTCACCAACAGAAATATTTAAGGGCAAGAAGATCTTCTTTATCGGCGGGACGGGCTTTGTGGGGAAGGTTACGTTGTCGATGCTGCTGCATAATTTTCCGGATATCGGGAAGGTTTATGCGACGGTGCGTGCGCGGGATGCGGCGGAATCGAAGATCCGGTTTTGGACGAGCATTGTCACGAGTCCGACGTTTGATCCGCTGCGTGAGAAGTACGGTGATGGATTTGAAGATTTTATTAAATCTAAGGTCGTGCCAGTTAATGGCGATGTAGGTAACGAGTATCTTGGGCTTGATGAAAAAGACGCGCAGAAGATAATGCGGGACACGGACATCATTATTAATGGTGCCGGAAATGTGACGTTTAATCCGCCCCTCGAAAGTGCTCTCAGGACAAATGTCGTCGGTTCGAACAACATCATCAAGATGGCGCGGATGATGAAAAAGCCTCGCCTTGTTCATGTTTCGACGTGTTTTGTCGCGGGCAAACGTTCTGGGCCGATCTGGGAAAACGAGCCGGTCGTTGGATATTTTCCGCGTCGTGATGAGCTTGTCGGAACAAAGTTTGATGTTAATCAAGAGGTTGAGGATTGCGCACGTTTGAGTGAACAGGCTCGGCAGGAGGCTGACGATGCTGTGCAGGCAGCGAAGTTTCGCGAGCAGGCTCGCCAGCGATTTATCGAAGAAGGCCGCGATCCGGATGATGAGGCAGAGCTTAAATCAGCGATCTTTCGCGAACGCAAAATGTGGATCCGTGAACGGACGACCGAGCTTGGAGCAGAGCGTGCTGAGTATTGGGGTTGGACGAATATCTACACCTATTCAAAATCTCTTGCTGAGCAAATAATTGCGTCGCAGGATGACATCGCGAAGATCCTTGTTCGTCCGAGCATCGTTGAATCTTCAAATCAATATCCCTTTCCAGGCTGGAACGAAGGCTTTACGACGACAGCACCGCTTATATTGATCGCACTGCGCGGACAGCCGATAATTCCCGTCAATGAAAAGCTGATTCTCGATATTATTCCCGTCGATATGGTTGCGGGTGCAATACTCGCTGCCACAATGAATGCAATTGTTGATCCAAAACCGCCGCTTGTTTTTCAGGCGTCGTCGGGCGATTCGAACCCGAACGATATGAAGCGCATCGTCGGTCTCGTCGGCCTCTACAAACGCCAGCATTTTGAGGACAAAGAGACAGGCAGCAAGATCGTTAACAAGCTCGCCGGTATGGTCGAGGCTTCGTCGGTCACGCAGCGGACTTATGAATTGACCAGCGCGCCGATGCTCAACCGTATTGCGAAACAAGCTGACAATCTGATGGATCGCATGACACCGCGTTGGGGCGGCGGTCGTATCGGCAACATCGTTTCGGATCTAAAGAAATCGACCGAGAGTTTCAAAGAAACTACTCAAGCAACAATGGATGCGTTTGCAATGTTCAAGCCGTTCATGATCGATAACGAGTATCTGTATCGCTCGGACAATGTTCGAGCGTTGCACTCGCTCATCAAAGAAAAGGAAAAGGAACTGTTGCCTTGGTACCCCGAACGTCTCGACTGGTACGACTATTGGCTCAACGTCCATTTTCCTGGAATGAGAAAATGGGTGCTGCCGCAGCTTGAGGAAGATCTGAAGGCCGTTGAAAAGCGATCTTATACATATAAAGACCTGCTCGATCTTTTCGATACATCGGTCAAGCGTTTTCCGACGCGTGTTGCGATGCGAATCGAGCGTGATGGCCGCAAAGAGCAATACACATTCGAAGACGTTCGTGAATTAACGTTGCGTGCAGCAGGTTTTCTGGCACAAAAAGGCATTAAGCATAACGATCGCGTCATTTTGTTTTCGAATAACATGCCCGAATGGGGAATGACGTATTTTGGCATTTTGAAAGCAGGAGCGACGGCAATTCCGATCGATCCGGCAAGTACGGTTGATGAGATCATCGCGTTTGCAAAGGCTGGCGAAGCTTCTGGAATTGTCATTAGTCCGAAACTCGCCGGCGATAATCCCGATCTCAAAAAGAAACTTAAAGAATCCAAGCTGGAAGTATCGGTGTGGACTTTTGATGATGTTTTTGAAATTCAGTCTGAGACGGAAGAAGCAAAACGCAACGCGCTTTTACCGGAGAAGATCCATTCGACATCGGTTGCGTCGTTGATCTTTACGTCGGGCACGACAGGCACGCCAAAGGCGGTGATGTTGTCACATAAGAATTTCGTCAACATGATTTCGATGCTCTCGTCAGTGCTCGACATGGACATCACGGACGGCGTGTTGTCGGTGTTGCCGATGCATCATACGTTCGAGTTTTCGGCCGGTTTTCTTACACCGTTTTCAAACGGAACTCAGATCACATATCTAAACGAACTGACCGCCGAAGACCTTTCGCGCACTATCGAGAACGGACATGTGACGGGAATGGTTGGCGTGCCGGCTTTGTGGGAGATGCTTCATCGCCGTATCAAAACGCGGCTTCGGGAAAAGGGTGATTGGATCGCCGATCTGGCTGACAACGTGATCGAATTTAACGCATGGATTCGCGACAACACGCCGTTCAATCTTGGCCCGATCGTCTTTTTGCCGATTCACCAAGGTATGGGCGGCAAGATGCGGTATCTTATTTCGGGCGGATCCGCTTTGTCGGAAAAAGTTCAAAAAGACCTGCACGGCCTAGGCTTCACTGTTCTCGAAGGCTACGGGCTGACCGAATCTTCACCTGTGCTGACTGTCGCTCGTCCTGGCAATAAATTATTGCGTGGAAGCGTTGGCAAACCGTTGCCGGGCGTTGAGGTCAAGATCGATTCGCCGGACGACAACGGCGTTGGCGAAGTGCTGGCTCGCGGACAGAATGTGATGGTCGGCTATTACAACAATGAAGAGGCAACCGAGGCAGTTCTGAATGATCGTTGGCTTAAAACTGGTGACCTTGGACGGCTGGACGAGGATGGAAACTTGTTTATTGTCGGGCGTTCAAAAGATGTCATCATCGATTCGAACGGCAAAAATATTTATCCCGACGAGATCGAAGACCTTTACGGCAAGTCGCCTTTGATCAAAGAAATGAGCGTTGTCGGATTGCCGGATGATGACGGCGGTGAAAAGATCGCTGCTCTCGTTGTCCCCGATTACGAGCGCGACATCGCCCTTACAAGAACGGAAGTGAACAAGCAGGTTGAAGGGCATTTTAGGGAAGTTTCCGCCGGGTTGGCGTTTTTCAAGCGTGTAAAGGTTCTTCATATGACGCCGTTTGAATTGCCGCGAACAGCGACTCGAAAAGTAAAACGTCCTGAGGTTGTCGAGATGCTTCAGACGCTCGAAAATCGCTCGAAAACGAAGGCAAAAACTGTTTCCGATTCAAAAGGTGACGACAACATGCTCTGGATCCGCAAGATCGTTGCGAGCGTTTCGAACAGGCCGCTGTCAGACATCGCTGTCGAAGACAAACTTGCTGATCTTGGTTTCGATTCGCTGATGTTTGTCGAACTGCAAGCGGCGGTTGAAGATGCAGGCGGACGCATTCCATCGCCGGATACTTTGAACGAAGTTCAATCGGTTCGCGAGTTGCTGACCGTCGTTCTACGTGTTGATAAATCCAAGAAACTTGCTGACGAACCGCGTGTCGAAACAAAGAAAGAAGAGGATGAAATTTACATTCCTTCTATCGTGCAGCGTGTGGGCAACGCGGCTGTTAGCCTTGCGACTGATGCTCTTTATGATTCTGTTCTTCAGACACACATCGAGGGCGAGTCGAACGTGCCGCAGCACGTGAATTTTATCGTCGCTCCAAATCACACATCGCATCTTGATACGGGCCTGGTCAAAAAAGCTTTGGGTAAAGATGTGGCTGAACAGACGGTTGCTGTTGCGGCGGCGGATTACTGGTTCGATACAAAATACAAGCGTGCGTATATGAACAATTTCACGACGCTTGTGCCGATCGAACGCACCGGCTCGTTGAGACAGTCGCTTCGTCATGTAACGCAGATATTGAACGACGGTTACAACGCTCTCATCTTTCCCGAAGGCGGCCGTCAAGAATCGGGCGAGATCTCTGAGTTCAAACCGATCATCGGCTACCTCGCTCTCAATCAGAAGATCGGGATTTTGCCTATCTATATTTGGGGAACTTACGAGGCGTTTCCAAAGGGAACGATCATTCCAAAGGGAAGCAGTGTCGGAGCAAAGATCGGTGCAAAGGTCGGAAGATTTTTGGAATATGACGAACTCAAAAAAATGACAGAAGGCGTGCCGAACACCGAAGCGTATCGGCTCATAGCTGCTCGCGTTCAACACGAAGTCGAACGTATGCGTGACGGAAGCCGTGCTAAATTTGACGTCGATGCGATCCGAAAACAATGGAAAGCAGAACGACGGCGTTCTCGAAAATCGGAGCCTGTGATCGAGGATTAGAAAGATTTTCACCACAGAGAACACGGAGAGCACGGAGTTGCTTAATGTTGATTTTCTCAGTGTTCTCAGTGACCTCTGTGGTTAATATTCTTATGGCAAAGACAAAGGCATTAACAAAGATTGAAAAGAAAATACTCATTACCGGCGGAACGGGATTTTTGGGTTCGCATGTTGTTCGGCAGTTTTTGGAAGCTGGCGAGAAAAACTTGAGAGTCATGGCATCGCGTGTGCCGGATTGGATGAAAGACTCAGGCGTTGAGGCTATAGAAGGCTCGGTCACTGACAAGGAAGACGTTGCGAGTGCGGTGAAAAATGTCTCAGCGATCTTTCATCTTGCGGGCAAAGTCTCGCGTGACAACGACGATGCGATGTCGATGAATAACATCCATCTACAAGGCACGCGGTTGCTTTGCGAAGCGGCAAAAGAGTCGGGCGTTAACACGATGGTGCTTGCTTCGTCGAGCGGAACTATTGCTGTTAGCGAAGACGAACAGATGTTTGATGAGACCTATCCGCAGCCGGTCGATGTGTTTTCGCGTTGGGCCTATTACGCTTCGAAGTATTATCAGGAACGCACAGCGATCGAGAATTTCGACGGCAAGGGCCAGCGGCTTGTGATCATGAATCCGTCGCTTCTGCTCGGGCCTGACGACGAACGTCTCAGTTCGACAAAGGTTGTGTTGGATTTTCTTGCGAAAAAGATTCCTTACAGTCCGAGCGGCGGTGTTAACTTCGTCGATGCACGCGATGCGGCTTCGGCGTTTATCTCAGCTTTGGAAAAAGGGAAGCATCAAGACAAATATCTGCTCGGTGCTGCGAATATGACGTTTCACGACTTTTTTGGACGGCTCGAAAGACTCAGCGGCGTTTCTGCACCGATGCTGAAAGTTCCAAAGAAACTTGCGATGGCGGGTTCGAGTTTTATCAGTTCGGTTTACAAGAATTGGGGAAAAATTTCTCCCGTCGCACCGACCGAGGTCGAACAGGCAGAATATTTCTGGTATTTCGACTCGTCAAAGGCCGAGAAGGAACTAGGCTTCGCACCACGCGACCCGCAAGAGACGCTTCTGGACACGATCCAATATCTGCGCGAAAATCTCCTCGGCGAAGATGTCTTTAACTAAATAGCCACGAATGCACCCGACCGAATCTGATTTCGGATATCATTCGTGCATTTGTGTCTAAAAAAATTTAATGTTAACAAGCCTGCATTAACAACAGAACAACAATAAACATCAATGCCCCGCCGCCCAACAGCCATGTGATTAGCCCCGCTCCAACCAATTTTCCTACTGCCATGTTTTTTCTCCTTCAAAATTAAAGTCAATTGAAGTTTAGAGTGCAGAAAACATCCTGTTGGTCAGGTGGCAGACATTAGCTACGTGCAAAAGTGTTTATTGTACGTCGGTGACTTCGATGATAGGCGTTGCGTGGCGGTATTCTAGGAGCGGGTTGTTGGCAAAGACGTTTGCACCGTCGTCGAGGAAGCGTTCGGCTCCTTCGCGGTCGATAGGGCGTGAGAAGAGATAGCCTTGACCGGCTGTGCAGCCGAGTTGGCGAAGCTTTTCGAGATGTGAGACGGTTTCGATGCCTTCGGCGACGACCTCGATGTTGAGGTTTTCGCCGAGCATAAGGATGGTCTTTACGATCGCAGCACTCTTTTCGCTTTCGCCCATTATGTTGATGAATGAACGGTCGATCTTCAAGCGGTCGAACGGGAAACGCTGCAAATAACTCAAGCTGGAATAACCTGTGCCGAAATCGTCGGTCGAAAGCGATACGCCGAGAGCGTCAAGCTCGGACAGGATGTTCATCGATTTTTCGCTGTGCTCCATGACGGTGCTTTCGGTCACTTCGAGCTTTAGCTGGCTCGGGTCGAGGCCGGTACGAGACAAAACGTCCTGAACCTGAGCGGTGAGCGTCGGATGCATCAATTGCTTTGCAGAGAGGTTAACGCTGATCGAAAGAGGCAAATTATATCGACGCTGCCACTCGGCAACCTGTCGGCAAGATTCGTCGAGTATCCATTTTCCGATCTGGATGATGAGGCCTGTCTCTTCGGCAACGTGTACAAATTCGTTCGGAGCGACAAGCCCGTGAATTGGATGCTGCCAGCGGATCAACGCTTCGAATTCATGAGCAGTTCCGGTCGCGAGATTAACTATCGGTTGATAGAGAACCTCAAATTCGTTGCGTTCAACGGCGTGACGAAGATCGGTCTCGACCTGAAGCAGGTTCATGTTCTGAACGTACATCTTACGGTCAAATATTTCGTAACGTGCCTTGCCCGATTCTTTGGCTCGATACATTGCGGCGTCAGCATCACGCAAGAAGTCTTCGGCTTTTCGCTGCACGTTGCTGGACACGATAATACCGATACTCGCACTCGTAAAGACCTCGTAATTGTCGATCTTGAACGGTTCCGAGATCCTTGACTGCAGACGTTCGGCGACGTTGACGACTTCGGGCGTATCACCGCTGCGGTTTAGCAGAATGACAAATTCGTCGCCGCCGAGCCTTGCGACAACGTCGCCAGGACGGACACAGGTCGTGAGGCGTTCTGCGATTGCAACGAGCAGCTTGTCACCCACCGCATGGCCGAGACTGTCGTTGATAACCTTGAAACGATCGAGATCGAGGAAGAGAACGGCGAACTTGGCGTAATTGTTTCCTTCGGCACGCTCAACGGCTTGGCGAAGGTGGTTCATGAACTGGACGCGATTTGGAAGGTCTGTCAGCGTGTCATGATGGGCGTAATATCGAAGCTTTTCTTCGGCAAGGTTGCGTTCCGTAATGTCGCGGAAGCAGCAAACACGTCCGACAGGCACGCCTTCCATAAACTGTGGCTGCGAGTATCTTTCGTAAAGCCGTCCGTCGTGTAATTCGAGAATTTCGGTCGATGTTGCCATCGGATCGGAGTAGAGCTTTTCGAGATTTTCGACGAACTGCTCCGGATCTTTTATTTGAGGAACGACCTGCTCGACCATCGCAAAGCCGTTCTTGCTTTCGATTATGCTCTGATCGATCTTCCACATTTCGGTGAATTTGCTGTTACAGGTAACGATCTGGCGATCGAGACTCATAACGACAATGCCGTCAGCGGTTGATTCAAACGTTGAGGCAAAAAGCGAGACAGCATTGTGAAGAGAGATCTCAGCTTGGCGGCGTTCGGTGATATCAAGTACAACGCCTTGCCAGCAAAGCGATTGGCCATTCGCGTCCTTGATAAAGCAGCTTCGGTCGCGGACCCACATTACACTTTCGTCTTTGCAGATGACGCGATATTCATAATCGATGCTATTGCCGTCTTTCATCGCCTTACGGGTACCATTCAGGATCGTTTCCTGATCGTCAGGATGGATTATGCGATCCCAGATGTTAGCATCGTTCATCCACTCGCTGATCGGGTAACCGAAAGCTTCAAAGGTTGGGCTTATGTAGATCGGTTTATACGGCGGCGTTGGTTCTACGGCGTAGAACATTACCGGCAGGTTTTCGATAAAACCCTGATATGTGGCGTCGTTTGGCAATTGACCGGAAAACACCTGCGGAAGCGCCGATTGTTTTGTCTTTCGGGCGTTTCTGGTCGTTTTTTTTGAACTAGAGGTCAACTTATTTGCCATAAAAGGCCGGTTGCTCGGAATGAAAATAAATCTTATTTGAAAGTGGTGAGGTTAAAGATGAAGCGTAAAAACGGGGGTGTCGAAGCGGAGACACTTGAGGGAATTAGATTTTCCCCACACTTATACTAGCATGTATCGAGCATCTTTGACCATCTTTTTTTGATGTGCGGAGTGTTATCAAACCAATGCATGACGCTTATCGTTTTTGGGTTTAAAGGGCTAAACTAGCCGTATGAACAACACAATCGTGCTATTTTTGCTTTTTTCGTTCGGCAGTTCAGTCATCGCTCAAACAATGCCAAAGGACGCCGATCCAAAACTCTGGGCAAAGGCGTTATCTATTCACCGAAAAGCCATAATTGTTGATGGCCACAATGATATTCCATCGCCAATGGCGAACGAGGATTTTGACCTCGGAACGCCGACCGTGGGCAAATATCATGAGGACGGCGATCCGTTTCATTCTGATCTGGGGCGATTTAAGGCGAGCGGAATCACCGGTGAGTTTTTCTCGATCTATGTTTCAGGTTCAACTTTGAAATCAGGCGGCTCAATGCGGCGTGCGATGGAATTGATCGATGTCACATATCGAGCGACGGAAAAATACCCGGATCAATTGTCACAATGCACAACTGCGGCGGAGATCCGACATGCAAAGCGTCAAGGCAAATTATGTGTGCTTATGGGCATAGAAGGCGGTTATGCGATAGAGAATTCACTCGCCGCATTGCGAGAATTCTACCGCCTCGGCGTCAGATATATGACGTTAACGCACAATGTTACACACGACTGGGCCGACGCACATCGCGACGAACCCAAGAACAACGGCTTGTCTGAATTTGGCAAAGAAGTTGTACGCGAAATGAATCGTTTGGGGATGTTCATCGACATTTCTCATGTGTCAGTGAAAGTGATGAACGACGTCCTTGATATTACCAATGCTCCGATCATCGCATCACATTCATCTGCGAGAGCACTTAACGACCATACCCGTAACGTGCCTGACGATGTCCTGAAACGCGTTGCCAAAAACGGCGGAGTGATAATGGTCAACTTTCTGCCGGGTTTTCTAGATGCCAGAACTAACAAAGAAGATAACGAACGTGCCGCGAGACTCAAACCGCAGATCGATGCGCTAAAGGAGCAGTATAAGAACGAACCGAAGCTCCTTAACGCGGCTGAAAGAAAATTGCTTGACGAAAATCCGATCTACATCACTCCGTACACGCGTATCGTTGACCATATAGACCATATTAAAGCGGTCGCAGGTATTGACAATGTCGGCTTAGGCTCGGATTTTGACGGCATTCCTTATCTGCCCGCAGGAATGAACGGAGCTGAAGACCTTGTGCTGGTGACCTACGAGATGCTCAGACGCGGCTACACCGAAAAAGAGATCCGCAAAGTGCTTGGCGAAAATCTGCTTCGGGCGATGTCAATAATGGAGTCAGTTGCAAAGATCAACACTCGTAAGATCAGCGGTGAGGGAAGTTTGAAACGAATCAAATAGGTGATTGACTACGCAACCTAATTCGAGTATAACTGTCTGCGTAATATCAGATTTTTAGGTAAACAAGTAGTAGAAAACGGCTGTTTTGGATGCGGTTGCCGTTTGATTTTTTTAAGCTTAATGCATCTATCTTGAGGAGACAAACATTATGAAAAAAATATTTTTGATGTCGATGATGCTCGTTGTTGCGGCATTCTTTACAGCATGTGGCGGCTCCGGTGCTAACACTGCGAGCAACAAACCTGCTAATGCAACAAGTAATGCAGCCGCTGCTCCTGCTCCGGACAAGGCAACGGTCGAGGCGGAGGTCAGAAAGGCGCTCGACGAGTTTAATGCCGCTCTGAACGGCAGCAACACCGCTGCACTCGAAAAAATGTATTCCGATGAATATACGCTGATCGACCAGAACGGAGCAATGCAGACCAAGGTTTCAAGGATCGAGGCAGTAAAATCCGGAAAGCTCAAATGGGAAGGCCTTAAATTTAATGACCTTAAGATCAAAACGCATCCTACCGGCGACGGAGCGATCGTTACTGCACTTGTTGCAGGCAAAATGACAATTGACGGAAAGACCGAAGAGAGAAACTCGATGGTCACATGGGTGCTCGGCAAATCTAAAGACAAAGGCTGGCAGATTATGAATGCCCAAATAACCGACATAAAGGGCGGTGCGGCAAAGTCTGACAACAACACAAAGTCCGTTGACGGCACTGCCCAACCTCCGAAGGCAACAGGTAATCCAAAGGTTGATGCAGTAGTAGGTGACGACATACCGCCGCCAAAGAAGAAATAAATTAGCGTTTGAATTTTTTCAAGAGGGAAGTAAGGCTTCCCCTGTTTTTTTCACGAATCGCAATTCGTTCGTATTCTGATTATTTTCGAACGATGCCCCTTTTATGCTCGAAATTCCGTTTATCAAAGTATAGGGAGAACTTTATTGGAGCACTCAACAGAACACATGAGACGGCGGTAAAGGCGACCCTTTTTTGCTTTTTAACTAGATCGAAGAACAAGGAGAAATGACGATGAAACACATATTTGTATCTTTAATTTTGATCGCGGGCATGTTTGGAGCCGCGTTTGGACAGTGCAGCGAAGCAGACAAGAAAGCTCTCGAAGCTTTTGACCGAGATTGGGGTAAGGCGACCGTTGCCGGCGACCGGGCGGCTTTGTCGATGATGTTTGCCGATGATTTTATGGCTCTGCCAGGCGGAGTTAATAAGGCGACCTCGATCGACAATGCGGTAAAGAATGCCGAAGCTGCTAAGAAAAATCCTAACCCCGACAAGGTTACGCATGATCATTACATCATTACCTGTACGCCAAACACCGCGACCATCACGCACCGCAACACCATTTGGACCGCCGATGGTGTAGGCGGAAAGCCGGAGACCTACTACGGACGCAGCGTTCATTTTCTCGAAAAACGCGGCGGCAAATGGCAGGCTGTGAGCAATGCAGGCGGCGGAGACTTGGACGATTACGGCGTCATTTGGTATCTCGAACAGGATTGGAACAATGCGTTCTGGAAAAAAGACGCCGAGTGGTTCAAGAAGAACTTCGCATCGGATTTCAGCAATATCAGCGCCAGCGACGGTGCTTTGGGCGGCAAGACCGAAGAACTTGCCAGTATGATGAGCGACAAGAGCACCTACGACATGGTAGAAACCACTAACATGAACATTGCCATCGAAGGCAAGACCGCTCGTGTCACAGGCATCTTTCACCTCAAAGGCGAAGACAAAGATGGCAAGGCGTTCGACACCAATATCCGCTACACCGACATCTGGGTGAAACGTGACGGCAACTGGGTCGCATGGTCATCACAGGGAACGATGATGAAGTAGTCACTCAAAAATTTATTAGCAAAGGCGGTCAGACATGGCCGCTTTTTTTCATTTTAGGCCGCCGGCTTACAAAGGTGTTTCGGACTGGGAGTCGTTCTCCGATGAAGCGGAGTAGATTGGAACAAGGAGTTATTGCGAAAATCGATAGTCGAAACGCATCAATGTTAAGACCGTTTTTCCATTATTTTGAGCAGGCTCCCATTGATATTCTAAAACTCTCCGCATCGCCTGTAGATCGAACCACGACTGTGGCTTGGCTATTGGCATCGCAACTACAACCTTTCCGTTAGAATCTATGACCAATAAGAGTTTTACCGTCTTTGGATATACTACAAGTCCTCGTTGGGGAGGATAAGTGTCAAAGCCATCGGAAACGTAGGTGCTTTTCACAAACTTTACCCTATTGTCGGTATCTTTATTCCAAAAGAGTGCTTCACCGGACTCCGCGATCTTCGACAGTTGATAAAGAGAATTTGTCTTCAAGCGAGGTTCATTGTCGTATGATAATTTAGTGTTATATTGTGTTGCTTTTCCGGCACTGTTTATGCATATTGAGACCACGTCGCTTTGCGACTTTACAACTTCAAGCAGCGATTCGACCTTTGTGTTTTTCGTCTCGAATTGTTTGTTAAAGTTCTCTCTGAAAACTTCATACCCGGTATCAAAGGCTTTATAGTACGATCTTCCAGCATCACCCTCTTTGCCTAGTGCCTCGTACGACTTAGCGAGATAAAACCAGGCCTTTGCATTTGTTTCTTCGCGCTTTACGATTTGATTAAAGAGCAAAATCGCGGATACATAGTCCTTTTTCTTGACCAGCTCAATTCCTTTGTCTACTTCCGTACTCTGCCCAACAAAAATCTGCGCGCAGAAACAAATAACTAAAACAGTTCCAAGAATTGAGCTGATTCTCATATTGTTTTCAAAATTCTACATCAACTCCGGCATTTTTATATGGCCGTTCCGTGACACTTCTTGAACTTTTTTCCCGAGCCGCAGTAGCAGGCTTCGTTGGGTTTCATTTTCGGAGTGTCACGTACGTACGGCGTGTGGCGGGCGGCTTCGGCACCGGCGGCTTCGGCGGTTGCCATTGCTCCGGTAAATGCCATGCCTGCGGCTTGGCGTCGGGCACGCTGCTGTTCGAGACGGGCGAGGCGTTCGCGTTCGTCGCGGTCGTCCTGCGTGACGACCTCAAGGTGAAACAGCGCCTTGGTCGTATTCGTATCGATGCGGTCGAGCATGTCCTGGAACATATCGAACGACTGCTTTTTATATTCGACAAGCGGGTCTTTCTGCCCGTAACCTACGAGACCGATACCTTGCTTGACCTGATCGATCGAGAGCAGGTGATCTTTCCACTGGCTGTCGATGATGTTGAGCATGATGTAACGCTCGTAGGCACGTAAGGATTCGTCACCCGCTAGTTTTTCCTTCTCAGCGTAATTGGCGGAAGCCTTTTTCCAGATCGCTTCTTCTATCTCTCGCGGATTCATCCGTTTGAAATCGACGTCTGCATCTCTTGCTGGATCAATGGCATAAATGCTCTCGATCTCGGCTGCGTAAGTTTCGATCTCCCATTTGTCCGGCGATTCCAAAGGTAAAAAGCTCCCGGTCAAATCGGCGAGAAGGTCTTTGGCAACGCCGTTGTCGCCGAGTAGATATTCGCGATGCTCAGGCTCGAACATCAGCTGACGACGCAGGCCGTAGATGGTTTCACGCTGTTTGTTCATAACGTCGTCGTATTTGAGGACGTGTTTGCGAGTCTCGAAGTTACGGGCTTCGACAGCTTTCTGAGCACGTTCGATCTGTTTTGAAACCGTCTTAGATTCAATGGCGACGCCTTTTTCCATGCCGAGCCATTCCATCATCGAGCGGACCTTGTCGCCGGCAAAGATACGCATCAGATCGTCTTCGAGCGAGAGAACGAAACGCGAACTTCCGGGATCGCCTTGTCGTCCCGCACGACCGCGAAGCTGATTGTCGATACGGCGTGACTCGTGACGTTCGGTACCGAGAATGTGCAATCCACCGACGGCGACGACCTCTTTGTGCTCTTCCGCAACAACAGCTTTTGCTTTTCGCAATTCGGTTTCAAATTGTTCCGGCGTCGCTTCGTCGGGATTGATCTCTTGTCGTTTTAGATAATCGCGAGCCAGCGATTCCGGATTGCCGCCAAGTAGAATGTCGGTTCCGCGGCCTGCCATGTTAGTCGCGATCGTGACGGCTCCTTTACGACCGGCCTGAGCGATGATCTCGGCTTCCTGTTCGTGATATTTGGCGTTGAGAACCTTATGCGGCACGCCGATGGCTTTTAGCTTTTGGGCGACAAGCTCGGAGTTTTCGACCGACACGGTTCCGACCAGAACGGGCCTGCCTTCGTTGTGAAGTTCCTTGATCTCTTCGACAACGGCATCCCATTTTTCGGGAAGCGTGCGATAGATCATGTCCGACGAATCAATTCGTACCATCGGCTGATTGGTCGGTATCTGAACAACGTCGAGCGAGTAAACCGTGCCGAATTCTTCCGCTTCGGTCTCGGCGGTTCCTGTCATGCCGCCGAGCTTTTCGTACATGCGGAAATAGTTCTGCAGCGTGATCGTAGCGAGAGTTTGATTTTCACGCTCGATCTTGACGCCTTCTTTCGCTTCGACAGCCTGGTGCAATCCGTCCGACCAACGTCGTCCCTGCATCAAGCGTCCGGTAAAATCATCAACGATGAGAACTTCGCCGTCCTGCACGACATATTGATGATCGCGTTTGTAGAGCGTGTGTGCTTTTAGGGCCTGCTCGACGCAATGAAGGAGATCCATATTTGCCGGATCGTAAAGATTCGAGACGCCGAGAAGTTTCTCTGCCTTTGTCACACCGGCTTCGGTCAGAACTGATGAGTGATTCTTTTCATCCAGCAAATAGTCGCCGGTAGTTACCTTCGTTTCCTCGTCTTTATGGCCGCGTTCAAAGTGTGGGATGATCTCGTTCGCCGTGAAGTATTTGTCCGTTGCTTCGTCCGATGCGCCGGAGATGATCAGCGGTGTTCGGGCTTCGTCGATGAGGATAGAATCGACCTCGTCGATGATCGCAAAATAATGATCGGGTTGAACGAGCGACTCGACATCGAACTTCATGTTGTCACGCAGATAGTCGAAGCCGAATTCGTTATTGGTACCGTACGTGATCGAGCATGCGTAGGCGTCCTTACGCTCGACGTCGTCCTGATCGTTTTGGATACAGCCGACCGTCAAGCCGAGAAAGGTGTGAATTTTGCCCATCCATTCCGCGTCACGCGAAGCGAGATAATCGTTGACGGTTACGACATGAACGCCACGACCGGTCAGGCCGTTGAGATATGACGGCAAGGTCGCGACGAGCGTTTTACCTTCACCTGTTCGCATCTCGGCGATACGGCCCTGGTGCAAAGCGACGCCGCCGATCATCTGCACGTCGAAGTGCCGCATTCCGGTCACACGACGCGAGCCTTCGCGAACCGTCGCATAAGCCTCAGGCAATATCTCACTCAGAATTTCTTGCTCTGCCTTACGGCGTTCTTCTTTGTCGTCAATGCCTTCGAGACGATTTACGATCATCTCTTTAAACTTTGGAGTCTGTGCCTGCAACTCCGCATCAGAAAGCTTTTCGAGCTTCGGTTCCCAAGCGTTGATCTGGTCAATGATCGGCGCAACATTCTTTAAAAAGATATCGCTGCTCGATCCAAAAATTTTCTTTACTAATTTATCTGCAAAACTGTTAACTGCCATTATGTTTTCCTCTCGTGTCGGAACGCAGACTGCCAGCCTGCGAATGATCTGTGTCGGTTCTTACACGCAGGCTGAGCAAGCGTGAATTCCGACGTTATGGCGAGTTGAGTTGAAAAGATTGGTAAACTCGCCGCTACTTTGCGTCAGAAGCAAGCAGCGAGTCGAGTCCGGCACGAGGAAGGCGTGTGACAATGAAAACTTGGTCGTTGACACTTGAAACGGAAGAATTCTTTATAAGGAGTTTTTCTTTGAAGGCATTTGGACGGCGAGCGAAGACACTCCTTCCTGAATCTACCGCAGAAAACAACTCACTTGTTCCATGCTCCCCTTGATTCCATTTAAGAGAGAATCGAAAATACAACCCGTTATCGTCGATTCTCTGATCAAGGAAGCCCGCAGTGATGTTCTTGTTGATTTGAGCAAACGGATTATCGAATCCACTGTCAAAAATGTCCGCCGTCTTGATATTGTAAGAAAGGTTGTATCCTTTAGATTCGGCGTATGTAAAGGCATCAAGAGAACGTATCAGTCCCTCAATATAGAGACCAACAAACCTAACACCTGCCTTTTCGATTTCAGTGTATGGTTTATCGTCCGGCTTGTTGTCAAGATTATCTTTAACCTCTATCTCGTCTTTAACATTAAACTGCTTCGCCGTAGCCGCCTGTGCTAAAACCTGCGGCGTTGCACCTGCAAGCACAAGTCCGAGATACACGCCGAGGGTGGCGAGGACTAGTAGTGAATTTTGATTCTTGCGGTTGTTCAAAATTTTTATTTTTGAGCCGGATCAGCAGATGGCTTTGGCACGACGCCATTTGTGTTTTCAGATTTGGGCTGTGCCTTTTGTTCTGCAAGCATGCGCATTATCATCCTCTGCATATCCGCTTTGGGCATTGCGAACGAGACGATTAGCTTCTTGCCCACCGGTTCGACCTTTGCGCTTTGGAGCAAGGCGAGATCGTCTTTATCGTTTTGCGAGGCATCAGGTGCTTCTTTATCTTTTTTCTTTTGGTCTATGAACAATTTCAGAAGGCCACTCATCGAATTAGCTCGGTTCGGATCTTCAAATTCGGACTGCACGACGGCAATGACTCTTTGGTCGTCCTGAAGTATCTCGAAGGACACATCCTTGGCCTTCACCATGGTGAGATATTGAAGGAACCCACTGTTGTTCATCGCTTCGATGGCTTCCTGAACGACCTCGATCATTCGTGGGTCAGGGCTCAACCTTTCTGTGTAGGCAAACGATTTGCGGTCAAGTTTGCCATTTTTATCGAGCTTGCCAGTCGCCTTTATCTTGAACGGCGTTTCGAGATTGACCGCCTTCATGTCGAGAAGTCCGTTGAGCGTGGCGGCAAGTTCGACAAAAGGCCGTTTGTTCAACTCAACATCTGTAACCGGATCCGTTGGTTCAACGGTCGGCTGTGGTGTCGGCGATGGTGACGGTGACGGTGATTGTATTTCGGCAACAGCGTTGGGATCAGGCTGCGGAAACCCAGAATTTTCATCAGGGGTATTCTTAGAAAGCGGCGGCTTCTTCTTACGAATTGATACGGGCGGCTTCCAAGGCGTTGGCCAATATACTGCTCCGCCATTACCGGAATTGCCCGGCAACGTGCCTTCATCGATCACGTCCGGATTTGCCTTAGGAATATTAGGCGGAGTGTCGGTCAAGTCTCCACCGTAAGAAGGTGATGTGATTCCAGGTATGTTTCCGGGAAAGCCGCTTATCCCGCCTTTAAAAAGATCTCCAGCAGCCAATTCCATATCATCAACTGCGGGAGGCGCAAAGTCTTCCGGATTTGCCAGCTCAAAATAGCCTACAGGATAAGTGAGAGGCGGTGTTTCTTTGCTGACATCAATGAAGGTAATATCTGCCTCGCCCAGATCGATCTTGTCATATTCCGCATCGACGTATTCGCGGTCCGTTCCAAAAAGCAAAGCGCCGACATAAACAGTATCCAGCACCTGACAAACGGTCCCGACAAGCGGACTGTCGCAGCCTTTCATCGTCAAAAGCGACGTTTGGGCAAAAACAAAAAGTGCAACAATATTTGCGACAGCCGAGATGCCGACGACCTTAAATAGACCCGACGAAGACATCCAGCCCTTAACCTCGTAATCGTGAAAAAGGCTGCTCTCTAGCTGTGGAGCCGCAGTTGGCTCAAATTCGTATAATGGCTGTTCGAACATATTGCTAAAAATGCGTCAGACGAAAAAAACGTAAAAATTAGACGCTTTGCACTCGCTGCGCGTTGCGAGGCAATTAATTATGCTAACATTTTGAGGCCGTCTTTGGAAGATTAGACTTTCGCATTCTGAACCTCTAATATCACGTCTATGCGTCCCAATCGAGGCTCAAATCGCCGTCGTAATTCTCCTTCGCCGTCAAAACAGCGTCAAAATGGAGAACGAAGATATAAACGCCCTCTTGCAGAGAAAAGTTCCGCTGCACGCATCGTAAAACCGCAAACTCCAACTCAAATAAAAGCAGTCGAACGCCTGTTGTCAGGTATCGGCGTGCCTGAGCAGCAGCCTTTCAAGCCTGACGCTTTTCAGATCGAGGCCTTAAGTGCGATCGAACATCAAGATGTCCTTGTAACGGCACCAACCGGCAGCGGCAAGACCTGGATCGCTCGAGAAGAGATTCGCCGATTGCTTGCCGACGGTAAACGGGCCTGGTACACAACGCCGCTCAAGGCACTTACAAATTCAAAATACGCTGAATTTTCAATTGCCTTTGGAGCGGAGAACGTCGGTATTTTGACAGGTGACCGAAAAGAAAATTCGGATGCTCCGCTGATCGTCGGTACGACTGAGATATATCGAAACCAGCTTTTTGACGCTCTTCGCGATGGCAATGAGGTTGGCACTGATCTGGTCATT
Organism: Chloracidobacterium sp.; assembly: GCA_016711345.1. Lineage (NCBI taxonomy): Bacteria > Pseudomonadati > Acidobacteriota > Blastocatellia > Chloracidobacteriales > Chloracidobacteriaceae > Chloracidobacterium > Chloracidobacterium sp. The sequence goes on from JADJTD010000001.1 coordinate 3,056,675, forward strand.
CTCGACGAGGCACATTACCTGTCGGACGAGGAACGCGGACACGTTTGGGAAGAAGCGATCATACTCTCGCCGCCGCGTATTAGGCTGTTGCTGCTCTCGGCGACAGTCGGAAGGGCAGATGAATTTGCAGCGTGGATAGGTGAAGTTCGAGGCGGGAAAGTCCGTGTAATAAAAACTGGCCCGAGGCCCGTCGAACTGCGTGCCGCATATCTTTCCAGTGATCTTCAGCTATTTCCGCTTCTAGGCGAAGACAGTCAATACAACCGCGTCCTCGATCAATTCTCAAGGCAGCGATCTAACGATTTTCGCCGCCGCAGGCGCTAAAGTGCGTTAACGCGAGTGTGAACGAGCGTGCCGATAAGCCGTGGGCACGCTCGTTCACACTCGCGTTTCCGCCAATAGAATTCTAATTGATCTTAGCTACGAGAACGTCAATGTCGGCTTGCGGCACGAGCACTTCGAGCGTGACATCGTTGCCGCGTGCGTCAAGTTTTGCATTCTTTACCATACGGCCATAAATTGCTTTGTCGGCTTGTTTTGCGTTCCCAAGCAAACTTTTGCCTATCATCTGAAGTGCGTCGAGCATGTCCTTTAACGCAAGAGCCTGTTCCGGCTTTGCAGTTCTTGCCATCATTTGCAGCGAAGTTCCAATGGCTGCAACATCGAGCGAGCCTGACATATACTGGATCGAATCGATGTTCGAACCAAGTTCGTCATTGTCTAGGCTGAACGTTTTTGAAAATCCGGTTGGGGTTTTGAACGCAAAACTCATCACAGCCGTTTCTTTCGTCGAAAGCAGGCTGGAAATGTCGGTGCTGACCTGCGATTTTGCTTCAAGCGTTTCTCGAACGCGTGTAAGCGATCCTAAAGCAAGCGTGTTCTTGTCTAAAGACGTCACAGCGACCTCGGTAGCAATGCTTTTTACGCCCTGATCGATAACTTGCCCGATCTTGGAATTTTTTACCTGTGCCGGAGTCTTTTTTGCCGCTTCGGGCATTGTGAAAACATAAACTGACGTCTCGCCGATCTTTTCTTCGCGATACTTGCCCTTTGAAGCGATCTTCGCCATTGCGACCAATGCTCCCGAGCTAATATCGCCGCCGGCGATGACTACAGGTTCAAAATCAACTCCTTTTTCCGCAGTCGCCTTCATCTTTAACCCGACAGCGATCTGATCGAATTTGCGAAGGTCAATGCCTGAGGTGTTTTCGATCTCAGCAAGCTTGGTTGTGAACTGGTTAAGCATCGGCTGATTTGCCGATAGCAGTTTTGGCACAGCCTCCACCAGAAAGCGTTTTGAATCAAAGACAGCGACGCCGTCCGATGCAGGAAGCAAAGAGACGAGCCTTGACGCCTGACGATATTTCACAGTTGAACGACCTGTATCGTTCGCTGCAAAACCGACAATATTCAACAAAAGGCCGGTCATCACGGCCAGAGCAAAAAATTTGATTTTCATTATTTAATACCTCAACAAAATACCAAGTTGCTTTTCTAACGATAACAGATGCATCAAGGTTCATAAATAGTTTGCTGATTTTTGCCACGAATAACACGAATGTCACAAATTGTTGTCCGAAATTTGTGATATTTGTGTAATTCGTGGCTAACTCTTCTTAACGACTTCGAATTCAAACCTCAGTTCTTTCCCGCGAATGATGTAACTCAGATACTGCTCCCAAAATTTACGTGTAAATCGCATTGACGCCCATTTGCAGTCCAAATTTACGATGAATTCAATGCCGATAGCCTTCCAAAGATTTGCGAGTGAAACATAACAATCTATGGGCTTTAGCTGAACGTCTGTATAGAAATCAAACACTTCGCGGCCGGCGAGGAATGTATTGAAGGTGAACGAATTAATGTGATTGCGATGTGTCGGGTCATTTGGCCAGTCGGGGTTAGTGTAGTGCGGTGTGAGGAGCTTAATTCGACCGCCGTTTTTGGTGACTCGATGTAGTTCACTGATAAACGCCATCACGTCCGGCACATGCTCAACAACATGATTTGAAACGACCAGATCAAACTCGTTGTCCGCAAAAGGATAAGGAATATCGCCCAGATCGTGAATGACATCTGCCGCAGTACGCGGATTGTTATCAAGGCCGATCGCACCTTCAGTTTTATTGGCTCCGCAGCCGACATCGAGTATCTTGGTCATCGTGCTTTAAGTTTTACGGGCAGAAACACCACTGTCAAGGAACGTGACGCTAGGTCTCAAGAACGCGATGTAACAACTCAACAAGGTTAACAGCCTTAACAAGTTAACACTCATACCATCTTAACGACGTTAACAAGTTAGTTATTATTAGATTACGTTAGTTAATAATAGATTAAGAAAGAAAGGTATGAGAACAATCCTCTGTTACTGCTTGTAACTTGTTAACGTCAGTAAGCTGTTAAAGGTGTTAACTTGTTAAGGCTGTTAAGCCTGTTACATCACGATATTGCTAAATCAGCTATTTACTCTATTGAGATCCTTCTCGTAGAGCTTACAAAGTTCGACGGGCCTTCTCGGAAAGATAAAAATGCCATAAGAGCCTTGCGGCAACTGATCGGTAAGGCTTCCATTTTTCAGCCATCGCAACAAACTCATCCGATCCCGGACGCTTATCGCCGTTCGTCAATGTTCGATAAGCCTCGTGCAGAGCAATGTCACCCTTTGGCATAACGTCTGGCCGGAGCATCGCCATCAACAGGTAAATATCGCTCGTCCATTCGCCGACACCTTTGAGTTTGACGAGTTCCGCCTTCACGTCTGCGTCAGACAGCATATACAATCCGTCTAGGTCGATGCGTTTCGTAAGAATCGCTTCGGACAAATGGCGTGCGTAAGCAGCCTTTTGACGACTGAAACCGATAGCTTTCAGATCGGCATCATTGATCGAGAGCAAGCCATCGGGCGATACTTCGCCAAGGTGAAATGCGAGCTTGTCGAAACAAGCCTTTGCCGACGCGAGCGAGACTTGCTGCTCAAGAATGATATGCAGCAAGGTTGAAAATCCAGTCGGCCGATCCCACAGCGGCGGCGTGCCGTAGGTTTTGTAAACAAACGACAATTCTTCGTGATCCAGTGACAATTTGATGCAGGCATTTTTTATTTGCCGATCGTTCAGAGGTTTTGTCATTGACGCTTATCCCGCAACCTTTTTTATCTCTTCAACTGCATTCGGATCTTCGAGAGCAGACAGATCGCCCGGGTCTTCGCCGAGGTAGGCGGAGCGGATAACTCGACGCATTACTTTGGCGTTGCGGGTTTTGGGCAGGGCTGAGACGAAATGTATCTTTGACGGAGCGAGCGGCTTGCCCATGTCTTTGGCGACGAGAGCCTTCAGCTCGGTCTCTAGGGATGAGGGATGAGGGATGAGGGATGAATCCGGAGCGGGCTGAATTTCATCCTTCATCCCTCCGCCCGCGTCCCTTACTACAACGAACGCAACCATCGCGGTGCCTTTCATCTCGTCGGGTACGCCGATGACGGCGGCTTCGGTGACTAGCGGATGAGCGACCAATAAACTTTCGACCTCGGCGGGGCCGACGCGTTTGCCGGCGACCTTTAGCGTGTCGTCGCTGCGGCCTAGGATGAACCAGTGATTGTCTTTGTCACGCATGGCGAAATCGCCGTGGACCCAGATGTCCTTAAATCTTCGCCAATAAGTGTCGAGATAGCGTTCTTTTTCCTGCCAAAAGCCGCGTGCCATGCCGATCCATGGCTGTTTGATGACGAGTTCGCCGACTTTTCCCGGTGGAACCGGTTTGCCGTTTTCGTCGAGGATATCGACATCCATTCCCGGACACGGAGCGGGAAACGAGCACGGCTTGATCGGCAGCAGCGGATTGCCCATCAAAATGCCGCCGGAGATCTCTGTGCCGCCACTGTAATTGATGATCGGAAGCTTGCTGTCGCCGACCTTTTCAAAAAGCCACCACCACGGGGCCGGATTCCAAGGCTCGCCGGTCGAGGCGAAAGCCCTTAGAGAAGAAAGATCGTGCTTTTTCGGCAGGTCGTCGCCGCAATTTGATAACGCTCGGATCAATGTCGGCGAGATGCCCAAAACCTCGACTTTATGTTTGGCACAAAACTCCCACATGCGGTCGGGCTGCGGATAATCGGGTGCTCCGTCGTAGATGCAGATCGTCGCACCGTTTATCAACGCCCCGTAGATCAGCCACGGCCCCATCATCCAGCCTATGTCTGTGTACCAACTGATTCGCGTGCCTTTGCCGACATCCGTCCCAAACGCCATATCCTGCGCCGCCTTTATCGGAAAACTCGTATGCGTGTGAGCAATGCCTTTGGGCTTGCCGGTCGTGCCGGAGGTGTAGAGGATAATGAGCGGGTCTTCGGCGGAGGTTGGTTCGGTTTTACAATATTCTTTCGGATCGCCGTGATCCTCAACGTAGATGGCAAATTCGTAGAATTCGTCGTGGAGATCTACATATTTTACATCGGATTGCCCAGTCAACTCGTCGCAATCAAAATCACCTTGTGGCAAGCGTCCAACAACTAAAACAATTTTAACTGATGGGCAGAGTTTTACCGCTTCCCGAGCAATTTCCAAAGCGTTAATTTCCTTCCCCCGACGAGTTACGCCGTCAAACGTAAACAAGCCCTTTGCCCCTACTGCGTTCATTCGTGACGCAATGGCGTCAATGCCGTATCCAGAGAAGACTGGTACTGCAATTGCTCCAATTCGGTTAATGGCAAGAAGGACTTCCACGGTGTCGAGCATCATCGGAAGGTGGATGCCAATGGCATCACCTTTTGTGAACCCTTCGTGTCGCAAGATTCCCGCATACGTATCCACCGATTTTTTAAGTTGTTGATAAGTTATGCTTTTGTCTGTACCTTCCTCACCTTCCCAAATCACCGCTGGTTGATCTTTCAACTCTTCCGTTTGCCAGCGGTCGAGGCACATTTCGGTGATGTTCAAACCCGCACCGGCGAGCCATGTAGGCATTTCTACACCATTAGAAGTGTCGAGCAGTTTTTCGTATGGCGGGTCGAATTTGATGTCGAGAAAACGTAAAACCTCTTCGGTGAATTTCTCGACATCGTTGATCGAATATGCGTAAAGCTCATCCCACGTGGAGACGCCGACTTGTTTCATAAAACGGGTAAGCTGCGCGCGTTCGATGACATCGGGCGTCGGCGTCCATGCGATGGGTTGGTCTTCGAGAAGGTTTGTGTCGTTCATTGGGAAGATTTTAACGCAAAGTCGCAAAGTCGCTAAGACGCAAAGGCAGGAAATCAAAGGAAGGGACAATAAAAGAACTTTGCGACTTTGCATCTTGGCGTCTTTGCGTTAAAAATTTCATTAAATCTACGTCCAAATCGCATCTAATTTTCCGGGGGATCTTATGACCGAAATTGCATCGCAGATAAAACTTCCAAACAACCTTTTTGCCGGTAAGACGGCAATAGTTACAGGTGCCTCACGCGGCGTCGGGCGTGCGACCGCTTTGCGGCTGGCTGAGGCTGGTGCTGATGTTGTTGTTAATTATCTGAGCAATGAGGCTGAGGCGCTTGAGACGGTCGAGATGTGCAAGGCGAAAGGCGTCGAAGCTATCGTTGTGCAAGCCGATGTCTCTGAGTTTTCCGGTGCACAGCAGATCGCAAAAGAAACGCTTGCTAAGTTTGGCCGCATCGATCTGCTTGTTTGTAACGCAGGTGTATGGGATGGTGCACCGATCGAGGACATGACCGAAGATCTTTGGAACAAGGTCATTAACACGAATCTCAAATCGGCCTGGGCGATGACAAAAGCATGTGTTCCCGCGATGAAGAAACAGGCGTCGGCTGCGATCGTGATGGTTTCTTCGACATCTGGCCAACGCGGCGAGGCAAATTATTCAAATTATTCAGCATCGAAAGGCGGACAGATATCATTTACAAAAGCCTTAGCGAGCGAGCTTTGCCCAAAGATCCGCGTCAACGCGGTCGCTCCCGGCTGGATCGAAACGGCGATGTCGCGGCCTACATTTGATACGGACGGTTATCGGCAGACAGTTATTGATTCCATTCCTCTAAAAAGAATTGCGACGACGGACGATGTTGCTTTGTCGATCTGCTTTTTGCTCTCTGATTGGTCGCAGCATATCACCGGCGAAATTCTGAACATCAACGGCGGCGCTGTTCTGTGTGGTTGACACTCAGCGATTGTGACCGAGAACACGGAAATTTGTTTTTGATGGTGGTAAGCGTGTGATTAGGGATTTTTTCACGAGTGCACACCATCTATGAACATTAACAGCCTCAGCGATTATCAAAGTCATTTCAGCGCCGTGCCCACCAGTTCGTCGTACGTCGAGAATTTGATCGGCAATACGCCGCTTTTAGCCATTCATTTTCATTTCAAAGGCGAACGCAGAACTATTTTTGCAAAAGCAGAGCATCTCAACCTTTCCGGAAGCATAAAAGACAGGATGGCGTTTCACATCCTAAGATCGGCCTATCGCGATGATGTCATCCGCAAAGGCGACATTATCGCCGAAGCTACTAGCGGGAATACGGGCATTTCGTTTGCCGCTATCGGCCATGCATTCGGCAATCCCGTTCACGTTTTTATGCCTGACTGGATGAGCAAGGAACGGATTTCACTGATAAAGAGTTACGGTGCGGAAGTTACTTTGGTCAGCCGTGAGCAAGGCGGGTTTATCGGCAGTATTGAGATGGCCGATGCTCTCAAATACGAACATGGCCGCGTCTTCCTGCCTCATCAATTCTCAAATCTCTGTAACGCCGAAGCTCATTACTTGACGACAGCCCCTGAGATCTGGGCGCAGCTTGCCCGAGTCGGGTTTGAGCCTGATGCTTTCGTCGCCGGTGTCGGAACTGGCGGAACGATAATGGGGGTGGCGGCATTTCTCCGCGAAAAGGATCCGCAGATCAAGGTCCATCCACTCGAACCATTGGAGTCGCCGACGCTTTCGACGGGGCATAAGGTGGGCAGTCATAGGATCCAGGGAATTTCCGATGAATTTATACCAGCGATATGCGACCTTGGTAAGTTGGACGAAGTTATCAGCGTTTCGGACGGAGACTCGATACTTATGGCCCAGAAACTTGCGTCGCGGCTTGGCCTCGGGGTCGGGATTTCGTCAGGGGCCAACTTTCTCGGAGCGTTGATGGCGCAGGAGAAATTGGGCAAAGACGCAATAGTCGCAACTGTATTTTGCGATGACAACAAGAAGTATCTGAGCACGGATCTGGTTCACGATGTGCCGTTAAAGGACGGTTATCTTTCACCGGACATTGAGCTTTTTGGCTACCAGACGATAGGCCGAGTTGATCCGGCAGAATTTGCTGCACTTCCCAAATAAGTGAATTTCTTTCTTTCCTTTTGCTTACTAGCTGGATTTACCTTAAATTTACAAGGTAATTGTGAGCGAAACCCTACACCCGACAGTGATGAAATTTGGCGGCACGTCAGTGGGCGATGTCGCGGCGTTTGAGCGCGTTTTCCATGTTGTGTCGACGCAGATGGACAGGAAGCCGGTGGTTATTGTTTCGGCGATGACTAAGGTAACGGACGCTCTGCTCGATGCGGTTGAGATCGCCAAAAAAGGCGATTTTGCTGAGGCCATTGCTTCGCTTGAACCGCATTTTGAGCGACATATCGAGGTTTCAAGGCTCTTCATTCCCGCTGATGCACCAAATGCTTTCAATGGCGAGTTGGAGTTCGCCCGTAACGAGCTGTCTGATCTGCTGATGCGTGTTACACGGCGTTCGCTACCGCTACAGATGCTGAAGGACGCGATCGTTTCGTATGGGGAACAGCTTTCATCTCGTTTGCTTGCCGAGGTTTTGAAGGCGAAAGGCGTTAATGCAAGACAGGTCGATGCGCGGCGGATGATCGTCACCGATGACGAATACGGCGCTGCAACGCCGCTCGTCGATGAGACAAACGAACTTATCAAACTAGAACTCGAACCGCTTATCAACGCCGGCGAAGTTCCGATCATGGGCGGTTTTATCGCGGCAAATCGCGGCGGTGAGACAACTACGCTCGGACGCGGAGGTTCTGATTATTCGGCGGCGCTCGTCGCGGCGGCTTTGCGGGCCGGCGAATTGCAGATCTGGACAGACGTGACCGGTGTGATGACCTGCGACCCGCGTATTTGCAGTGAGGCTCGTACAATTCCCGTTCTCTCTTACGAAGAAGCGGCCGAGCTTGCGTATTTCGGAGCCAAAGTTTTGCACCCGAAAACGATCAAACCGGCGGTCGATAATTCGATCCCTGTTCGCGTTTGTAATACGTTCGAGCCGGATGCGGTTGGCACGATGGTGCTTGCCGATTCTGACGAAGCTCCGAACAAGATCAAGTCGATCGCCCACAAGAAAAAGATCACGATCCTGCGCATCACTTCGGCACGAAAACTCGGCAGCTATGGTTTTATGAGCGCGCTGTTTCAGGTGTTTGAACGATACCGAACTGTCATCGACGTTATTTCCACTTCGGAAGTCTCGGTCGCCCTGACGCTTGACAACACCGCCTCGCTCGAACAGATCGTCACCGAACTCGAACGCCTCGGCGATGTCGAGGTCGAAGCCGGTTACGGCGTTATCTGTGTCGTCGGCGAAGGCCTGCGAGCAAAGACCGGCCTCGCATCGAGTGTTTTTTCAACGATCAACGACGTTAATGTCGCCCTCATCTCACACGGCGCCTCGAGCGTGAATTTAACGTTTGTTGTGAAGGAAGAATATGTTGCGGATGTAATAGGAAGGCTTCACAAAGAGTTCTTTTAGTTTTCTTTGTTTTCTCAGTGCCTTTGTGGTGAAAATTCTTATGGATCTTTTCGAACTGACAAAATCTCTCATGAATATTCCGTCCGTTTCCGGCGATGAGGAAATGGTCGGATTCTATCTTCGCGACTATCTCGAATCGCTTGGCTGGACGGTTGAGCTGCAGGCGGTTTCGGAAAAGCAGAGCAATGTCATTGCTTATTTGAACGATACGCCGCGAGTTTGGCTTTCGACGCATATGGACACGGTGCCGCCGTTTATTGCTCCGACTGAAGACGATGAGAAAATATACGGGCGAGGTTCATGTGATGCGAAGGGGATAATTGCCGCGCAGATTGTCGCGGCTGAGGAGTTAAGGCGGCAAGGGATCGAAGATATTGGGCTGCTTTATACCGTTGAAGAAGAAAGAGCTTCAACCGGTGCTAAGGTCGCTAATGACCATCCGATGGCCGCGAAATGCGAATATCTGATAAACGGCGAGCCGACCGATAATGACCTGGCAATCGGTTCAAAAGGAGCGTTTCGCGCAAAGATCAAGACGCAAGGAAAAGCTGCACATTCGGCTTATCCTGAACAGGGGGATTCAGCGATAGAGAAACTGCTTGATATTTTAGAGGACGTTCGGCATACGAAATTTCCGCACGACGATTTCTTTGGCGAGACGACATGTAACATCGCAACACTCGACGGCGGCGTCGCACTCAATGTCATTCCGCCAACCGCCGAGACAGGTTTGCTAATTCGCTTGACGACGCCGATGGAACCGATCCGCGACGCTTTGACAAGCCTCATACGCGGACGCGGTGAACTTGAAGTATTGTCATACAGCTTGCCGGTCAGGATGCTCCAAGTTGATGGATTTAAGCAAAAGGTCGTGCGGTTCACGACCGACATTCCGCATTTGGGCAATTGGGGCCAACCGCTGCTGCTTGGCCCGGGCTCGATCCTTGTTGCGCATACAAAGGATGAGTTTGTGCTAAAAAAAGGTTTGGAAGAAGCTGTTGGGTTGTATGTCGAATTGGCAAAAAGATTACTCACCACAAAGTCACAGAGAGCACAGAGTTAATACTATTATCTTCTCTGTGTTCTCCGTGGCTCTATGGTGAAATAAAACTTATGAAGATTGCACTTATCGGTTACGGCGCGATGGGAAAGCTCATCCGAGCTCTTGCCGAGGAGAAAGGACACGAGATCGCTGTCGTTATTGATGACACGGACGCTAGTTTGTCGGCGGCAGAATTGGGCGAGAAGTTGAAGTGCTCCGATGTGGCGATAGATTTCACAACGGCTGGGGCCGTTCGGCGAAATGTCGAGGCTTGCGTGGCTGCGGGCGTGCGGCTCGTAGAAGGAACAACCGGGTGGAACGCACAGCGGGCCGAGATCGAACAAATCGTCCACGGTGGCGACGGTGCGTTTGTTTTTGGTGCTAATTTTTCCATCGGCGTGAATATTTTTTATCGTATCGCCGATCTTGCAGCCGAACTTTTTGCTAAATTTCCCGAATACGAAACCTTTATAGAGGAGCAGCATCATTCACGCAAACTTGATAGCCCGAGCGGCACGGCTCTGAAACTCAAAGAGATTCTTGCCGAACATATCAAGAAAGACATCAGTATTTCTACGACACGGGCCGGTAGCATTCCTGGAACACATAGTGTCGGTTTCGACGGCCTCGCCGATCAGATATTGCTCGAACACACGGCACGCTCACGTGAAGGATTTGCGTCGGGAGCGTTGCTTGCGGCGGAGTGGATCGTCGGGAAAAAGGGTTTTTATGAATTCACCGATGTTATGGACGAGATCGTTGGAAAATGAAACCGCGCGTAAAGATCTGCTGTATCGCCAATGAACAAGAGGCTGCCGATGCTATCTCATTTGGTGCATCTGCAATCGGCCTCGTCGGCAAAATGCCTTCGGGACCAGGGCCGATTGCGGATGAAGAAATCTATGCGATCGCCCGAACAGTGCCGCCGCCGGTAGCGACATTTTTGCTGACGAGCCAGCAAACTGCACAGGGTATCATCGATCATCATCACCGCACTAAAACCAACACTATCCAGATCGTTGACGAGCTGCACGGACGTGATTACAAGGTAGTTCGTGACGCGTTGCCGCATATAAAGCTGGTACAGGTCATTCATGTAATTGATGAGCAATCGATTGACGAAGTCGCAGAACTTGCAGAATTTGTCGACGCGATCCTGCTCGACAGCGGAAATCCGAATCTTGCAGTAAAAGAACTTGGTGGTACAGGAAGACGACACGATTGGCGTCTGAGTCGAAGAATAGTCGAGACTTGCGGCAAGCCGGTTTTTCTTGCGGGCGGACTGAACGCGGAGAATGTCCGAGAAGCTATCGAAACGGTTCAGCCATTTGGTCTTGATCTTTGTTCAGGTGTGCGGACTGACGGGAAACTTGACCTGCGAAAGCTAGAGCAGTTTTTCAATGGTGTGAATCTATAAAATCAGAAGGATCAACCCATCCTTTTCGTTCGCTTGCGTAACCACCACCGGACTGATTTTCGTTCGCATTTCAAAATGCAGGTGACACAGATAGCGGCCATTCGCATTGCCTACCTTACCAATTTGCTCCCGTTTTTTGACCCCGCCGTCTCTTTTGAGGATCTCCAGCATGTGACCATATAGCGACTCGATCTTTTCTCCGGACGGTAACGTATGCTCAATGATCACGACATTTCCCCAGCCTGGTCCAGCATCTCCGGCATAGGTGATAATACCGTTGGCCGCCGCATAAACCGCTTCGCCGCAGTCCGTGTTACCGCCAGTATTTTTGTTCCAATCTTCGCCAAGATGGTCGTTCTCTCCAAAGTCTAAAGCGTTATACCATTCGTCCTTATCTTTCTTTTGAGTCACAACGTCTGTTTTTCCAACTGGATAGGCAAAACTGTCGGCAATTGCAACAGACTTTGGTTCAATATTGCTCTGTGTCGTGACGGAATTCTTCTGTTCAATAGTCGGATATTGACAAGCTATGGACAGGAAAATAAGAGCAGTTAATAAAAATAATTTTACAGCATTCATAAATTCCGCAGATTTATTTTGTAACTTCAACATCGATAAGAATATACTTAAGCCAATTTTAGAGGCAATGTATTTTTCTTATGACGATGAAAATTGACTGGATGCGTGGATGCGCGACGGCTCTTGTTACACCTTTCAAAAAGGACGGCTCGATCGACGGCGATTGCTTTAAGAAGCTGGTCGAACGGCAAGTGAAGAATGGCGTGAAGCTGCTTGTTCCGTGCGGGACGACCGGTGAAAACGTCACGATGGACGAGGATGAATTGTCGGAAGTAATACGGCTGACAGTCGGCGTAGCTAAACGGCACAAAGTTCATGTGATCGCCGGGACCGGAACCAACAATACTGCTAATGCTATCGAACGGACACGAAAAGCCCGCGAGGTTGGAGCCGATGCGGCTCTTGTCGTGGCGCCGTATTACAACAAACCGACGCAGGAAGGAATGTTTGCCCATTTTTCCGAGATCGCGAGATCGGTGAAGGGGTTTCCGATCGTGCTTTACAACGTGCCTTCTCGGACCGCTTCGAATATCTCCGCCGAGACAACGCTGCGGCTGGCCGAAAAATACGAGAACATCGTTGCGACCAAAGAAGCATCTGGCGATTATTCGCAGATAATGGAGATACTGAAAAACCGGCCAAAGAACTTTAAGGTGTTTTCCGGTGATGACGCTGCGACATTGCCTTTGATCTCGCTCGGTGCCGACGGCCTTGTTTCGGTCATCGCCAACGAACTGCCAAAAGAAACCTCAAAAATGGTCGATCACGCACTCAATGGTTCGTTCCATTTTGCACGCAAGATCAATTACCGACTGCTGGAGTTGATGGAGGCAAACTTTGTCGAATCTTCGCCCGCTCCGTGTAAATTTGTGATGAAGGAAATGGGTCTATGCGAGGAAAATCTGCGGCTTCCGCTCGTGCCAGTAAAGGAAGCAACAAAGAAAAGATTGAAACAGATAATGGCCGAGATCTTGTAAGTAATGCTGAGTTTACCAGAACTCAACCTAACGGATGTGTTCGTGTGGCTTATGCTTGTGGCCACTGTAGTTGTTTTGGCGCTGTACTGGGGTATCTCGGCGATCCTTGTGGTTGTGAACGTTTCGAATAGTGGAAGATCACTGCGAAGTCTCAAATCATTCTTTCATTTTGCGGTTGTGAGTATCTTATTACTGGTCAATTTGGTGGTGTTTTACTGGTTCACATGGGGGCATCAAGATAGGAGACCTTTATTTGGAAAGAATGACTTTTACCCTTTCCTCTGGCTACCACTAAATCTTCTAGTGAGCGTTGGATTAGGGAAAATCAGTTATAGGTATTTTTCGACTGGCAAGAATTCAATCAATTCGGGGACTGCCGCGGAAGAGGGATTTTGACGATGGAATTTGATGGCTTAAAAAGACCAGGCGGAACGGACGGAGGCATCATCGAGTTTGTTATCGGCCTTGTGATGACGATCTCTGGTGCATACATGCTCATCAGCCGCGTTGTCGTTGCGAGCGGCTTTTGGAATTGGGGCGGTTACAACTCGTTCGGTTTGTCGCTCGTCCCGCTCATTTTCGGCATCGCTTTTGTTTTCTTTAACGGCAGATCGATCATTGGCTGGATACTTGTAGGTCTGAGCGTTATTTTCATCGGCTCGGGGATACTGATGAATCTACAGATATACTTTCAGCCGACGAGCCTTTTTAATACGGTGATAATGTTGATCTTATTCGCCGGCGGCATTGGGTTGATCGCAAGAGCGGTATTTATTGCTCGAGATTAGAAAAACTGTGAATTTACGAAACCAAATAGAAGAATTGTTTGCGAAAACAGAGTTTACATCCGCAGATCGCGAGGTCTACGAGAATTTTAAGACGGCTCTTCGTCGTGGCGAGATCCGTTCGGCTGAAAAAGATGCGGACGGCAATTGGAATGCGAATGCTTGGGTAAAGCAGGGAATTTTGCTAGGGTTTCGGATGGGCAAGATGGTCGAGATTTCTAAGCCGACCGAGACACTGCAATTCTTTGACAAGGATACATTTCCGCTCCGTCCGATGACGCTAGAGGACGGCGTCCGGATCGTGATAGGCGGCTCGGCGATACGTGACGGAAGCTATGTTGCACCGAGCGTAGTTGTGGTTCCGCCGGCTTACGTCAATGTCGGAGCCTATGTCGATGAAGGCACGATGATCGATTCTCATGCTCTCGTCGGCTCGTGTGCGCAGATCGGCAAGCGTGTTCATCTCTCGGCGGCGGCACAGATCGGCGGCGTTTTGGAGCCGGTTGGTGCAGTTCCGGTCATTATCGAAGATGATGTTCTGGTCGGTGGAAACACGGGCGTTTACGAAGGAACTATTGTTCGCGAAGGTGCAGTTTTGGCTTCCGGTGTGATACTGACGCGTTCGACTCCGGTATTTGATCTGCCGAATGGCCGCGTTATCAAATCCGAAGGTGACAAGCCGCTCGAAATTCCTGCCGGTGCTGTTGTTGTGCAAGGTTCACGAGCTGTGACGAGCGGATTTGGCAAAGACAACGGCCTCTCGATCTACTGCCCGATCATCGTCAAATACCGCGACGAAAAGACCGACGCCTCGACCAAGCTTGAAGATTATTTGAGATAAAATCTCCCGCAAAGTCGCAAAAGAACGCAAAGTAAGAGTAAGAAAATGAACGATCAAGGATCGAGTAGTTGGCTGACACAGCGGGCACGTCAAACGATGGCTGAAAACGGTTTTGAGCCGGAGTTTTCGGACGCTGTTTCAGATCAATTGAACCAAATAAAAAATGCCGCTGAGCCTATCGCCGATGCCTCAATTAAAGATCTGCGTGCTCTGTTGTGGTCGTCGATAGATAATGCGAGTTCGCGCGATCTCGATCAGATCGAGTGGGCCGAAAGTTTGCCGAATGGCGATATTCGAGTGCTTGTCGGCATTGCGGATGTTGATACACTTGTCCCGAAAGATTCGCCCATAGACACGCACGCCGAGCAAAATACCGTCACCGTTTACACCGAAAGCAAGATATTTCCGATGCTGCCAGTTGAACTTTCGACGGATATTACCTCGTTGAACGAAGGCGAAGATCGGCTGGCGATAGTCGCCGATATGACGGTCAAGGAAAATGGCGATGTGCCGGAGAGTACGTTTTACAGAGCGTTGGTTCGTAATCGCGAAAAGCTTGCTTACGAAGATGTCGGCGAATGGCTCGACAACGGCGGAGAGATGCCTCGTTCGGTCGTACAAACTTCGGGGTTGAAGGAGCAGATCGAGCTACAGAGACAGGCGGCGATTCGTTTGCAGGCATATCGTCGTGCAAAAGGCTCGCTGGAATTCGAATCTATCGAATCATCTGCCGTCGTTGAGGATGGCGAGATCAAAGGCATTGTGTCCGTCCATCCAAATTCGGCTCGCAAGCTGATCGAAAATTTTATGGTCGCGGCAAATGTCGAGATGGCCGAGTTTCTCGAAGCTCACGGATCGATCTCGCTCCGCCGCGTGGTCAAAACGCCTCAGCGATGGGACGGCATAGTTCGCATCGCCACCGAATATGGCGAGCATTTACCTGATGAGCCGGATCAACCTGCGTTGGCAGATTTTCTAGAAAGACGCCGTGCGGCCGACCCCGAACATTTCCCAGACCTTTCGCTTTCGATAATAAAGTTGATCGGCAGCGGCGAGTATGTCGTCGAGCGTCCCGGCGAAGACACAGGCGGACATTTTGGGCTTGCGGTTCGCGATTATGCTCATTCGACTGCGCCAAATCGCCGTTTTACGGACATTGTTGTCCAACGGCTCGTCAAAGCGGTCATTTCAAACCAGCCATCGCCCTACACCGCCGATGAACTCGAGGCCATCGCCACGCATTGCAATGATCAGGAGCGTGCCGCCCGTAAAGTCGAGCGAAAGATGCGAAAGGTAGTCGCGGCGACAGTGATGCAGCGGCACATCGGTGAGAATTTTGACGCCATCGTCACCGGCATTACGCCGAGCGGTACGTTTGCACGCATCCTGCGGCCGCCTGTCGATGGACGCATCGAACAAGGCGAACACGGGCTGAATGTCGGTGAGAAAGTTAATGTGCGCCTGCTTTCAGCCGATCCGCGCAGCGGATTTATCGATTTTGCTGCCCATCGTTAAACCTGCTATTGAATATCTGTGATAATAAATGTCTGTTTCACAGATAAAATTTCTTGCTATTTGCAGAAAATTATGCTAGGATTTTTCGTATAAAGAATTGCTCTTTGAAAACTTATTCTCAGAAAAACTTTTAAAAACGCGACTGAACGGAACGAATAGGATAATCCATTTATTAACAACAAGTTACACGTTCCAAGCCCGTTTCATGGTAGTAAGGAGTATGAAGATTTCCTACTCCGGTAGGAAGAAGTAGGATTTGTTCCAGCGCTGAAAGCGATCTGTAGCAGTTTGAAAATTCTTTGGGCTTTGTATCTGACCTATCAAATTTGCCGGGTTTAATCTCTTGGCGCATTCGTCTAAAATGGAAATTGAGGCAATTATAATGACAGAAAACGAACACGATAATGGCGAGAAACACGGGCTGAAAGAAAGCATTACCGGTTTTGGGCAAAAGATCATAGGCGAGATCGAGACGCTCGCGGGAGTTATAAACGCAGATCCGCTGGCGCAGGCCGAAGGCGAATTTAATGTCGAAGTCGGTACGGTTCGCGAGGACCTCGAGGAAAGCGGGATCGAGGAAGAGAAAGAAAAATGATGCCGGCACGATCGATCGAGAATTTTGTATTGCCTCGGCGGATGCAGGGGCTGCAGCCGACACTGATACGGCAGTTTTTTGAGCGTGCGTTGCCGGACAGTATTAATTTCGGCCTTGGCGAGCCCGATCTGCCGACGCCCGAATTCATGCGGGCCGAAGCCGCTCGTGTGACACTCGATGAGCAAAACGGCTACACATCGCATCCGGGAATTCCGGCGTTGCGTGACAAGATCGCAGAGCAATATCCGCATCTCAAGTTGGAACGCAATAATGTTGTCGTGACGTGCGGTTCGCAGGAAGCGATGACAGCGGCATTCATGTGCATAGTTGACGAAGGCGATGAGGTGCTCGTGCCAAATCCGAGCTTTCCTGCCTATGACGCCTGCGTCAAGATCGCACAGGGAAAGCCTGTCTATTATCGTATGCCTGCGGATCGCGAATTTGCATTTGATATTTCAAATTTCAAATCTCAAATTACAGAAAAGACAAAAGCGGCCGTCGTTATCTCGCCATCCAATCCGACAGGCAAAATACTGACGCCCGAAGATCTGAAACAGATCGCGGACGCGTTAAAAGGCACGGGCATTTATCTTATCTCGGACGAGATATACAGCGACCTTTATTTTGGCGAACGGCCGCATTCGGCATCGCAATACTACGATAAGACCGTTATCGTCAGCGGCTTGTCAAAATCTCTGAGTATGACCGGCTGGCGTCTTGGCTGGGCGGCAAGTTCCGATGCCGACATTATGAATGCCATTCAGGTGCTTCACGGTTTTCTGACAGTTTGCACATCGACCATAACGCAAAAAGCTTCGCTCCTCGGCTGGACCGACGAAGCCGAGGCCGCCAAACAAAACGCCCGCGATATCTACAAAAAACGCGGAGCATTTTTGGTAGATCTTCTTGATAAAGAACTCGGATTACACGCGACTTCGCCGGAAGGTGCTTTTTACACGATGCTTGATGTGCGTTCGCTTGGAGATGATATTGAGATCGCAGAAAAGTGTTTGCAAAATCGCGTGGTGACCGTTCCGGGCATTGCTTTTGGCGACGAGGCAAAAGGTTTTTTGAGAATCTCGTTTTGTAATACAGAGGAAAGGATGGCCGAGGGGGTTCGGCGGATGAAAGGGGCCTTGTCATTGTGAAATTGATTCCGCTCGCATTTATATTTGCATCCGCGATATTTTGCAGCACTATCCGCAATAAGATCGATCCGACTCCTACACCTTTGCAGATAGTCGAATCAGCGCCGCAACCAAGTATCGATGCATCGGCGACGCCTACGCAAACGGAACCACCGAAAACTCAGCATTTTGGAGGATTGGTTTCCGGCGGCATCATGAACGGAAAAGCCAGGTCACTGCCGAAGCCGGATTATCCTGCTGCGGCTAAGGCGGTTAAAGCATCGGGAACGGTCATGGTTCAGGTCACGGTGGATGAAAAAGGTGTCGTTGTATCAGCCACCGCCGTATCGGGGCATCCGTTGCTCAGGAAGGCGGCTGTCGAGGCCGCGAAGAAGGCGGTTTTTGAGCCGACGATCCTGTCAGGAACGGCAGTTAAGGTCTCGGGAGCGTTGACGTTTAGTTTTTGATCAGAATTGAATTTTTTCTCGACAGCTTATGAGTAGAAAATACAGAGTTGGAATATTAGGTGCAACGGGCACTGTTGGACAGCGGTTTGCGCAGCTTTTGGAGGGGCATCCGCAATTTCAGATCACTGCGATGGCGGCTTCGGACCGATCGGCGGGGAAGCCTTATTCGGAGGCTTGTGCGTGGAAGTTGGCTGGGGCGATACCGGAGTCGGTTCGCGACATTGTCGTGTCGCCGATCGAGCCGCCGTTGGATTGTGATCTTGTTTTTTCGAGTTTGCCGTCGAGCGTTGCTCGCGAAACTGAGGAAGCATTTGCCCGCGCAGGTTATCCGGTAATCAGCAATTCGTCGAGCTATCGGATGGACGAGGATGTGCCGCTGTTGATCCCTGAGATCAATCACGAACACGTCGGCCTGATAGAGAAACAGAAAGCCAATCGCGGTTTTACGAAGGGATTTATTGTTACCAATCCGAATTGTGCGGTTACCAGCTTTGCTCCGCCGCTTGCGGCTTTGCATCGCAAGTTTGGTGTCGAATCGGTTATTTTGACAACATTCCAAGCCATTTCGGGTGCGGGATATCCGGGCGTTCCGTCGCTTGATATTTTTGACAATGTAATTCCATACATAGCCGGCGAAGAGCCGAAGGTCGAAATAGAAGCTCAAAAGATAATCGGCAAATTCGTTGACGGAGCGATAGTCAAAGCTGATTTTGCCGTTTCTGCACAGTGCTTCCGTGTTAACGTGATCGACGGCCATATGGTGTCGCTTCGAGTGAAACTAAAACAAACGTCAACCCTCAAAGAAGTTATCGAGTCGATGCGAACATTTCCGTCGCTTGATCTGCACTCGTCGCCGAAGCATTTCATGGAAGTCACAGACGAGCCGTCGCGGCCGCAGACACGGCTTGACCGCGACAACGGCAATGGTATGACGATCACTGTCGGACGTGTTTTTCCTGATAATATTTTTGACTACCGTTTTGTTTCGTTGAGCCATAACACTCTGCGCGGCGCGGCCGGATGTGCCGTGTTGAATGCGGAACTGCTGATCGCAAAGAATCTCATCTAATCAATGGCCGAAAAAACCGAGCCGGGAAAAAGCTACGCACAGCGAGTACTCATTGCTGTTGGCGTGGTGTGTCTCATCATACTTTGTCTCGTTCTGGCCTATTTCACTTTTGACATCCTGCTGTTGATCTTCGCGGCGGCATTGCTGGCGATCTTTTTACGCGGCCTCGCCGACATTTTGCGTCGTTGGGTACCGGTGAGTGAAGGGTGGCTGGTACTGATCGTTGCGGCCTTACTCATTGTTTTGGTTGCGGGTGCGATTGCTTTACTGGCTCCAAGTGTCGCGGAACAGGTTCGGGTTTTGAGGGTTGAGATACCTCGATCGGCTGAGAGCGCCGGCGAATATTTATCTCATTATAACTGGGGCCGCACGCTCATAGATCAACTTCCCAGTGCCGATGATGTAATGGCAAAGATTGACGCGGCAAGTATGCTGACTCGGGTTGGCGGTTATTTTTCCTCAACCTTGGGAGCGTTAGGCAATATTTTTGTTGTCATTCTGATCGCCATTTATCTTGCAAGCGAACCGCGATTTTATGCATTGGGAATGACTAGGTTTTTTCCCATAGCAAAGCGCGATCGGGTTGGCGAAATACTGGATACGATCTACGAAACGCTCCGCTGGTGGCTGATCGGTAAAGTCGGTTCGATGATCTTTATTGGCATACTGACCTGGATCGGGCTTTCGATCTTGGGTGTGCCGCTGGCATTGACGCTTGGGTTGATCGCCGGACTGTTGTCATTTATTCCAAATTTTGGGCCAATTATTTCGGCAATTCCGGCTATATTGCTGGCTTTCATTGATAGCCCTATCAGCGCCGTTTATGTCCTTGGCCTATATGTCGGAGTGCAGTTGATAGAATCGAACGTCGTCACGCCGATCATCGAGCGTGAGACCGTCGAGCTTGCACCCGCCTTGACCATCATTTTTCAGCTTGTGCTGGGAGCCCTGATCGGCGGTCTCGGATTGGTGCTTGCGACGCCGTTGCTCGCCGTAATCGTCGTGATCGTGAAAATGGTCTATTTTGAAGACGTGTTGGGCGACAAACTTGCGGCGAGCGAACTGCCGGATGAAGAGAGAAGCAACAATGCCGACGAAAAGCCTGCTACGGCTTCTTAATTAGTGAGGAGCCTGAAAAATTATGATCGAACGATACACATTGCCCGAAATGGGCGCCGTCTGGTCGCAACAGAATAAATTTCAAAAGTGGCTCGATGTCGAGATGGCCGTTTGCGAAGTTCACGCCGAGATGGGCACGATTCCCGCTGAGGCGCTCGCTGAGATCAAAGCAAAGGCTGCATTTACGGTCGAACGGATAAGCGAGATCGAGAAAACCACCGATCACGATGTCATCGCCTTTACGACGAACCTAGCCGAGAACATCGGCGAATCCGCGCGGTTTGTACACTACGGGCTGACTTCAAGCGATGTTGTCGATACGGCGAATGCTCTGCTGCTCAGAGAATCGTGTGATATTTTGCTTACAAAGACTGATGCATTGCTTGAAATTCTGAAACGCCGGGCCTTCGAATTCAAAGATACGCCGCAGATCGGACGCACTCATGGAATTCATGCTGAGCCGACCTCGTTCGGGTTGGTGTGGGCTCTTTGGTATTCGGAAACGAAACGAAATAGGGAGCGATTGCTGAAAGCCAAAGATATTGTCTCAGTAGGCAAGATCAGCGGAGCGGTTGGCGCGTTTGCGCATCTTTCGCCGGAGGTCGAGGAAGGGGTCTGCAAAAAACTCGGCCTGAAAGCGGCTGACGTTTCAACACAGGTCATCCAGCGCGACCGTTATGCCGAGTATCTCTGCACGCTCGCGATAATTGCTTCGACGTTAGAAAAGATCGCACTGCAGGTGCGTCATTGGCAGCGAACCGAAGTACGCGAGGCTCAGGAGTTTTTTAAGACTGGCCAGAAAGGCTCGTCGGCGATGCCGCATAAAAGAAATCCTATCTTGTCGGAACGCATTTGCGGCATGGCACGCACTGTCCGTGCCAATTCGATCGTCGGACTTGAAAATGTCGCTCTCTGGCATGAGCGCGATATATCGCATTCATCTGCCGAACGTATCGTACTGCCCGATTCTAGTGCGACACTTGATTATATTCTCGCCAAGACGACGAGCCTTCTCGACACGCTGATCGTATATCCGGAGAATATGCTTAAGAATCTTGACCTGACAAAAGGGCTTGTTTTTAGCGGGCAATTGCTTTTGGCTTTGACGCAAAAAGGCGTTTCACGCGAGGACGCATACGCCTGGACGCAGCGAAATGCGATGAAGGTCTGGGACGAAGGCGGTGATTATCAAGGGCTAATAAATAAAGACGCGGACATCTCTACGCACCTTTCTGCTGAAGAGATCGCCCGCGTCTTTGATCTGCAACATTACTTGCGCAATGTCGATAAAGTTTTTAGCCGCGTTTTTGGTTAGTTAGACCACTTGTCGGCCATGTCGCCGATGACAGGGAGCTTAAACATCTGTCCCTGAAAAGCTTTGACCATGCACATAATAATCGCTGCAAGAATTGCCAGACCTATTACGGCCTGAACCAAAAGAAGCACTAACGCGAGTGCAGTGGATTGTGCCACCGCGACAATGCCGCCTAAGATCCCGAGACCGACACCAAGAACAATACACGCTCCCAT
Source organism: Chloracidobacterium sp. (assembly GCA_016711345.1). Lineage (NCBI taxonomy): Bacteria > Pseudomonadati > Acidobacteriota > Blastocatellia > Chloracidobacteriales > Chloracidobacteriaceae > Chloracidobacterium > Chloracidobacterium sp. The sequence continues at coordinate 3,078,487 of JADJTD010000001.1, forward strand.
TAGCAACAACGACTGGAAGGCGTGAAACCGTGCAAGTTTATTGGTCTTGTCCGTGGCAATAATTATGATGCTCATGATCAGGTTAACAGCACATATTGGCAAATAGGCGAGTAAGGCTGCGACATTGGCGTCAAGTCCTAGGGCCGACTTTCCAGAGTTGTTCATATTAGTATTAAATTCTCCTTAAGAAATTTTTCAATTGAGAAGTTCGAGAGCCGGGAAATTAGGTGAAATTTACCACAAGACATTGATAAATACAAGAAACTCGTTCACAATCTACAATTTATTTCGGAGCGGCAAATGAAAGCTTTAGTCTATGTAACTCTCAAGCCGAGCGTCCTTGATCCTCAAGGCAAGGCGATCCATCATTCGGTCGAACTTCTCGGCCATACTAATATCAGTGACATCAGGCAGGGAAAATATTTTGAGATCGAGATAGACTCGGCGGCTTCCGAATCGGAGGCTCGTCAAGCGGTCGAGCAAATTGCCAAAGATGTTCTCGCCAATCCCGTGATCGAAGATTACAGAGTGGAGATCACAGCGTGAAGTTTGGAGTTGTAGTTTTTCCCGGTTCTAATTGCGATCACGATGCGTACCACGTGCTGTCGAAGCTTGTCGGCCAGCCGGTCGATTTTATCTGGCATCAGGAAACTGAGCTGCGTGGGTTTGATGCGGTGATCGTTCCCGGCGGATTTTCTTACGGGGATTATTTACGTGCCGGAGCATTGGCAAGGTTTTCGCCTGTGATGAATGCTGTTAAACAGTTTGCCTCTGAAGGAAAGTTTGTTTTCGGCATCTGTAACGGGTTTCAGATCTTGTGCGAAGCCGGCTTGTTGCCCGGCGTTTTGATGCGAAATCGCAGCCTCAATTTCATCTGCAAACACGTCAATCTCCGCGTTGAAAATCGGAACACGCCTTTTACATCCGAAGTCGATCCGTCAAAGATCCTTTCAATCCCGATCGCTCACGCCGAAGGCAATTATACCTGCGACGACGCGACCTTTAATTCGCTCGAAGAGAACGGTCAGATCATCTTTCGCTACTGCAACGAAAACGGCGAAGCCACCGACGAATCCAACCCAAACGGAGCCCGCTCAAACATCGCCGGCATCTGCAACCAAGACCGAAACGTCCTCGGCATGATGCCCCATCCCGAACGAGCCTGCGAAGAAATGCTCGGCTCCAACGATGGCCGCGACATCTTTCGCTCGCTGGCAAATACGATAGAGAGAATAGCCGCTTAAAAACCCTATTCAGTGTCGTCAAGAGCTTAAAATCGCGCAAGAATGATCTCTGAAAGTGATTCTTAAGGATTAGTGGATGACACAGGGAGCGTTTGGGTCAACGCCAAACTGGACCTGTCGTTGCCCCTCGTTGTCACAGCTAATATTTTCCATTCATATTCGTCGGTTTGCTCATTGCCGTCAGCAGCGCCAATACACATAGCGTTCTTCGACCTAGCCACTATCACAAAGTAGTTTAAGATTACACGGATTATTGAAGACCATCGATCAATACCGCAGTATGTAACCATTCGCCGCGGGTAAAGATGTAAGAATTATTGTCGGGAGCAAGTGAATAGTATTCAACTTCTTTATCGCCTAGATCGGCGACATGACGAGGTTCGGCATCGTCCAGCGACTGCTCCCACAAAGTATTACCTTGCTCGCTCCAAGTCACATAGCTAAATGTACGATTATCCATCGACCATGCGATCCTCACAGGAAGTGAACGGGCGTCGGCAAAGTCGAAAACTTTCACTATATTTTTATCGGCAACCTGCATCACGGCAATGCTTGTCCTCTCCTCCTTTTCACTCTTTCGAGTAAAAAAGGCGGCTAAGGTCCCATCGGGTGAAAGTGCGGGCCGATGGACCTTGTGATCAGAAACCTGAACCTCCTCGCCGGTTTTCGTGGAGACCTTCCACAGTGTATGCAGCTTGTTCGCCTCGTAATAAACCCATTGTCCGTCCGGCGAAACGAATACCGGCAAACCGCCTTCCGTTTTTGTCATTGCTGTTTGATTGCTTCCATCAGAATTCATCCGCCAAACCTGATTTGTTCCGGAGCGGGTTGAATTGAAAAAGACTGTGCTCCCGTCGGGTGAGACGCAGGGAGAATGATCTTTGTGAGGGCTGTTAGTTAGCTGGCGTTGTTCGCCTCCTTCGCGGTTAATACCCCAGATGTTGCCATCCTGTGTAAAGTAAACGATGTTTCCATCGGGAGAGAAAACCGCCTCACGAGCGCGAGTCAAACCTTTTGTTAGCCCTTGAGACGAAAGGAATAGCTGAAAATCCTCGCTAACTTGCGTGGACATCATCCGGCTAGCATCTTTCGTTAAACTAATGCCCCTGAAACTAGCAGAATCTTTTGTGAGAGATCGCGTTTCGCCGGTCGTCATTGAAATTTGCCAGAGTTTTGACTGTCCGTCAAGGGTTTCCTGAGCCGTCACGAGGAGAGTTTCCCCATCAGGCAACAACTTCAAACTGTGAATATTAAAAAAAGCAGGTGATGAAATTGCGGATTCCATTCCATTTTGCAGATCGATCTTGGCAAGGTGAAAATCTTTTGCGCCGTTGTCGGATACTCCACTCGCAAAAACGATCGATTTACCGTCGGGCGAAAACTGGTTATCGCTGATCCGAACACGTTTGGCAGTCGTGTGTATTTTACGCTCGTTTTGGCCGGTGGTGTCGGCGATCATCAGGGAACAGAAGTCGTTTTCCTTATACTGGCAACGAACAAAGGAAATTTGCCGGTCGTCGGGCGAGAGACTGATCCAGCCCTCGGTAAAGGCTATTATTTTTTCAGGCACGCCGCCGAGGAGCGATATGCGATAAATGCTCGTTGCCTCCCTCTCGTTTCCGCCCGGAGGTTTTCGCACAAAGTAAAGGGATTGACCGTCGTTAGCAAAAACAAGCCCGAAATAAAATTCGTCACTCGGCGGAACAAGCAGCGTATTTTCTGAAGTTTCTAATTTTCTTAGCCAAACGCTTAATTTGCCGCCGGTCTCATCGATATATGCAGCGAGGTTGCCATCCGGCGAAATGACGGCGTGTAACGTTTTGCCCGAACTCGAAAATTTCTCGGAACGAAAATTGGCATCCAAAATCGGTATCGAAGCCGACCCAAATACTTGAGTTTTAGCCAGCCACGTTCCCGTCGCGAGTGTGCAGAGCAGGAAAATGCATAATGCAGCAAATGCCGCATAACGTCTGTACTTCGTCGTTGGTTGCTCGATGACTCTAGGTTGTGTAGCTATTTCAACCGGTGCTTCGCTGATCTCCGCAATGAAACGATAGCCGCGCCGTGGAACGGTTTCAATGAAACGAGGTTTGCGTGAGTCATCGCCAAGCGTCTTTCGCAGGAGTCCAATAGTGAAGGTAAGATTGCCCTCCTCAACAAAACTATCCGGCCAGACCTGGCTTATCAAGTCATTCTTTTCGACCAAAAGACCGTGATTTTCGACCAGAATTGAGAGCAGTAGAAAGGCCTTTGGCGTAACCGGCAGCGGTTTACCGTCTTTCACTAAGACTTTTTCCTTAGTATCGAGAAGAAAGCCTTCAAACGTAAAGCTCTGTGTTTTCAACGACATACGGCCTCTAATAACTTTCTAATAACTTTCTCATCGAAAACAAAGGACTTTTCCGGGAGAAATATTCGATGCTGTGATTTTCAAACGTGCTTTTTCTTAAAAGTAGCACAATTCGCGCCGGACAGGAACTAATTATTTGCAGTGAACGGGTGAACACATCTCCCGTTTTAAGGCTTTGCCGCAATAGATAATCAACAGGAAAAACCATGAACAAGAAATTTTATGCCGTAACCGGAGTCATATTTTTGATGCTGAACTTAGCGTTGGCTGCTCGATCGCAGTCGGCGCTCGACGGGTTTGACCCGAACGCCAATGGCCTTGTGAGGGCCGTGGCCGCGCAGCCCGACGGCAAGATCCTTATCGGCGGCGATTTTACTTCCGTCTCGCCGAATGGCGGAGCGGCGGTTGTACGTAATCGGTTGGCCAGATTGAACCACGACGGAACGCTCGATGCATCCTTCGACCCGAACGTGAGTTCCAGTGTCTATTGCGTCGCGCTGCAGCCGGACGGCAAGATCCTGCTCGGCGGCCTTTTTACCAGCGTCGCCGGTACCACACGCAATCGCATCGCGCGTTTAGAGGCAAACGGCACCCTCGACACAGCATATGATCCGAATGCTAATAATGCTGTCCTTTCCATAGCAGTGCAGACGGACGGGCAGATTCTGGCGGGCGGTGATTTCACCAGCATCGGCGGCTTGACACGCAACCGGATCGCCCGGCTGGCGGCGGCAAGCGGCGCGGCTGATGCGCTGTTTCAGGCGGACGCGAGCAGTTCTGTTTGGTCGATCCTCGTACGGACGGATGGCGGGATATTGGTCGGCGGAGCTTTCACCACCATCGGCGGCCAAGCCCGGCTGTACATCGCGCGGTTGAACCCGGATTCCACGGTGGACGCTGCTTTCAACCCAGCTGCGAACGATGAAGTCCGTGCCATTGCGGCGCAGTTGGATGGCAGGATTCTGGCAGGCGGCAAATTCACCAGCATTGGCGGACAGGCACGCGGCAGGATGGCTCGATTGGATCCGGTGAGCGGCCTGGCTGATTCACTTAACCCGGCGGCAACCAGTGATGTCCGTACCATCGCCGTGCAGGCAGACGGTAAAATTCTGGCTGGCGGCTTTTTCACCGGAGTAAATAGCATAGGCGGACAATCCCGAAATTACATCGCTCGTCTGGATGTCGCCACCGGGCTGGCCGATTCCTTCGACCCGAAAGCGAGCAGTCCGGTACACGCCCTCGTCATTCAAGCGCACGGCAAGGTTCTCGTGGGCGGCCAGTTCACCACGTTTGCTCCGAACGGCGGGGCGGCTGTTACGCGCAACCGAATCGCACTGGTTGAGAGTGACGGCACGCTGGATGCGTCGTTTAATCCGGCTGCTGGCGACTTTTTTTCCAGTCCCGTTGGCACCGCGATTGCGATCCAAGCGGACGGAAAGATACTCCTCGGCGGCCGTTTCGGCACGTTAGAGCCAAACGGCGGGACGCCGGTGACGCGGAACCGCTTCGCGCGTGTCAATCCCGACGGCACACTCGATATTGCATTCGATCCAAACATCTTCGACGGAACTGCGGAGATAGTTCATGCAATCGCTGTGCAGGCAGACGGCAAAATTATCATCGGCGGCACGTTCTCCACCCTCGCACCAAACGGCGGCGGGACTGTCACGCGCGGAAACCTCGCGCGGCTCAACGCGAATGGCACGGTGGACACAGCGTTCGACCAGAATGTTAGCTCCGGTCCCTCCCCTATTGCTGTCAACGCCATCGCGGTGCAGGCGGATGGAAAGATTCTGATTGGCGGCAACTTCACCGCCCTTACGCCAAGTGGCGGCCCGACGACCACGCGCAATCGCATCGCACGTCTGAACCCCGACGGCACTCTTGACATCACCTTCAATCCGAATGCCAACGGTACTGTCAGTGCTATTGCCGTGCAGACAGACGGAAAGATCCTCCTCGGCGGCGAGTTCACCACGCTGGAGGCAAACGGCGCTCCGATCGCCCCGCGCAACCGCATCGCTAGGGTGAACGCCGACGGCACGCTCGATGGCTCCTTTGATCCGAATGCCAACAATGCTGTCAGTGCAATTGCGGTGCAGGCGGATGGGAACATTCTTCTTGGGGGACAATTCACTACCCTCGCTCCAAACGGCGGCGGGACAGCCACTCGTAGTCACATCGCCCGGGTAAACGCCAACGGCACGCTCGACACAACGTTCGACCCGAACGTCAGCGGTACTATCAGAGCCATTGCGGTGCAGACCGATGGAAAAATTCTCCTCGCAGGCGTGTTCTTCACGATCGCGCCAAACGGCGGTCCGATTTTCAACCGCAACCACTTCGCTCGGGTTAATGTCGATGGCACCCTCGACATCCCCTTCGATGCGAATGCCAACAACCCACCCTATGCAGTCGCGGTGCAGCAGGACGGAAAGATTCTTGTCGGGGGTGATTTCGGCGCCATCGGTGGGCAACTTCGTCGCCAATTCGCCCGGCTTACGAACGAAATCGCGGTGCAACATCTGTCTGTCACACAGACGAACCTCACGTGGACGCACAGCGGAGCGGGCGCGGAACTCTCTCGCGTCACGTTCGAACAATCTGTCGACGGTGTGAATTATACGTTCCTTGGTACAGGCACGCGAACGGGCACGACCAGTGATTTCACGCTCGGCGGGCAGAATCTGCCGACCGGACAGAACATTTACATCCGTGCCCGCGGCTTTTATCCCACCGGCAACCAAAACGGCTCTGCGAGCATAACGGAATCCGTGCGGAATGTATTTCTCACTGCAGCTCCTTTGGTAAGCGGAACGGTCACGTATGGCAACGCGGCCGCGCCGCCGAAGTATATTTCGAACGCAACTGTCACCGGAACCGGTTCGCCGAGTGTGTTCACGACGACTGCGGCTCCCGGCGGAACTGCGGGACAATACACGCTGACCGGATTTGGATCTGGTTCTTATACGGTCTCGTTATCCAAGACAACAGGCCAGAATGGCATTTCATCACTCGACGCGGCAAGGATCGCACAGCACGTTTCAGGCTCCGTGCTTTTAACTACCGATAGCCAAAAGGTAACGGCGGATGTCAGTAATAACAATGCGATCTCTTCCTTTGATGCGGCACAGATCGCGACATTCGTCGCTACTGGTTCATCAGCAGGCTTAGCCGGACAATGGAGATTTTTTGTTTCGCCGGGGCCGACGTTTCCTGTCGGAACTTCGCCAACGAGCCGAACATACACGTCAGTAACGAGCAGTATTGCAGGCGAAGACTACAGCGGCCTTTTGATGGGTGACGTCTCCGGCAATTGGAATCCAACCGCGGCGAGAACCGCAGACAGGAGACAGGAGACAGGTGACTTGAGTCAGGAGACAGACGAGAGTTTAAAAGCAAACATCGCTGTCAGCCTGCCAGAGATTTCTACAAAGAATAAGGAAATTACCATTCCTGTCAGCGTACAGAGCATTGCGAACAAAGGCGTCATATCTTATGAATGTGACCTTCGATACGATCCTTCGGTCATACAGCCGCTTGTTGATGTGATTGATCTAAAAGGAACAGCAAGTCGCGGCCTTTCGGTTGTGACAAATGCCGCTGAGCCGGGGCTTTTGAGGGTTGTTGTTTACGGGGCTTATCCGATAGACGAGAATGGCGTGCTTTTGAATCTGAGGTTTGCGGTGGTCGGTTCGACAGGTGCGGTCTCACCACTTTCATTCGAGCGGATAATGTTCAACGAAGGCGAGTCGCGAGTATTTATAACCAACGGACAGATCGAACGGTTCTAAAGGAAAACTATGAACAAGAAATTTTATGTCGTCACTGTAACTATATTTTTGATGTTTAACATTGCGTTGGCTGTTCGAGCGCAATCCGCGCTCGACGGTTTTGACCCGAACGCCAACGGTATAGTTCAGATCGTGGTGGTGCAGCCGGATGGCAAGATCCTTATTGGCGGCGATTTCACTATGGTAAAAGGTATATCACGGAACCGCATCGCAAGGCTGAATCCCGACGGGACGGTGGACACGCTCTTCGACCCGAACGCTTCGGCGTTTGTGGGAGCCATTGCGCTGCAGGCGGACGGGAAGATCCTTGTCGGCGGCAGTTTTAACGGAGTGAACAGCATCGGGGGACAGACGCGCAATCGCATTGCGCGTCTGGATGCTGTTACCGGACAGGCCGATCTGTTCAACCCGAACGCTGACGCTCAGGTCTACACGGCCGCAGTCCAGGCGGACGGCCAGATTTTGGTGGGCGGCGATTTCGGCAGTATTGGCGGGCAAACGCGCAGCCGCATAGCACGGCTCAACCCGGACGGGACGGCGGATTCGTTCAACCCGGCTGTAAGCGGTTTCGGGGTAGGTGTCATTGTCTTGCAGTCAGACGGTAAAATATTGGTAGGCGGCACTTTTAGCAGCATCGGCGGACAGGCGCGCAGTCACATGGCCCGCCTCGACCCAACGACGGGGCTCGCCGATTCATTCAATCCGAACGTAAGCCCCGGATCCTTTGGTGTCAGTGCAATTGCGGTGCAGGCGGATGGTAAGGTCTTAGCGGGCGGCGTTTTTACAAACATCGGCGGACAGCCGCGCAACCACATTGCGCGACTGGATGCGGCCACGGGGCTGGCAGATTCGTTCAACCCGAACCCGAACAACATTGTCAGTACAATCGTCGTGCAGCCGGACGGCGAGGTCTTGGTGGGCGGTGATTTCGGCAGCATCGGCGGACAGTTACGCGTCGGCATCTCCCGGCTTGATCCTTCTACCGGCCTTGCAGATTCGTTTAACCCGAACGGGGATGGTGGAATCCGTTCGATCGCGGTGCAGCCGGACGGCAAGATCTTGGCAGGCGGGGATTTTACTACGTTTGATCCGAACTTCGGCGGAGCGCCACTGACGCGAAACTATATCGCCCGTCTGGAAATTGACGGACGGCTTGATCGAACCCTGAATCTGAGCGCCGTTGGCCAAATTATTTATGCCCTCGCAGTGCAGCCAGACGGCAAGATTCTCATTGGCGGCACTTTTACCCAGGTTTTTGGCGTTATGCGCAATAACATTGCGCGATTAAACACCGATGGAACGCTAGACACCACCTTCAATCCGAACGCTGCCGGACAGGTCTTTTCAATTGTGGTGCAGCCGGATGGCAAGATCTTGGTGGGTGGTACTTTCACTAGCATCGGTGGACAGACCCGCAACCGTATCGCCCGGCTCGATACTGCAACAGGGTTGGCAGATTCGTTTAACCCGAATGCGAACGACGCTGTCTTTTCAATCGCGGTGCAAACAGACGGTAAGGTCGTTTTGGGCGGTGTTTTTTACACCATCGGAGGAGTGACGCGCAACCGTATCGCCCGAGTCGATCCGGTGAGCGGACTGACAGATTCGTTTGATCCAAACGCAACCGACAGCATACCAATTCCTTTTGTCCAGCCAATCAAGATACAAGCAGATGGAAAGATTCTGGTGGGTGGATTTTTCAACACTATCGGCGGAGAGACTCGCAACAACATTGCCCGGCTCGATGCAGTTACTGGAGCGGCTGATTCGTTTACCCCGAACGCGTTCCGTGTGAGTGAGCCTGAGGTTAATTCTATCGCCGTGCAGCAGGACGGTAAGATACTAGCGGGCGGATTTTTCACTGGCATCGGTGGACAGTCGCGCAATTACATCGCCCGGCTCGATGCCGTTACTGGAGCGGCTGATTCGTGGAACCCATCTGCAAACTTTAGTGTTATGACAATTGCGATGCAGGCGGACGCCACTATATTAGCGGGCGGCCTTTTCTCCAGCATCGGCGGACAGACGCGCAACGGCATAGCACGCCTCGACTCTATAACAGGGTTGGCTGATTCGTTCGACCCGAGCGCGAACGGTGGTGTCTATTCAGTGGCCGTGCAATCCGACGGCAAGATTTTAACCGGTGGCAACTTCAGCAGCATTGGCGGACAGCCTCGAAACCTTTTTGCCCGGTTGAGCAACGCAGCTGCTGCGCTGCAAAACCTGGCCGTCACGCAAACAACCGTTACGTGGACACGCAGCGGATCGAGTCCGCAACTCGAGCGCGTCACTTTTGAGTCGTCAACCGACAACGTGAACTACACTCCGTTGGGCAATGGCACGGCCACGGGAGACACTTGGTCGCTGACAGGTTTGAACCTCTCGACAGGACAGAACATTTACATCCGCGCCCGCGGTTATTATCGCAGCGGAGCTTTTAATGGTTCGGAGAGCATTGCGGAATCGGTGCGGAATGCGTTCCTTGTTGCCGGGCCGACTGCGACGACGACAAATACACCTACCAACACTGCCACGGCTACGCAGACGAACACTCCGACACTTACGCCGACGAGTACATCCACAAACACTCCAACGCCGACGCCCACTGCAGGACCTTGCACTGTTGTGACAAATACGAATGACAGCGGCTCTGGAAGTTTGCGCGACGCGTTGAACTGTGCAAATACCACACCGGGAGGTGACACTATCACTTTTAACATTGTTGGGGCGGGTGTGCAGACGATCAGCCCGTTGTCGGCCCTTCCAGTAATTACCGAGGCAGTGACGATCGACGGAACGACACAGCCCGGCTTTTCGGGTACACCGCTTATAGAATTAAACGGCACATCCGCTGGCGGCAGTATTGATGGCCTGAGCATCACGGCAGGCGGCTCAACTATTCGAGCTTTGATCATCAATAACTTTGGCGGCGACGGCATACAGATCACGGCAGTCGCGGGCGGCAATACAATAACCGGCTGCTACATCGGCACAAATGCAGCGGGCACAGCCTCAGCGAGTAACGACCAAAACGGCATTTTGATCAACGGTTCGCCTAACAACGTTATCGGCGGCACGACTGCTGATTTGCGAAATATCATTTCCGGTAATGGCGTCAACGGTTTCCACGACGGCGTCGAGATCACCGGCGAAGCAGCGGACGGCAATCAGATACTTGGTAATTATATCGGGCTGGGAAGCAACGGTACGACGGATGTCGGCAATGCGGGCAGCGGCGTGCGCATTCTAAGCGGTTCGGACAGCACGGTTATCGGCGGCACAACGACGACGGCTGGTGCGGCTCCCGGAAACGTCATTTCAGGCAACGGTCAGCAAGGGATCTACATTTCCGGCGCGACGTCTACCGCAATGTCGGTGCGCGGCAATATCGTCGGCCTGCAGGCAAACGGAACGATCGCGACCGGCGCGGGCAACGCTATCAACGGCATTTGGATCGAAGACTCGCCCAATAACATCATTGGCAGCACCTTAGCATCCGGGCGCAATATCATCAGCAATAACGCCCAGGCCGGCGTTCAGATTAGCGTTGCGGCATCGACCGGTAATCTCGTTCAAGGCAACTATATAGGCACGAATTCGTCGGGTACCGCCGACCTTGGTAACATCACCGCCGGCGTTCTGGTGAATGCCTCTGGCAACACCATTGGCGGCACGACCGCAACTCCCGGCACCGCTGCGGGTAACGTCATCTCCGGCAACAACGCGCAGGGCGTGAACATCGGTTCCGGATCGAATCAGGTTCAGGGCAACATCATCGGCTTGAACGCGAGCGGAACAACCGATCTCGGCAACTCGGGTGATGGAGTCATCGTCGCAGGCGCAAGCAACACTATCGGCGGAGCAACCGCCGAACTGCGAAACATCATTTCCGGCAATGACGCCAATGGCATCCAGATCAATGCCGGAGCGGCGGTCAGCAATTCGATCGCGAGCAACTACATCGGCACCGATATCACAGGGACACTCGATCTCGGCAACACGAGCAACGGTGTTCTGATCACCGTTGGAGCCAGTAGCAACAATATCGGGGGCCTTTCTGCTGCGGCCGGAACGGCGCCCGGCAATGTTATTTCAGGCAACAACGGGGACGGAGTCGAACTGCTCAATGTGTCAACCACTGCAAATTTGATCCGAGGCAACATGATTGGAACCAGCTCAACCGGCGCTGGCCTCGGCAACGGCGGCCATGGTGTTTTCTTCAATGCCGGTATCTCCAACACGCTTGGCGGAACTGATGTAACAGGCGGAATCTGCAATAATTCGTGCAATATTATCGGTTCGAATGCTCTGGATGGCGTTTTTGCCTTAAGCGGCACAGGCAACGCGATCAAGAGTAATTTCATTCGCTCAAACGGCGGACTGGGAATAGACCTCGGAGTTGACGGCGTCACGGCGAACGACACCGACGACCCAGACCCGGGTGCAAACAACCTTCAGAATTTCCCGGTCATTACTAGCGCCGTTTCCGGTGACACACCGATAATTACTGGAACTTTGAACACCACTCCGAACAGCACAACAGGCTATCGCATCGATTTCTTCGAGAACACAGCATGCGACGGTTCTGGCAATGGCGAGGGCCAGATATGGCTCGGGTCTATCACCACATCCAACACTGACTCCTTGGGCAACGTAACGCCATTTGGTTTTGCGCCAGCGGCCCTAAACGCCGGCAACAGCATTACCGCCACGGCCACCGATGGTTCGGCCTTTGGAAACACCAGTGAATTCTCCGCTTGTTTCACAGTAGTCACCGCCGCTACTCCGACAGCGACAGCGACGGCAACACCAACACCTGCGGAAACGCCTTCGATCAGCGGAACGGTCACGTACGGCAATCCGGCGTCGCCGACTACGAAGTTCATCTCTAATGCGACGGTAGCGAGTACGGTTGGTTCACCCCTTGTTACGACGGTGACTGACGCGCCGGGCGGAACTGCGGGGCAATACACGCTTACAGGTTTTGGTACAGGAAACTATACGATTGGTGTAACTAAGACAACGGGGCAGAACGGCGTCTCGTCAGCCGATGCGGCGAGGATCGCTCAGCATGTTTCGGGTGTTTCGCTTATCACCAACGACCGGCAGAGGATCGCGGCGGACGTGACGAACAACGGAGCACTCTCTTCAACCGATGCGGCACAGATCGCAAGGTTTGTTTCAGGGCTTGGGCCGCCAATAGGTTTGGCAGGCCAGTGGAGATTCTTCGTTCCGAGCTTAACAGAGCCGACGTTCCCGATCGGAGCATCACCGACGACTCGAAGTTACGCCGACCCGATAGGTGTTCAGACGGGCCAGGACTACATCGGCATTCTTGTCGGCGAGGTCACAGGTAACTGGAATCCGACGGCGGCGAGGCCTTTTAACGGTAGGCAGTTGGCAGAAGTAGAAGGCAGCGGGCCGGAAAGGGGTATTGCGGTTGAATTACCTTCGGTTGTTGGATCTGTTGATAAAGAGATCGTTGTTCCCGTGACAGTCGAAGGTATTGCTAACAAAGGCGTGATCTCTTATGAATTTGATCTCAGGTATGATCCTTCGGTGATACAGCCGGTTGGTGATGGGGTTGATGTGAATGGAACAGTCAGCCGCAGGCTTTCGGTCGTGACAAATGCAACGGAACCGGGGCTTTTGAGGGTTGTTGTTTACGGAGCGTATCCGATAGAAGAAAACGGCCTTCTGCTGAATCTGAGATTTACTACAGTTGGCGCATCTGGTTCCGTGTCGCCGATATCGTTTGAGCGGATAGTGTTCAATGAGGGCGAGCCGCGAGTTGCAATCATTGAGGGAAAGATCGAACTGCTTTAATAAATGCTGAGGCCGGCGGGTTAGTAAGGCTTCGGCAAAATAACCAGTCGCTATCGCTCCCGGTTCTGATACGAGTGCGGGTTTTTTTGAAGCTGGCTCGCCGTTTATGCAGCGGGTTAGGTCACTTTTACGGTCAAGCCTTGTGGATGGGCTTGCCATTCCAAAACCTTGGCGCCCGGTTGATTGCTCAGGGCTTTTTCCACATCACGGCGTCGGCCTTCTTCACAGTAGAATGCGATGCAGCCGCCGCCGCCGGCTCCGCAGACCTTGGGGGCAATGGCTCCGTTGGAGAGGGCGGTGTCAATTAAGTGATCCATTTGCGGCGTGGTGATGTTGGGTGAAAGTTTTTTACGTTGCGGATGAGCCTCGGCGAGGATCTGGCCGACATCGTTCCAGTCATTCGCTATCAAAGCTTCACGCATTTTTAAAGACGTGTCGCGGATGCCTTCGAATAATTCAAAAAGCTCGCGGTCGCCGTCGATGTGGCGTTTTGTGATCTCCCAATTGTTGGTGCCGGAGTCGTGCGGTTCACCAGCGTAGCAGACGGCGATGCGGCTTTCCAGCGTCGCGATATCAATGTCTAACTTTTCGCGTTGGATACCCGCCGCGCCGAAATGAATGCAAGCAACACCGCCGTATTGAGCTGAATAATAGTCCTGAAACCCGGTCGGCACTTCGATCACCTGACATTCGACATTTGCGGCGATATGAACAAAACGTTCGGGATTGTAACGATCGCCGACAAGTTTATTCAAGGCTCCGATGCAGGCGATATTAAGCGTTGACGAACCAGCGAGACCTGCTTTCGAAGGTCCTTCCAATGTAGTCGTCATCTTAAAGCCTTTTTCCGGTCGAAAGAAATATACGAGTTTTGAGAGAAGCTTCAAACGCAGTTCGTCTTTAAGTGAAGCTATTTTGCCGACAGTGGTTTCGAGACTCTCTTTTTGATCGGTCGATTCGAGAATGATGCGGTCATCGGCTAGGGTTTCGATGCGGCAATGCGCAAGGAGGCTTACGGCAAAATTGACCGTCGCTGCACCCTCATGAAAAAGAAAAAGCGGCGGAATATCGATTGTGCCGCCGGCAAGGTCAACGCGTGTTGGGGCTGAGGATTCGATTATCATATGTGAACGGTTAGTAGTCAGTAGTGGGGGAAAAGCAAATACTATTGCTTGTAGTTCTGACTTGTTGTTTCTTCTTCTTTTCTCTTTTTCTCTTCAACTTTTTCTTCACGATTTGGTTCACGCGTTAGGTGCAGGCGTTCGCCAAGGTCGTGGAGCTTTTCGGTTGCAACTTCTTCGACTGCTAGCAGTTTTTCTTCGATCCTCTGTATGGTCTCGGGGTTGGCGGCTTCAACGCGTTCGGACAGCCAGAATCTTTCGATCACATAAAAGACAATAACGCCGACCAGGACGATGATGAACAGAGCGATGCCGATCTGTTTAAAATCACCGATTATCGATGTAACAAACCCGCTAAAAAAATAACCCGTGCCGGAAAGCAGAAGTACCCAAAAAAGACAGCTAATAAAACTAAGACTCAGGAATCGAAAAAAAGGCATTCGCCCAACACCGTAAAATACACACATCGCAACGCGAATGCCGTAAATGTATTTTGAGATAATGATCGCTGAGTTTCCAAATTTTTCAATTAATTTTTCGATTCGCGGCTGCGCTACCTGGTAGAAGCGATAGTCTTTTGCCTTTTCGTGAAAGATGCGTCCTATTCCGTAACCGCAGCAATCGCCTACGACGCCGCCCAACGTACCCGCGATCAACACCAACAAAAATCCCCACTCGCCGAAAAGGCCTCCGTGCGCCATTGTTCCGGCGATCAAGAGAGTTATGTCACCTTCGACCGTGCAAAGTGCAAAGACGGCAACGATGCCAAATTCTGCGACTAGTTCGTAAAACTGATGCTCCATATCGAGATGGCAATAAGCCGCATCGTATTAAAAAGAGTAACTTTACAGTTTCATACAGTCAAAGTTACCGGTTATGGCGTGTTGAAAAAAACGTAGTGGTTGACACTCCAAGTTACAGTGTCTAAAATCGCGAATAGCGTCGGCATTTTTTTCTGCACAAACAAATTAATGACAGGTTCGATGGAAAACAGATCCAATCGCGTTGGTATCGAGGTTTCGAGTTCGCATTTTCTCGCCGTTTCGATTGATGAGAAAGACGCGATCGCCAAGACGTTCTCGTCACCTGTCGAAAAGGAAGAGGATCGTGCTGCTCAGCTTCTAGGTTTTGTTAAGAAACTGAAAGCGGAATTTGGCGATTTCACTAGTGCTGGCATTTCATTTCCTGGTTTAGTTGATAGAGAAGCTCAAAGGGTAGCGTTCTCGGCACAAATTCCGGAACATTCGGATATAGATCTTGTTGGTCAGATGCGTTCTGCAGCCGGCATTGAGGCCGTGATCGAAAACGATGCAAATGCTGCTGCTTACGGTGAGTTCGTGCTAGGTGCCGGACGCGGAAGTCGCAACCTTTTTTACATAACGCTCGGCGAAGGTGTTGGTGGAGCATTTATCCTGAACGGTGAAATATGGCGTGGTGCTGCGGGCTTTGCTGGAGAATTTGGCTATGTGCCTATCGATTCCGAAGGAACAAAACTCGAAGAGGTTGCCTCAACCGTCAACATCATTCGCCGCATTCGCAGCCGAATTCATCAAGATAATACATCGTCTCTCAATAGTCTCGATGAGGAAGCGATCACGCTTGACGCGATCATTACAGCTGCGCTGAAGGAAGACGATTTTGCCCAGATGATGTTGCAGCGCACGGGAGCCTACGTCGGAAGTGCTGTTGCGAGTGTGATCAATCTCCTCAATATAGAAAAGATTGTTATTGGGGGCGAGATAATGAAGGCGAAGCATCTGGTTCTGGATGGTATCGTCCAGCGATCAAAAGAGCTTTCGTTCAGGCCTTCATTCGATTCTACAAAGATCGTAGAAGGCAAACTCGGCGAAAACGCAGCCGCTGCGGGAGCCGCCTTACTTGCACATCAGGCCGAGTAATAAGCCGAAATCGAAAATATTTATTCTGCTTATTAACAAGGCTTATGTTGTTATATATTGCTTGATATGTGGAACGCGGTTATTTTTCTATTGTGTGCAATTTGCAGATTTTAGAAGTTTTAGTAAAATCATTTACGGTTTACAGTACGCAATCTTAAGTCATACGTTTGTTCTTCGGCCTTTTTCCATTTCTGTTTCAAGATATGGAAAGCGCGAGAGGTCTAATTTTGTAAATTATTCTCCGCGGGAATTCTAGAAGATGGCACAACTTTTTAATAAAAGTGCAAATAATATCGCCAAGATCAGCTTGATCATGGTGCCTATCCTCGGTGCGACTGCGTTTTTTGCTTTTACGCAGCTCGCCCGCTCATCTTATCTCACGGGGCAGTATGTGGAAAAACAGCAGCCGGTGCAGTTTAGCCACAAGCATCACGTTGGAGATGACGGCATTGATTGCCGCTATTGTCACCAGACGGTAGAGACGACCGGATCAGCAGGCATGCCGTCGACGCAGACATGTATGAATTGTCACAGCCAGTTGTTCGCAGACCAGCCGTATCTTGAGCTGGTGCGTGCAAGTTTCCGTGATAATAAGCCGATAGAATGGGAACGTGTTCACGATCTGCCGGAATATACATATTTTAATCACAGCATTCACATAGCGAAAGGTGTTGGTTGCTCGACTTGTCACGGCCAAATAGACAATATGCCTGCCGTTTACCAGGAAAGCACGCTGCAAATGGAATGGTGCATCGCATGTCACCGGGCTCCGGAGAATTTTATTCGTCCGAAATCCGAGATCTACAATATGCAGTGGCAGGACAGAGACCTTGACACGGCAGAACGCAAACAATTGAAGGCCGATTATAAGATCAGAAGCAAAGAGATGATGACGAGTTGCTCAGTCTGTCACAGATAGAGCTTATTTTGAGAGGAATCTGAATAATAATGCCCAGCCCAGCAAGCAAAACAACATTTGCCTCACTTCGCGACCAGATTTTGGCGCTTAACGGGAAGGAGTATTGGCGTAGTATCGAGGAACATGCCGATACACCCGAGTTCAGGGATTTCATTTCTGAGGAATATCCGCATGAGATCGAGGAGTGGGACAGTAGCCTAAGCCGCCGTAATTTTGTAAAGGTAATGGGAGCTTCGCTTGCTCTCGCGGGGCTTAGCGGATGTGTTATTCAGCCTAGTGAAAAGATCGTGCCGTATGTTCATCCCGTCGAGGGAATGTTGCCGGGAAAGGCTAATTTCTTCGCGACGGCGATGTCTCTTGGCGGAGTCGCGACAGGTCTTCTGGCAAAAGCATACGAGGGGCGTCCGGTAAAGATAGAAGGAAATCCAAGCCATCCTGGAAGTCGCGGAGCGACCGACGTGCTTGCTCAGGCTTCGATCCTCGGGATGTACGACCCGGACCGCTCGCAAGAAGTTACCTACCGTGGAGGCTCGAAGACCTGGGAAGCTTTCTTGAATGAGGTGCGTGCCGCTGTCGAAGAAAATCGTAAGGACGGCGGTGCGGGAGTTAGGTTTTTGACCGAAACAGTCACTTCGCCAACGCTGATCGACCAGTTTGCGAAAGTTAAGGCCGAATTGCCCAATGCAAAATGGATACAGTACGAGCCGATCAATAAAGACAACGCTCTGGCCGGAGCAAAGATGGCATTTGGCTCGCCGGTGCATACAGTCTATAAGTTTGATAAGGCAGAGCGAATTTTGTCGCTAGACGCGGACATTTTTTCAGGCTTTAACGTTGCCTACATTAAGGATTACAGCAAGGGCAAGGCGTTTTCGGAGGAGAAGAAAGAGATAAGCCGCCTTTACTGCGTCGAATCGACGATCAGCTTGACCGGTGCAAAAGCGGACCATCGTATTGCCGTCAAGCCGAGCCAAATAGCTGAAATTACAAAGGCGATTGCCAAAGCGGTCGGCGTTTCGGGGGCGAATTCAACATACACCGAAAACGCGGCATGGATCGCAGGACTCGCAAAAGACCTGTTGGCGCACAAGGGCAAATCGCTGGTTGTTGCAGGTGATAATCAGTCTCCGTTGGTTCACGCTCTTGCCCATGCTATTAATGGTGTTCTCGGAAATGCCGGTGAGACTGTGGTCTACACCGAACCGTTGTCGCCAAACTCAGACAAACTGCAGATCGAACAGCTTCGCGAACTTATTGGTGATATCGATAGCGGCCGTGTCAAGATGCTTGCCATCTTGGGCGGAAATCCGATGTACAACACTCCAGCGGACTTAAAGTTAAATGCTGAGCGCATGGCTAAAGTGCCGCTTTGTATTCATTTAGGCCTTTACTCCGACGAAACAGCTGAGTATTGCCATTGGCACGTTGCAGAGAAGCATTTTCTCGAAGGTTGGAGCGATGCTCGAGCATATGACGGAACGGCTTCTATCGTTCAGCCGCTTATACAGCCGCTTTATGACGGAAAGAGTATTCACGAAGTTGTTCAGCTCTTCTTAAGAGAGAATTTTGATAAGAAAGATCTCGACATTGTAAAAGAATATTGGCAAAAGCAGGATATCAAGGCAGCAGCAGCGGCTCCTGCAAAGGCCGAAGATAAGCTGGAATCGAAAGAGCAACACGACGGCAAAGAGGCCCTAAAAGCGTCAGCGTCGCCTACTGGCGTACCGGTCGCTGCAATTGCACCAAAGAATTTTGAAGACAATTGGCGAAAGGCGGTCCACGACGGTATCATACCGAACACTGCCGCTGTGCCGAAACCGGTGACGGCAAATTCCACCTTTTTGGGTCAGCCAGAACTAAAAACTGCGGCATCTGGTAGTCTTGAGATCGCAATTTTGCCTGATCCGTGTGTTTATGACGGTCGGTTTGTGAATAACGGGTGGCTGCAGGAATTGCCAAATCCGCTTAACAAGATCACCTGGGACAACGTTGCCCTTATCAGCCCTAAAACAGCCGCAGATCTTAAGATAAATGTCGATAACGACGCGAGGGAATTTGCTGGCGGGGCTCAGGGCAGGAGCTTTATCAATACAAAAGGCGGCAACCAGTTCTCTGATCTGGTAACGCTCACATATCAGGGCGGCAAGGTCGATAAGCCCGTTCCGATGTGGATCGCTCCGGGCCAGCCTGACGGTGTTGTGACGATTTACATGGGTTATGGCCGTACGCGTGCCGGAAAAGTCGGTAGCGGAATCGGCTACAGCGTTTTTGATATTCGCCGCTCGGATGCGATGGATCACGGCTTCGGCGACATCAAGGTGACGGGTGAGCAGACCGATATTGCGTCGACGCAGATCCACTTCAATATGGAAGGCCGCGATCTGCTGCGTGTTTGGGATATCGACACGATCGAAGAGAGCATTAAAAACGGCCACCAGCACAACGAATACGACAAGTCGATGTATCCGTACGAACAGCATCAGGCTGTTTATGAAAAGAATTACAGGTGGGGAATGTCGATCGACATTAATTCCTGCGTAGGCTGCAATGCTTGTGTTTTGGCGTGTCAATCAGAGAACAACATTCCGGTCGTGGGCAAGGAGCAGGTCAATCGCAGCCGCGAAATGCACTGGCTTCGTATTGACGCCTACTTTGAAGGCGATATGGAGAATCCCGACGGGCCTCACTTCCAGCCGGTGCTTTGCCAGCAGTGCGAACAGGCTCCGTGTGAAGTCGTCTGTCCTGTTCATGCTACGGTTCACAGTGCTGAAGGCCTTAACGACATGGTCTACAACCGCTGTGTCGGAACTCGATACTGTTCTAATAACTGTCCGTATAAGGTTCGCCGCTTTAATTTCCTGCTTTATCAGGACTGGAACACCCCTCAATATAAGCTAATGCGAAACCCGGAGGTTTCGATCCGTAGTCGTGGTGTGATGGAGAAGTGTACATATTGCACGCAGCGAATCTCGCAGGCACGTATCGAGGCTGAAAAGGATGGTCGCAAAGTACGAGACGGCGAGGTCGTGACTGCTTGTCAGTCTGCTTGCCCGGCGGACGCTATCATCTTTGGAGACATAAGTGATCCGAACAGCCGTGTTGCGAAGGCGAAGAAGGATCACCGCAACTATAATCTGCTCAATGAGTTGAATACGCAGCCGCGAACGACATACCTTGCAGGGCTGAAGAACCAGAACAAGGAAATGCCGGATTATAAGCCGCATGTTCAAAAAGGCCATGGAACTGAAGAGGCAAAGCCTAAACCGGGAGGCGAAAAACACTAAATGTTGAACGAAGACAAAGACCTTCAACAAAAGCTTCACCCGGCCATGATCGAGGGCGACCATAATTTGGCAAGCGTCACCGACAAGATCAGCGACGTTACGCTCAAGAAGCGAACGCCGTTCCATTGGTTTATTGGGTTCGGTATTGCGTTCATGATCGCACAGATGCTTCTGTTCTCGGTCATTTGGCTTCTCGCGAACGGTATCGGTATTTGGGGAAACAACCAACCAGTTGGTTGGGCATTCGACATTATCAATTTCGTCTGGTGGATCGGTATTGGCCATGCCGGAACGTTGATCTCGGCCATTTTGCTGCTTCTTAATCAGAAGTGGCGAACGTCAATCAACCGTTTTGCCGAGGCAATGACCCTATTTGCTGTCGCCTGCGCCGCTATGTTTCCGCTTCTGCACACCGGGCGTCCGTGGCTGGCTGCGTATTGGCTGTTTCCGTATCCGAATACGATGGGCATCTGGCCCAATTTTCGCTCGCCTTTAATTTGGGACGTTTTCGCGGTTTCTACGTATGCAACGGTTTCCGCCTTGTTCTGGTATGTCGGTTTAATACCCGATCTAGCAACGCTTCGCGACAGGGCAAAGAACAAATATTTCAAGTTCGTTTATGCAGCCTTGTCATGGGGCTGGCGCGGTTCGGCGAGACACTGGCATCGTTATGAGATCACATATTTGATCCTTGCCGGACTTTCGACACCTCTTGTGCTTTCAGTTCACTCGATCGTGTCATTAGACTTCTCGGTGTCGCAGGTGCCTGGCTGGCATGCTACCATCTTTCCGCCGTACTTCGTCGCCGGTGCTATCTTTGCCGGCTTCGCGATGGTTCTGATCCTTTGTATCCCGCTGCGTCACTTGTACGGGATGAAGGATTTTATTACGCATACGCACCTCGTTTATATGGGCAAGGTGATGCTCGCGACCGGTTTGATCGTGGTCTACGGCTACGCGATGGAGGCTTTTTTTGGCTGGTACAGCGCTTCGCAATACGAAGTCTTCATGGTCAAGAACCGAATCTGGGAAGGCCCGTATTGGTGGTCGTATTGGCTGCTTATCTTTTGTAACGGCATCTCGATCCAATTTTTGTGGTTCAAGCGGTTCAGGGAAAGTGAGTTCTGGCTCTTCGTGATCTCGATCGTCGTTAGCGTCGGAATGTGGCTTGAGCGTTTCGTTATTATCGTAACAAGTCTGCACCGTGATTTTCTCCCGTCTTCGTGGGCGATGTACAGTCCGCAGGTTTTCGATTGGTCAATGTTCATTGGCACGATCGGATTTTTCTTTACACTGATCTACTTGTTTGTCAGGTTTGTGCCGATGATTTCGATATTTGAAGTCAGAACGCTGTTGCCTGAGGCAAATGTGCACGGGCATCAGCAGGATTTCGAAGAAAATGTGAATGAGGTCGAATATACATACGACCGGACCGACCCGCCCGGATCAAAGAGCTAGGTTTGGGAATGAGTAATGGCGGTAATTTGAAAAAGGTAGCAGTCATCGGAGCCGGTCCGGCCGGAATGACCGCAGCCTATCAAGCCTCAAAGCAAAAGGACGTTGAGGTCACGTTGTTTGAAATAAGCGGCAGCGTCGGCGGACTTGCCAAGAGCATTACGCTGTGGGATCAAAAGGTTGATATCGGGCCGCATAGATTTTTTTCATCCGATTCAAGGGTGAACGAATTTTGGCTTGAGGTTGTTGAGAATAAGTATGAGATGGTCGATAGGCTGACCCGGATCTTTTATAACAACCGGTTCTTCTATTACCCGCTCAAGCCGCTTGATGCTTTTGCAAAACTGGGGGTTTTTGAAACAACCAGATGTGTTCTTAGCTATTTGAAAGAGAAATTGTCGCCGACGGAAGTTCGCGGAGACTTCGAAACGTGGGTCACGAGCCGTTTTGGTAAAAGGCTTTTTGAGGTTTTTTTTAAGACCTACTCTGAAAAGTTGTGGGGAATACGTTGTACCGAGCTCGATGCAGACTTTGCCGCACAGCGGATCAAAAAGCTTTCGTTGATGGAAGCGGTAAAGAATGCATTCTTTGGCGGCGGCAAACATAAGACGCTGGTCGATCAGTTTGCTTACCCGATCGGCGGAACCGGAATGGTCTATGAGTTGATGGCCGAGAAGTTTCAGGCCAATGGCGGCAAGCTTAGGCTTAACACCGGAGTTGAGAAAGTCGTGACGGAGTACGAGACCGCTACCGGTTTGGTGCTCACGACTGGTGAGGAATTGAAATTTGACTATGTGGTTTCGACGATGCCGCTGTCGCTTTTGGTCTCACGGCTCGAAGAGGCTCCGGATGCGATCAGGGAAAAGGCCAATTCGCTGAAGTTCAGGAACACCATTCTGGTTTATTTGAACGTTGATGCAACGGAACTGTTCAAGGACAATTGGCTTTATGTTCATTCGCCATCTTTGAATTGCGGGCGAATTACGAACTTCCGGAATTGGGTGCCGTATCTGTACGGCGATGAAAAAACTTCCATTTTGTGTATGGAGTTCTGGTGCCAGGAAGAAGACGAAATGTGGCACATGCCCGACGACGATCTGATCGAGATGGGCAAAAAGGAGATCAGGCAGACAGGACTGATCGGCGATGCAGAGGTCTTGGATGGCAAGGTTTATAGAATTAACCGGTGCTATCCGATATATTCGATGGGTTATAGAGAGATCTTAGAGCCGATCGAGGACTACTTGAAAACCGTAAAGAATTTGATGCCGATTGGGCGATACGGAGCATTTAAGTACAACAATCAAGACCATTCGATCCTGATGGGGTTGCTGGCGGCAGAGAATATTTTGAATAACAAAGGAAATAACCTTTGGGAAATAAACACTGATTACGACGAGTATCAGGAAGCTTCGATAATAACGAAAACGGGCTTGCAGAAGCAGTAGCTGAGTATGAAGGAAAATCTTCACGGAATAATGGCAGAATTTGACACGGCGACCCAGCTTGTCGATGCCGCGCGGCGTGTTCGCGACGCGGGCTATGTCAAGACCGATGCGTTTTCGCCGTTCCCGCTTCACGAGATCGACGAAGCTCTTGGCGTCAAGCGGAGCATTTTGCCCTATTTAATATTTGCAGGCGGCATTACTGGACTGGTTGCCGGTCTTGGACTTCAATATTTCGTGCATGTTGTCGACTGGCCGATCATCGTAGGCGGCAGGCCGCATTTCAGCCTACCGGCATTTATTCCGGCGTCATATGAATTGACGATCCTGTTCTCAGCCTTTGTGGCGGTTTTTGGAATGTTGTTTATGAACGGGCTGCCATCTCCGTATCATCCGGTATTTAACGTGCCCAGATTTGCTTTGGCGACGCGTGAAAAGTTCTTTCTTATTATAGAATCCGCCGATCCGAAATACGACTACGAAAAAACCAGAAGCTTTATGGAAGGCCTGGGCGGACAGGAGGTCTTTGATGTTGAAGAATAAGTCTAAAGTTCAAGACTCAAAGTCCAGAATCGGAGCTTACTGCTTACTGCTCACTGCTTTCTGCTTACTTGCTTCTGCTTGCGGCGTCCGGTTTGATATGCAGGACCAGCCGCGGTACAAGGCTTATAAGAAGATCGACGATAAACGAGCTTGGCCTGCAAAGGTGGAAGGAACGGTCGCTCGGGGTCAGTTGAACGACAATAAGGCGTTCTACACGGGCAAGATCGATAATCCAAATCTGAACGCTCCTGTTGCGACCACCACAGACGCGTCGGGAAACACGCTTGTTTCAAGCTTCCCAAATGATATTGACGAATTTCCTCTGCCGGTCACAAAAGAACTTGTTGACCGAGGTCAGGAGAGGTACAACATTAACTGTATCGTTTGTCACGGCCCTATAGGCAATGGCGATGGAATGGTCGTGCGGCGCGGTTTTCCAAAACCGCCGACATATCATGACGACCGGCTGCGAAATGCCCCTGTCGGACATTTCTTTGATGTGATGACGAACGGATGGGGCAGGATGAGCAGCTATGCTTATCAAATCCCGCCCGCCGACCGCTGGGCGATAGTCGCCTATATCCGTGCTCTTCAAGTAAGCCAGAATCCGGATGAGAATTTGAAGATGAATTCAAATACAGAAATCAAAACTGAGCCGCATAAAACCGGAGGACACGAGTAAATGGCGAATTCCGGCAATTACATGGCTCCGAATGAGATCAGCCGACTGCGAACGGTGGCACTCGGCATTGGCGGCATCGCATTGATATTGTGGGCGGTTGGGGCTTACTTCAATGTTGAGCAGGCCCTGAGGTCGTGGCTGCTCGGATTTATCTTCTGGGGCGGCATCGGCATTGGCTCACTTGGTGTGTTGATGCTGCAATATTTGACAGGCGGGGCTTGGGGGGTTGTGATCCGAAGGATGCTTGAGGCCGGATCAAGGACACTGCCCTTGATCGCCTTGATGTTCATTCCGCTCGCGATTGGCGTTTACACGCATAAGGTTTACGAATGGACAATTTTGCCGCCGACCGATCACGTAATGGAGCATCGCGGGGTTTATATGACGCCGTGGTTCTGGATCGTTCGTTCGGTTATATATTTTGTTCTCTTAGGCATAATGGTTTACCTGCTCAATAAATGGTCGGCCAAGCAGGATGAAACCAACACCGTCGAGGAATCACGGCTCATTCTTGAGCGTATGTCCCGGTTTTCAGGACCGATCCTGGTCATTTACTCGCTCGTTGTAACGTTTGCGGTAGTTGATTGGATGATGACGCTGGATGCTCATTGGTTTTCGACCCTATGGGGACTACTTTTCATCGCGGGTTGGGCGTTGAGCTGTTTTTGCTTTGTTGTTGCGGTTCTCAGCTTTTTGTCGGACAAGGCTCCAATGGATCGCGTGGTCGGAAAACGGCATTTTCACGATCTCGGTAAATTGATGCTCGCCCTGACGATGGTTTGGGCATACTTCAATTTCTCACAGTTTCTTATCATCTGGGCGGGAAATTTGCCTGAAGAAACCGGCTGGTGGTTGACTCGTATGAAAGGCGGATGGGGCTATGTTGGTATCGGGTTGATCGCGTTCCATTTCGCGTTTCCGTTCCTTGTTTTGCTTCAACAGGATTTCAAGCGAAAGGCTCGATGGCTGGCTACACTAGCGATATTTATCCTTGTGATGCGTGTCGTTGATATGTTTTACCTGATCGGGCCGAGTAATCGTGTTATGCCGGGCGGACTTGAGCAGGGGGGATTGTACATTAGCTGGATGGACTTCGTAGCACCAGTCGCGGTTGGCGGTATTTGGCTTTGGTGGTTCTTTGGCGAGTTGATGAAGCGTCCGCTGGTACCTGTCAAAGATCCATATTTGCAAGGAGCCATCGAACACGGCCGTGGACACTAAGGGATTGGATTTAGATTAAGTTATGTCATCAAAGAAACATTCGGACAATGCCATTGACCTTAATATCCCGTATGAGCAGAACGAGATACAGTTTAAGGGAATAGTCGGTTTCACGATCGGACTTGTGCTTTTGATAGTTATTACTTTCGGCTTGATGTGGGCGTTTCTTGGCACTTTGAATGATTATTGGAAGGTGCCCGACAGTGAAAAAAATCCGTTAGCCATGTCCGAGAAAGAAAGACTTCCGCCTGAGCCTAGGCTACAGGCAGCACCGGGTTTTGGCGTTGAGTCTGAAAAAGGTTGGGTGAACATGGAGTTGCAAGCACCCCAATCCGAATACAGGGAATTGAAAAAACAGTGGGACGAAATGTGGGAACACGGTCGAAAGGATTCGAAGACCGGAACGGTTAGCGTGATGCCGATCGAGACAGCCAAAGAAAAATTTCTTGCGGGTAACCCGAAAGCAAAAGCCGGGGCCGAGGCGGAGGAAACTCTTAAAAATTCCCGTTCGTATGTAACGGATGCGAGCGCAGGCAGATTAGCAGCGGAAAAGAGACGATAAAAAGATAGTGAATAGTGAAAAACTAAAAACTAAAGGTTCTGTGACGTTCAGCTTTGGCGGTCGTGTGCGGCACATTGCGGTTTTCACGTCACTTTTAGTTTTTGGTTTTTCACTTTTAGTTTCTGATGCTTTTGCCCAAAAGAACGAGCATTACAATTCGCCGCTGTATTCGCCTAAGACGTATGATCCGGCAGAATTTGGCTCTACGACCGGCCTGCCCGAGACTTTGAAAACAGTCGGCATCGAACAAAAGCTTGGCGAACAATTGCCTCTTGATACAGAACTAAAAGACGAAGATGGAAGATCTGTAAAATTAGGCACATATTTTAACTCGGGCCGGCCGGTTGTTCTTACATTTGTTTATTACGAATGTCCGATGCTCTGCAATCAGGTTCTGAACGGGTTGACGGGCAGCTTAAAAGGAGTTTCATTCGACGCAGGCAAGGAATTTGACGTGGTTGCGATCAGCTTTGACGCTCGTGAAAATGATATCGCTGATCTCGCAAAGAATAAAAAGGCGAGCTATATGGAGCGCTACGGCCGACCTGGCACTGAGAAGGGCTGGCATTTCCTGACCGGTACTCGGGAAGCCATCGACAAAGTGACCTCGGCAGCGGGCTTCAGCTTTAAGTGGGATGAAAAGAGCAATCAATTCGCCCATGCTGCGGGAGTAATGGTCGTAACGCCCGACGGCAAACTGTCACGATATCTTTACGGGATCGATTACTCGCCGAAGGATGTTAAATTCGGCATTATGGAATCGGCAGAAAACAAGGTTGGTTCCGCGACGGAAAAGTTGCTGTTGTATTGCTATCACTACGATCCTTCTACCGGCAAGTATGGCCTTGCGGTATTGAGAGGTGTTCGAATTTTCGGCGTTTTGACGCTGCTCGGCATGGGAACTATGATCTTCGCGTTTTGGCGAAAGAATAAACGGAAGAGTCTGGAGTCTTGAGTTTTAGTATTAAGCAGGATCTCTTTCTGACTTAAGACTAACGCTCGAAACTTGCGACTTGATTATTTATGCAGACTACAAATTGGGTTCCATTATTTCCAGAACAGGCATCGACTTTCGCGGCGCATGTCGACTTGTTGTATGCATACCTTATAGTCGTCAGCATCGTGTTTTCGATTCCTATCGTCGTAGCTATTTTTGTTTTCGCCATCAAGTATCGTGAGACTGAAAAATTTGCGACACCTGAAGAGATGCATGGTTCGATGGTACTCGAAACCGTGTGGTCGATCATTCCCTTCGTTGTTTCGATGACCATCTTTCTCGGTGGAGCGTTAGTATACTTCGAACAGTTCACACCGCCGGATGACTCAATGGAGATCTATGTTGTCGGCAAACAGTGGATGTGGAAAATACAACACCAAACCGGACAGCGCGAGATCAATGAGCTACATGTTCCAGTAGGACGCAATGTCAAACTGACCATGACTACTGAAGACGTTCTGCATGATTTTGATATTCCCGCGTTTAGGACGAAGGCGGACGTCGTGCCGGGACGCTACACGTATCTTTGGTTCAATGCGACAAAGCCCGGCAAGTATCACCTTTTCTGTGCCGAATATTGCGGACTTAACCACTCAGGAATGGGCGGCTATGTTTATGTAATGGAGCAGCGTGATTTTGACAATTGGCTGAGCGGCAGTGTTTCTGGACAGACTCCGGTTGAAGAAGGCAAAGACCTTTTTATGAACAAATTAGGCTGTGCCTCCTGTCATGCCGGCGGACCTGCCCAGCGTGGTGCGAAACTCGAAGGCATATTCAATCACGATGTAAAACTGGTTGGAGGAGCCACGGTCAAGGCTGATGAGAATTATCTTCGCAATTCGATACTTAACCCGTCATCGCAGGTCGTTGAAGGATTTCAGCCCATAATGCCAACCTTTAAGGGACAGGTGACTGAGGAACAACTCACGTCACTTGTAGCTTATATTAAATCGCTCAGTCCCAATGCCGCCGCTGCCTCAAGTTCTACTAGTGCGGCCGCGACGACGGCTCCGGCGGCCAATGCGAATACATCGGCTGCTAACACAGCGGCATCAAAACCGGCCGCACACGGCAATACGAGTAATAAGTAGGTTTTAAGAGATTATGCAAAGCCAAGAAGCCATATCACACGGTTACGGGAGTAAGCAAAAGCTGAATTATCTGACCAACGGCTCGACGCTCAGATCATGGCTGTTGACCAAGGACCACAAGCGCATCGCGATCATGTATTTGATCTCGGTGTCGATTTTCTTTCTTTTTGGCGGGCTTTATGCAGCTACTATCCGGCTTGAACTGCTAACACCGGCCAGCGATCTGCTGGAATCAGCAACCTACAATAAGGTTTTTACGCAACACGGGATCCTGATGATCTTTTTCTTCTTGATCCCGTCGATACCCGCGATCCTGGGCAATTTTCTTCTGCCGATCATGATCGGTGCCAAGGACCTTGCCCTGCCGCGCATTAATCTCTTGAGTCTTTACATCTATTGGATCGCCGGTGGCCTTGTTCTGTTTGCACTGATGCAGGGCGGCGTCGATACAGGCTGGACATTTTACACGCCATATTCGACGACTTTCTCCAATTCTTATGTGATGCTCGTTGGTCTCGGCATCTTTATTAACGGATTTTCGTCGATCCTGACCGGACTCAATTTTATCGTCACAATCCACACGATGCGTGCTCCGGGAATGACCTGGTTTCGGTTGCCGCTGTTCGTTTGGGCACATTACGCAACCAGTCTTGTGATGGTACTCGGAACGCCGGTGGTAGCGATCACTGTGCTTCTCCTTGCCATTGAACGGGTTGCTCAGGTTGGTATCTTCGATCCGTCAATAGGCGGTGACCCTATCTTGTTTCAGCATTTATTTTGGTTCTACTCTCATCCGGCAGTTTACATCATGATCCTGCCGGGAATGGGGGTTATCAGCGAACTGATCTCAAACTTCTCGCGTAAAAAGGTCTTTGGATACGAATTTATCGCATTTTCAAGCATAGCCATTGCTGTGTTCGGATTTCTCGTTTGGGGACATCATATGTTCGTCAGCGGGCAATCGATCTATGCTGGCCTTGTTTTCTCGTTCCTGACAATGGTCGTAGCCGTGCCGTCCGCCATCAAGATGTTCAACTGGACGGCGACGCTGTACAAAGGATCGATTTCTTTTGACACGCCGATGCTTTATGCGATCGGCTTTATGGGACTGTTTTTGATCGGCGGGTTGACTGGGCTTTTTCTAGGAGCTATGGGCCTTACGGTTCATCTTACTGACACGTATTTCGTGGTTGCCCATTTCCATTATGTAATGGTCGGCGGCCAGGTGATCGCATATCTTGGCGGCATCCATTACTGGTGGCCTAAAATGACGGGCAAGATGTACTCGGAATTTTGGGGCAAGATCTCGGCCATGCTTGTATTTGTCGGGTTTAACCTTACGTTTTTCCCTCAATTTATTGTCGGCTATCAGGGAATGCCTCGCCGGTACGCGTCCTATCCAGAGGAGTTGCAGGTTTTGAATATTTTTTCGACCGCCGGAGCATCGGTTTTGGGGATCGGCCTTCTTATGCCGGCAGTTTATCTGATGCATTCGCTCATAGCGGGCAAACCTGCAGGTGACAACCCGTGGATGCTGCCGGGACTGGAATGGCGGACAAGTTCGCCGCCGCCAACTGAGAATTTTGAGACGATGCCGGTCGTCACTTGGGAAGCATACGAATTTGGCGAAGAAAACGGCCTCGATATCGAGGAAGCAAAACGTCGGGAGGCGGCTTTGGTCTGATTTGCAAAATTTCGATTTGCGGTCTGCGGTCACTTGGTCGCTCAATCGCAGATCTAAAATCTAAAATCGCAAATAAATTATGTCGGCACATTCACATTCGGACAAGTTTGTTTACCACGAGCCCGGGCTTCAGCATCAGTTTGAAGACATGGGCCAGCAGGAAGAAAGCGTCTCGATCGGGATGTGGTTGTTCCTTGTCCAGGAGATCATGTTCTTCGGCGGGTTGTTTACGGCATATCTCGTTTTTCGTTCGCGGTATCCGATGGCGTTTGCGGCCGGCAGTAATCATCTCGACGCATTCTGGGGCGGCCTCAACACCCTCGTACTCATCGTCAGCTCACTGACGATGGCCCTCACGGTCTATTACGCTCAGAAGGGCAAACGGATGATGCAGGTCGTGATGATCGTGCTTACGATGATCTTTGGCGCGGCCTTTTTGGGTGTCAAGGCGATCGAGTACACGAGCAAGTATAACGACGGCCTGATCCCGGTCACAGGGCTCAATAAAAGATATAAAGAGGATAAGAATGCTCATCACGAAGCCGAGAAGCCCTGTTGGCAGGTATCGCACGGCCCCGATGCGGCAGCTCACCACGCCCCAAATCCGAAAGGTGAGTTTCAGTGGGCCGACTGTTCACTGGTCAAATACGCCCAGGATAAGAATCTGCTGACCAACGCGGAAAAGATCGGCTATTTCTCTAATGGGATCATTGACGCCAACAAGTTTCGCGACAAGGTGCGCATTTTCTATTTCATCTACTTTGTGATGACAGGGCTGCACGCCCTTCATATGATAGTGGGCCTCGGCCTGATGCTATGGCTGCTCTGGACGGCCTGGCGCGGCTATTACACGGCGGAATATTATATGCCGGTTGAAATGTCGGGACTTTACTGGCACTTTGTCGATATTGTTTGGATATTCCTGTTTCCTCTGCTCTACCTGCTGGGCAGGCACTTTATGCATTAGAAAATTATGGCGACGGAACATAACCACGAACATCACGACCACGACCACATGAATATTCCCAAGTATTTGGGGATATTTATGATCCTTGTCGTCGGTACCATATTGACCTATTTTGCGGCGACCGTGGATATGGACGGTATCTTTCCGGGAGCTAACACGCTGGTCGCACTTCTGATCGCGTTTACCAAAATGACCTTTGTCATGCTCTTTTTTATGCACGTCTATTGGAGCAAGCGTATGATCTGGCTGGCTGCGGTGGGCAGCTTCTTTTGGCTTGCGATAATGTTTGCATACACAATGCAGGATTATCTGACGAGAGGCTCGGGCGTCTTTACGGGTTAGTCCACTTTTCGAGAAATGATGTGCGCGGAACATGAGGCAAAAGCGGCCTCGGTTCCGCGCCTTTTCTTGGTTAGGATATGCTGTTTTGACGTGGTATTATTTTCGGTTTGAGGAGCGTCACAAGGTGTGATTTGGGTAGCTTTGCTACAACTGTAAGGCCGATTCGAGGCATCAGAGTAGGATGAGGTTTTTAACCGCTAGATCATTGCAACTAAAGACATTGCTGATAGCAATGGCGGCTCTTTTTGCCGTTGGGTGCAACATCGTCAAGACTGACAAGAAAACGCCAACTCTCCTTAAAACTGAAAATGCCGGCCAGCAGACTTTGATCAACGAGATCAATCGATTTGCGAAAGTAACTTCGATGCGGGCGAAGATGTATTTGAAGTTTGAGGACAACTCGTTTGCCGAGTTCGGCAGCAAGGAAGTTTATCGACAAGCGGACGGCGAAGTTGTTGTTCAGCGTCCGGGCAAGATCTTGCTAAAGGTCCAGGTGCCGATAATAAAAAGTGATGTCGCTCAGATGACTTCGGACGGCACAAATTTTCGAGTAGCGGTATTGCAGGATGGCGGTTCGGGCAAATATAAAAAGTTTGTCAAGGGAACTAATAATGCCGACTATTCAAAACTGCAAAAGAACCTGAATTCCACCGATCTGAGCAACGGCAAAGTAGTTAAGGAGAGCGTAAACGCATTTGCCAATCTCAGGCCGCAGCATTTCACCGATGCGATGCTTGTGCGTTCGACTGATAACGAAAAGCTTTACACTCAAAGCTCGATCTTTCAGACCGAGGAAGACGAAAGCGTCGACAAAAAATCACCGCTTCGTAAAGTGATGCGTGGTTATTATTTGCTCGATGAATACGGCAAAACTACTGACGGCGGATTGATGATTCAACGCCGATTTTGGTTCGACCGTGTTGGCGGTATTCGCTTGGCACGCCAGCAGATATTTGACGCAAAGGGCGAGATCGAATCTGACATCGTTTATGGTAAGGAAGGGAACTTAGGCGAAAGCGGCGACTATCCAAACCTGCCGCTTGAGATCCAGGTGACGCGTCCGCAGGACAAATATTCGATGAAGCTGACCTATCAAACACCTGAGGCTGTGAGCATCGGTAAGACCTATCCTGAGAACGCGTTCGTGCTTCAAAACTCGTGGAATTTAGAGGAGATCGACCTCGACAAGCGGCTGAGCGATGCAAGCGGCGATCTACAGCCCGGTACCGAGAAAAATAACGGCCCCCAAAAGACCTCAGGCACACGATTTCAATAAACCTGACAATGAAAGCCATCCTGTCCACAAGCGATCTAAAAAAATCGTACAAAATCGGAAAGATAGATGTTCCGGCGCTGCGTGGTATATCGCTTGAGGTGAACGAGGGCGAATTTGTGGCGATAATGGGGCCGTCCGGTTGCGGTAAATCGACGTTGCTGCATCTGCTCGGCGGATTGCTGAGCCCGACAAGCGGCAGCATCTTAATAGACGGTGAGGACCTTGCAAAAGTGTCTGACTCACGACGTACAGACATCCGTCGCCGAAAGATCGGATTCGTCTTTCAGCGATTCAATCTTTTTCCGACACTGTCTGCCGAGGGCAATCTCAAACTTGCCGAGAAAATACACACAGGCAACGGCAGCAAGAATTCGGACAGACGGCGCGAGGTTTTGCGGCTTCTCAAGCTTGAAGATAAAATGCACCATAAGCCGCTCGAACTTTCCGGCGGAGAACAGCAGCGTGTCGCTCTTGCGAGGGCGATCGTCAACGCTCCGGCGATAATTTTGGCGGACGAGCCGACGGGAAATCTCGATACTGAGAATTCGCAGATCGTTTTGGAGATGTTTCGCGAGCTAAATGAAAAATTTAATCAGACGATCATCATGATCACGCACAACCCCGAGGCAGCGCTTGCCTGCTCGCGAACGATACAAATGCGTGACGGACACATTGTGTCAGAACCGCCTGCATAAGCGGGCGGCAAGCCTGACTAAATTGAGTTGTTATGAAAAACATCATCAACTGGAACTATGAACGGGCCTCTTGGCAATGGGACGTTTTGTGCATCGTTATCCTTATTTTCATCTTTGCGACGCCAAAAGAATGGTTCGATAAAACCAAGGAGCCTGCAACCAAAACCGCCTCTTCGACCGTCAAAGATCAGGACTCTCTCAGAGTTAATTAATAAAACCCTTTAATTACATCGATTTAGATCGCTAAATTTATGAGAAAAGCATTACGTTATAGTTTTTTTGTTGTCAGTTTCGGCCTTTTGATTTCATCTGTTTCCGTAACGGAAGCTAAGGCTCAGAATATCCTGGGTGAAATACTCAAACGCATGGATTTGAATAATAAAGCGCTCCAGTCTCTTACAGCAAATGTGACTATGGAGAAGGTAAATGTTCAGATCAATG
The DNA here is from genome assembly GCA_016711345.1 of Chloracidobacterium sp. NCBI lineage: Bacteria > Pseudomonadati > Acidobacteriota > Blastocatellia > Chloracidobacteriales > Chloracidobacteriaceae > Chloracidobacterium > Chloracidobacterium sp. The sequence goes on from JADJTD010000001.1 coordinate 3,112,324, forward strand.
ATTCCGACATTTACATAGGAAGCACGAGTTATCTGCCCAAAACCGCAAAGCGCGGCTCATATATCAGAGTTGATTGGACAAAGCCTACCGAGGAACAGATGGCAGTAATAGGCGATAATTATGAGCTTTATCGCCCAAGATTAAATCAAGTGATCGTTGGCAAGGTCAGCAAGGCCAAGAATAGTTCGGCTGTCGGCGGACCGCTGTCCTTTATGAACATGTCCAAGGCCCAACTTCAGGCAAACTACTCCGTCGTTTATCTTGGAGAAGAACAGGTCGGCGGTACAACGCGAACATGGCACATTCAACTTACGCCCAAAACGCCAACTAGCTACAAGATGGCTGACCTCTGGGTCGATCCGGACGGAATGCCTCGCCAAGCGAAGATCACGGAACAAAACAACGACACAACGACAGTTCTGCTCTCAAAGATTGAAAAGAACGTAAAACTTGACGGCAATATGTTTAAGCTGAACTATCCAAGTTCGGCCAAGAAGATTAAAGCATAGTTACGTCGAATACGTTGTTGCCAAGTAACAAGCCTGTTATAGCCGTTGAATTAAGAGATTGACTCTGCTTCGCAGACTTGTTCCGGCGATGTTTGCGGTGTCTCGAATCCTCGTGTTGCTGTAACATTAATATGTGCAGCAGTTATGAAGTTTTGCGAGACAAAGCTTACTTTTTTTCAACAATCGTGGAATGCGGGCATTTTGCGCCTTTAACTCCTGCATCTGCAAGGTTTAGTGCGTTCCACGGGGTAGTGGAACGGTGCGGAACGTTGGAACTGGACAGAGTGAAAAAAAACGGTGGGACAGTGGGACACTTGGGACAGCTACACACTCCTTCCGAGCCTTTAGTGATTTGAACGGATTAGGTTCAAAATTTATAATTACTTGTTTGAAGATTTGTGGTTTAGTTTATGCCAAAGGCTAGCAGTTTTAGCAGATTTACACGCGGTGTGAGGCACACGGTTCGTGCTTTTGCATCGACGAAACATCCCGTTTTGGTGCATATTGTGCCGATGCGGCGGTGTAATTTGGCGTGTACCTATTGCAACGAATACGACAAGACGAGCGATCCGGTGGCGATCGACGTAATGCTCGAACGCATTGATAAACTGGCTGAGTTTGGCTCGTCGGTCATTACAATTTCCGGCGGCGAGCCGATGATGCATCCTGAGATCTACGAGATCATCGAACGCATTCGCCATCACGGTATGATCGCCGGCCTGATCTCGAACGGCTATTATTTTCAACCCGAAAAGGTCAAGCGTCTCAATGAAGCAGGCCTTGATTACCTGCAGATCTCGATCGACAACGTCACGCCCGATGACGTGTCGAAAAAGAGCCTCAAGGTGCTCGACAGCAAGCTCATAAACCTTCGTGATCACGCGAAATTTAAGGTCAACATCAATTCGGTTGTCGGCGGCGGCGTTGCAAATCCCGATGAAGCTTTGCAGATCGCTAATAGAGCAAGAGAGCTAGGCTTTTCATCAACGGTCGGCGTCATTCACGACGGCGACGGTTTGCTCAAAGGTCTGACTCCACGTGAAAAAGAAGTTTACAAAGAGATCAAGTCGAAAGGAGCCAGTTCATACGCTCGTTGGAACTGGTTTCAGGACAAACTCGTCGATGGCGGCGAATACGAATGGCGCTGCCGTGCCGGTGCCCGTTATCTCTACATAGACGAAGCCGGAATTGTCAGTTGGTGCTCGCAACAGCGAGGCACGCCGGGCATCCCGCTGCTCGAATACACCCACGCCGACATGGATCGCGAATACAACACCGAAAAATGGTGCGCCCCAACCTGCACGATCCAATGCGTCCACCAAGTCGGCCACCTAGACGCCTGGCGCGACCCGCAAATTTCGCTCACCGAATACAAGAAGCGTAACGGTAGCGGCTTGAAGAAAGAAGCAGTCGCTCAGGTCTTAGGCGCGGATTAACATGGGTACGAGTCTCTTCATTCCAACTTTACTCGGCACGGCACGCAAAAATCGCGAGAGCGGCAATGTCGCAAACTGGGTTTGCGGTAAGATGCGGGAGCGCGGAGATATAGAAACGCAGCTCTTTGACGTTTGTGATTTTAATTTGCCGCACGATCATTACGGTCCTGAGATCAGCGGAGATTTTCCCGAATGGCGCGATGCGATAATTCGCGCCGATGGCCTAGTTATCGTCACGCCCGAATATAATCACGGCTATCCCGGCAGCATGAAAAGTGTTCTCGACCTGCTGTTAAAAGAGTATATCCACAAAGCCGTCGCCTTCGTCGGCGTGTCCGCCGGACCGTGGGGAGGCACTCGCGTGATTGAAGCGTGTGTTCCGATGGTTCGTGAACTCGGCCTTGTCGTTACATTTAGCGATCTCAATTTTCCAAAGGTCGGAGACAAATTTGACGAGAACGGCAAACTTCTCGACGAAGCCTACGAAAAACGCATTGCAGGCTTTCTCGACGAACTCGTTTGGATGGCAAAGACGCTTCGTCATGGCCGCGACAACTTTTCCTCAAAACACCACCAATAGAGTATTCTGTCTCTGGATAGAATATTATAATGAGCCATCGCGAATTACATCGAACTCACCGTATCGGCTGGCTGCGCGCAGCTGTTTTAGGTGCCAACGACGGGATTGTTTCCACGGCAAGTCTTGTGATAGGCGTTGCTGCGGCCGATGCAGATCATGCGGCCGTAATGATCGCGGGGGTTGCGGGCCTTGTCGCCGGCTCAATGTCGATGGCAGCGGGCGAGTATGTTTCCGTGCATTCACAGGCTGATACAGAAAAAGCCGATATTGAACGCGAGAAGCGGGAATTGGCCGCTAGCCCCGAACACGAATTGCACGAACTTGCAGGAATTTACATCGACCGCGGCCTTTCTCCCGATCTTGCTATGGAAGTGGCAACACAGCTAACAGCTCACGATGCGCTTGGTGCTCATACCCGCGACGAACTTGGTATATCGGAGGCTCTAAGTGCAAGGCCGATACAGGCGGCACTATTTTCAGCTGTGAGTTTTGCTATCGGTGCGGCGTTACCGCTTGGTGTCACGGCTATTGTTAATGGCACGGCAATGATCCCGTGGGTGGCTGGCAGTTCTCACGTATTTCTTGCACTGCTTGGCGGAGTAGCTGCTCGAGCGGGTGGAGCAGGCGTTTTAGCGGGAGCTTTTCGTGTCTTGTTTTGGGGAACGGCAGCGATGGCAGCTACCGCATTGGTCGGTAGACTGTTTGGTGCGGTCGTCTAACTTATCCGTATTAAAAGAAACGCTAACTTCATTTTGTTACCTGCGCGGAACTTGTTCACCTATCGTCCAAACGATCACCGAACTGGACAAACCCAAGCCCGACAATCTGCCGGCCATCATAATAAGAGTTTCGCCTACTTCGACGACGCCTTCGTTTAGGAGAGTGAGTTCGCCCACTTTTAACATCTCTTCGGTGGAGTCGGAGCCCGCATCCATCAGATCCATCATTGTGACATTGCCGAAGTCGGGTTCGCTCGCAGACGTACTTAAACTCTCGTGATAGAAAGGCCGCACGCCCCAGATCAAGGCCAACTGGTTTCGAGCGTCCGCTGAAGTCGTTAACGCAAACGTGAGCAGTCCGGAGCGAAACGCGGAAAGGCGTCGAGCCATTAGCCCAGACTCTGTAAAGACGGCGACCTTTTCCGTTTGCATCTCTTTTGCTGCGGCTGCAGCGGCTTTGCAGAGAGCTTGACTGGTTCTCGCAGAAGACGGTTGGTTAAATTTCACCGGCTTTCTCAACTGAGCGACTTCAATGGTTTCAGCCGAATCAATGATGCGAGCCATCGTCTTGATCGTCTCGACCGGATGCCTGCCGGTGGCGGTTTCTGCCGAGAGCATAACGGCATCGGTGCCGTCCCAAACGGCGTTTGCAACGTCCGAAGCCTCTGCCCGCGTCGGGTACGTATGCTCGATCATCGATTGCAGCATCTGTGTTGCAGTGATAACAAATCTATCGTTCGCGACCGCCTTTTCAATGATCCGCTTTTGATAAACGGGCACGAGTTCGACGCTGGTCTCAACGCCGAGGTCGCCTCGGGCGACCATTACTCCATCGGTCGCTTCGATTATTTCGTCAAGGTTCTGGATGGCTTCGGCCTTTTCGATCTTTGCGACTAGCAATGCGCGGCCGAGCTTACGCTTATTCAGCTTTTTGATGATGTCTTTGACTTGTATGCAATCGGCGGCCGTTCGGACAAATGAAAGGGCTACGTAATCGACATTCTGCTCCATTGCCCATATCAGATCGGCGTGGTCCTTTTCGGTCATTGACGGGATCGGAAGCGGCGTGTTTGGCAGATTGATGCCTTTGCGTTCGCTGAGCAGTCCACCGGTCACGACACGGCAAAAGACTTCTGTTCCGCTCTCAGATTCGACGACAAGTTCGATCGCTCCGTCGTCAATAAGAATACGAGCGCCTGCCTCGACCGCGTCGGGAAGATGATCAAAATTCGTCGAAACTTCGTTTTCGTTCCCGACAATATCGCGGGTCGTGATCGTAAAACTTTGCCCTGCTTTGAGAATGACCGGCAGCCCGTCTTTTAATGTCCGTGTGCGGATCTTTGGGCCGGAGAGGTCAATGAGGATCGCTAGCGGTAGGCCGAGGGCAGCAGCAGCTGCACGGGCGGTGCGTATATTTTCTGCGTGCTCGTCGGTCGTGCCATGCGACATGTTTATGCGCACGGCATTTAGACCTGCTTTAAGCATCTCTTCCAAAATCGGCCGCGAATTCGATGCCGGGCCTAATGTGGCTAATATCTTTGCTTTTCGCATTGATTAGATTTTAACGCAAAGTAGTAAAGACGCTAAGACGCCAAGGTTTTTCTTTTATCCAAATAGCTATGCACAGTAGCGACAAACGTCGAATGCGACCATGTGAGCGGCGAGACTGAGATCTCTTCGCCTGTCAGAGGATCGACCTGCTCCGCCAAAACACCAGAAGGCAAAGCACGGTCAACCGTCCATTGGAGAATTTCAAGCGCCGGTAAAAGGTCACCCGCCGTTTTAGCCTTTGCAATGTAATACTCAGCCAGCCAGAGCGTGCAGATAAACCATGAATTTCCGGTTATTTGTTCGGAAACTTTCATATAGCTGTCATTTTCAAATCTTGCAAGCCCGCCAAATTCGGTGTTGTTCGAGAGTTTTTCTTCGACGGCTTTCATTGTTCCGACAACCATCTCATCGTCGATATCAAAGCAGTCAAAATAAAATACGCCGAACAGCGAAGCATCAATGGTTGTATCTGCGGTCAGTGAATGATCTCCATTAACCTGCAGCGACCGCAAAAACCGGCCGAGCTGCGGACTGTAGAGATGTTCACGCATTGCTTCAACGATCTCATTAGCAGCGGTTTTGTAAGTTATAGCGTTGTCATTTTCTCCAAACAACTCAGCGAAATTTGCTGCCGCTCGTAAACCCGCAACGACCGTTGAACAAGTAAAAGTATGAATGCCGCGACGATCCTCCCACAAATTCCAGCTCGGCTGCGGCAGCTTCGTCTCTGGATCGCGATATTCGACCATGAACCGTGCACAATCAACCACAAGTTCAACATACAGCCTGTGTGCAAAATCTATGTCACGATACCATTCGTAATGCTGCCACAGCGACCATATAACAAGAGCAGTTTCGTCTTCCTGGATCGGAACAAGCTGACGCTTGTTATGAATGTCCCACGACGCATGCCAGCCCGAAGCAACCGTGCCGTCGGGATTGTATTTCTGCATAAAATAACCCTTTGGATGAGGTATTTTATTGCAAAAATCAAAGAAAGTGCGTGTTATTTCCGGATAGCCGGCTGCGTCCAGAGCATTTGCTACAAAGGCTCCATCGCGTGTCCATAAATAGCTGTAATGATCGGTCGCCCTTTCCGTTACGTCCCAATCGTTTGCCGCAAGTATCGCTCCGCCATCATCGATCTGTGTGCTGATAATGAGAAGGGAGTGTTTATAGAGATCAATGACGGACTGCGGCAGATCACCGAAATCTACGTCATTTTTATTCACCCATGCACGCCAGTAATTTTCGGTGTAAGCGAGAAATTCGAACGGCTTTCTGGCGAGAACAAGGCGATTTAATTTTGCGACCTCAGAATGTGTCGTCCCGGCGCTGATCCAATAGTAAAACTCGCTGGTTTCTCCGGATGTGAGAGAAAAATGAAGTCCTATAGTCGAATCAACTGAGCCTTCGGTGATCACTCCGCCGTGCAACTCGCCATCTTCAGCATCGCGCCAAGTGCCTTCCTGATCGCGAAAGGCTTTTCTGCCTGTAGCGAATGTGTCAAAATGCGGCTCGGTGTTTATAAGGAAATATCGGTGTTTTTTATAATGGACAAGCGCTAGATTTTCGGGATCGTAAAATGCGGTGTCGCCGACATTATTTTCATAAAGCCGAAAATCGTGATGCAAAAATACGCGAACGTCTCTTTCTGCGTCTATCAAGTTTGTCACCCGAATACGACGCAAAAAAATGTTGTCATGACTCGCGACCGTATCATTGCAGGTTATCTTGACCCCTAATTTTTTGTTTGTGAGAACGACATCAGTGACCAATGTTTCGTGCAGGTATTTCAAAGACCGCTCCCAGTCATCCGAAAAGACCCACGAAAACTCGCCGTCAGCCCACACGCCAAAGCGAAACGGAAAACCCTCAGTGTGATTTTCCTGCCCGACGTGCGGAAAATAAATGTCGCGAATTTGGTATTTATCGTCGAAATTGACGAGCAGATTACCGTTGCCGACCGGAATATCTCTCATAGATCATTGCGTTCCCACGGCCTTCTCGACAGCGGCGTCGAGTTCCTTCTGAATGGAAGGGCTAAATCCAACGATCTTTGCGATCATAGTACCTTGGCGGTCAAAGACGGCGGTTTGGGGTATGTCGGTACGAGCCGCAAAGATAAAGTTGGTCAGGTCATCTTCGGGAAATGCTATCGGATAATCTAACCGCGTTTCAGCTACAAATTTCGGTATCTCTTTCCTGTCCTGACTGTCGCCAACGTGCAGTCCGCGGACCTGTAAATTCTCCGGGCCGTATTTTGCAATCAGACTATTCAAATGAGGGATCTCAGCTCTGCAAGGAGGGCAGTTTGTTGCCCAAAAATCAAGAATCACGGCCTTTCCTTTCAGATCAGAGAGTTTTTGAACCCGCTGTTCCGCATCGGTCCAACTCATTTCTGATAGTGGCTTCATTGGCTGCCTGTCGCCTGCGGTTAGAGGCTGATTTGAGACCGATACAGGCGGAGCCGCGGGACGGCAATCCCACGAAATCAAAAAGGGCAGTGTAACAAGGCAAAGCAAAATGCGTCGCATAACAATTCAATCGTAAATTGTTAATCCGCAATTGTAAAAGCCGCCCGCCCCTGATTTGCGAAATGCCCCAAAATGTTTACCATCTAAGGCGTGGTTTATCCTGACAATATTTCCGACAGGCTTGCTCGGCTGGCAAATGATAGACGTGACATTGTACCGAGTGCATCAGCGACTGCCGCAAATTTTTGCTGCGGCTCTTTTGTTCGGTTTTTGCTGTCGATCAATAAAGAAAGTCGCATGGTAACCAGTGCATCCTTTGCGTCGAACGGATGTGGTTTTATGCTTGCCGCTGCTGATGTGATGGCTGAATACGTTTATGGAAGAAGCCTCACAGATCTTCACGGGTTGACCGATTACGACTTGACTATGCATATTCAATCGAACCTCGGCGAAATGCCGGAGGGTCGAATAGAATGTGCCTCTGTCTGCATCCAATCGCTTCGAGCCGCTTTTGCCGACCATAGAACCAGCCAGATCGAGGAATTTCTGGGTGAGAAGGCTCTGATCTGCACTTGCTTTGGTGTGTCTGAGGAAACAATTGAAGGTTTGATCGCCGAAGATTCACTAAACACTGTTGACGAAGTGACTAGCATTTGCAATGCAGGTGGCGGCTGTGGGTCATGCCGGATGCTGATCCAGGAGATGCTTGACGATCGCGAGGTTAATATTTGAAAGCCGGATGAGCCGTTTTTTGTGCTATAATCGTTCGCTAATCACCGGTTTGGTGAGATCTAAATAGGAAATAGGTGGCGACTGCCTGATTGGAAAATGTCGCACATGTTCAACACTGACTTCGATAATGGACGACCCTGCCAGTTTGCTTCTATTTTTTGCAGCTCAAATTGAAACCGTGGCAGAAATGCCAACGCTGCTTACCACATTCTTCAAGATATTGTTGGTTATATTCCTCGTGCTTGCGAACGGCTTTTTTGTTGCGAGCGAGTTTGCGTTAGTCGCAGTACGAAAATCCCGGATCGAGGCAATGGTTGCTGAGGGTGACAAAGCGGCTGTGCGTCTGTTGGGGATGCTAAACAACCTGAATGCGTACATTTCCGCAACGCAGCTTGGAATAACTTTGTCCTCTTTGGGACTCGGATGGATCGGCGAACCTGCGGTTGCGGCTATTCTCGAACCTTTATTGATCTACATTGGCGAAATTACCGGAGCGCAATTTTTAGTGTCCGGCACTGTGCTTCACACTATCTCGTTTGTAATAGCGTTTTCGTTTATAACTTTTCTCCATATTGTATTTGGTGAACTTGCTCCTAAAACAGCCGCCCTTGAATTATCCGAGCGAGTTTCTTTTGTCATCGCCGCGCCGCTTCTCCTTTTTTACAAAATATTTAGCTATCCGATCCGCTTGTTAGATTGGGCAGGTACAAAGACGGTAAGGCTATTTGGGCTCCATCCTTCAGGCGAACACGGATCAAGTTATACCGAAGACGAAATACGCAGCCTGATCAATCTGTCGAAAGAAAGCGGTCAAATTAACGAGGAAGAGAGAACATTAATAAACAGGGTCTTTGAGTTTTCCGAAACGACGGTTAAGGAGGCGATGATACCGCGAACGGGCATCATCGCAGTTCCTGAAAACAGCACACTTGATGAGATATCGAAAGCTTTTGCGGTCAGCGGTTATTCACGGCTTCCGGTTTACCGCGGTTCACTCGATGAGATCGCCGGTTTTATTCACAGCAAAGATCTCGTCGGCTATATGCTCAAACCGAAATCATTCAAACTTGCCGCGATACTGCATAAACCGAATTACGTGGTCGATACTGCACATCTAGAAGACGTTTTGCGGCAAATGCAGAGAGAGAAATTCCATTTCGGATTTGTCGTTGATGAACATGGCGGCGTCGAAGGCATTATTACGCTGGAAGACCTTCTCGAAGAGATAGTTGGCGACATTTCAGACGAGCATGACGAAGAGGTCAACGAACAAATAGATGAGCAGCCGGACGGAAGCTATGTGCTGGACGGCAGCCTCGCGGTTCGCGACCTCAATAAGCGTCTTGAGATGAATTTGCCCGTTTCCGAAGGTTATACGACGATCGCCGGTTTCCTGATGTCCGAGGCAGGCCAAGTTTTGGAAGAAGGCGAGACCGTGCCGTTCAACGGCCATATTTTCAAGATCGAAAAGGTCGATAAACGCCGCATCAAGCAGGTCCGAATGGAAAAAGTTGAGACGGTCGAAGATTAGAACTTCAACGCAAAGTTGCAGAGGAGCAAAAACGCAAAGCAAGATAAAAAAATCTCAGCTTTGCGTCTTTGCAACTTAGCGTCTTTGCGTTGAAAATCTTACAGAGGAGAATATAGCAAAAATGAGTTTTATTGAGCAGGTTTGGGCACGCGAGATAATGGATTCGCGCGGTAATCCGACTATTGAGGCCGAGGTGATCTTGGAAGACGGAACGCAGGGACGCGCGGCGGTTCCGAGCGGGGCTTCGACGGGCGAGAATGAGGCCGTAGAACTTAGGGACGGAGACAAATCTCGTTATTTGGGCAAGGGTGTTTTGGACGCCGTTAGTAACGTCAACGAAACAATTGGCCGGGAACTAGAAGGGCTCGATTGTCTCGATCAGACATTGATCGATCAGACGATGATCGACCTGGACGGCACGGAAAATAAATCAAAACTAGGGGCCAACGCGATCCTCGCGGTTTCACTGGCAAACGCTAGAGCCGCAGCAGCGTTTCAGGAAATGCCGCTTTATCGCTACATCGGCGGCACGAACGCCAAAACGCTGCCGGTTCCGATGATGAATATCCTCAACGGCGGCGCCCATGCAGATAACAATGTCGATTTTCAGGAATTTATGGTCATGCCTGTCGGAGCGGACAGCTTTCGTGAGGCACTCAGGTGCGGAGCAGAGATCTTTCACAATCTGAAAAACGTCCTTAAATCACGCGGCTATTCGACCAGTGTCGGCGACGAAGGCGGCTTTGCGCCAAACCTCAAATCTAATGACGAAGCGGTCGAAACGATTCTTGAAGCCATCGACATAGCCGGTTACAAAGCAGGCGAAAATGTAATGATCGCTCTCGATCCTGCTTCAAGCGAATTTTATAAGGACGGCAAGTATATCTTCAAAAAGAGCGACAATCGAGAGCTTTCATCAGAGGAAATGGCATCCTATTGGGCTGACTGGTGTTCGAAATATCCAATCATCTCGATCGAGGACGGCATGGCTGAGAACGACTGGGACGGTTGGAAAAATCTAACCGGAAAGGTCGGTGACAAAGTACAGCTTGTCGGTGACGATCTATTCGTGACAAACGTAAAATTCTTGCAAAAGGGAATCGATGTTAATGCCGCAAACTCAATATTGATCAAGGTCAACCAAATCGGTACTCTCACAGAAACACTTGATGCAATTGAACTTGCAAGGACAAACAACATGACCGCCGTGATATCTCATCGCTCTGGCGAGACCGAGGACAATTTCATCGCCGACCTCGCAGTGGCAACAAACGCCGGCCAGATCAAGACCGGCAGCTTGTGCCGCTCGGACCGCATCGCAAAATACAATCAACTGCTGAGGATCGAAGAGGACCTAGGCGATTCGGCAAAGTATCCAGGTCGTAAGGCGTTCTACCAACTAAAAACTCGTTCCTAGCAACTAATAGTTTGTCAACGGTTCCCCCAGTGAGTACTTCGTATTTTGCAGGTACCTATCTAAACCATGAGGCCGATACTTGGATTAACCATTCTTATTTTTTGTTTATTTGCCACGGCTTTGGCGCAGGAGGAAACGCCTCGGCAGAGTGTTCTTTCCAGTTCGGGCAACATAAAGGTATCTAAACTGTTCGGAGAAGACCCTGTCTTACCGGTTGAAGATTCGAATACTGAAATTTATCGAATAACCTTTATTCCAACTTTCCACAATCCAATAAAGATTCGAGTTGAAAAACATAAAAACAACTATGTTCTTATTGCAAAGCGTTTAAGTGGACAGGGCGGGTATGATGCGGGAGAACTCAAGGTCGAGAAAAAGCGCACATTGGGACGAAAAGAATGGGATCGCTTGCTTGACCTGCTGAGAAAAGCTTCATTTTGGGAGTTGCCCTACCTAGAAAAAAAACAGGAACCCAATGAAAAAGGCGAGGTGACAATCTGCCTTGATGGTTCAGAGTGGGTCATTGAGGGCTCTAGGAACGGGCAGTATCATGTTGTTAATCGCTACTGTCCGGAAGTTAAAAGTTTTCAGGCAGTTGGCTTGTATCTTGCCAAACTCTCGCGATTAGGGGTCGACAAACGGGAGTTATACTGAGGGTGCATTAAGATGGTGCTTTTGTGACATGAACATCCGCGACGCCCTTCTCGAAGTTCATTCAAAAGAACAAGCGACGAAGATCTCAGATTATGTCGGCAATGATCCTGTGCGGTTTGCGGAATTGATGAAATATCTTCTAGGCCCGGTTTACAGGCTTTCGCAGCGTGCGGCGTGGCCAGTAAGTTACTGTATTGAGCGGCATCCTGAGCTTGTAAAACCATATTTCAACGTACTGATAAAGCAGCTCGAACGAGATGACGCTCACGTCGCCGTTAAACGCAATGTTGCAAGGCTGTTTCAGTTTGTTAATATTCCCAAACGCTATCAAGGACGGGTGTTTGATGCATGCTACAATCTGCTTGCCGATCCGGCTGAGACCGTAGCGGTACGCGTTTTTTCGATGACTGTCGCCGCAAAGGTTGCGGAAAACGAGCCTGAACTACTCGACGAACTTCGGCTCGTAGCGGCAAAATATCCGCAGGCCGCAACCGCCGGATTTTGCAGTCGTGCACGACGCGTTCTTGGGATTTAATCTGCCATGAAACAACGAAAAGGTGAATACGAGATAGATACTGACAAGCGGCGGCTCGACCTGAGCGCGATCCATCGCTTCCTATCGCAGGAATCGTATTGGGCGAAAAACCGCACGATGGAACAGACATTGACGGCTATCGAAAATTCGTTGAGTTTTGGGGTTTATCGCGGCCGCGTTCAGGTTGGATTTGCTCGCGTGGTCACAGACAAGGCGACTTTTGCATACATTGGCGATGTATATATTCTCGAAGAGCATCGCGGCAAAGGCCTGAGCAAATGGCTGATGGAAATCATTCTTGCACAGCCTGACTTGCAAGGGTTGCGGCGTTGGCTGCTCGCGACCTATGATGCACACGGCCTCTATAGCCAGTTTGATTTTACCGGCCTAAAACATCCCGAACGCTGGATGGAGCGTCCCGCTCCCGACGCATACTAGATTAAATATCCGATTCGCGTCGTTAAGCTCCTCAAATCCATCTGTTGCACAGATAAAAAGCTTGACAAACAACGCAACATCTGCTACTATGTATCCAGTAAGTCGGCGACCGGTGAAATAGATATTTTTTTTTCGAAAAATGGCGGAACGAGGTAAGAAAAATGGTGTTATTCCAACAATTGCAACAGTTAGAGCGTTCCGTCGAGCACTGGAACGAGGCGGAACGGAGTGGAACGCCGAAGTACAAGGGTTAAGTGTAATGTTGACAGTGTTTAAGTAAGGTCAGAGCCGATCTTTTGTGTCAGGCTGTGCCACAATCGGCGATTTTGAAGGGAGCTAAAAGGAGTAAGTGATGTCTAGAGCAACAATAAATATTTCCGTCCCAGCCGAGGCGAGGCAATATGTAGAAAAGCGGGTAAGATCGTTCGGCTACAGTTCGGTCAGCGAGTATTTCAGAGAGCTTTTGAGGCAGGATATGCTGAAACACACTTATCTTGTGAACCGAGCACGCACTGAAGCCGGTTTACCTGCGGTCGCGCCTGAGTTTCGGATCCATGCTTCGTCCGGGCGAAAGTAATTGTTGCTCTCGCATAGGTGTAATCGTTTATAATTGTTTTGCACCTTCGTTTGGCCGTTCGGGCCGCCCTTTATAGATGGAATCAAATAACCTAACAAACCAACGTCCAGTTGCCCTCGTCATATTAGACGGGTGGGGATATGCACCGCGAACGGAACGAAACGCAATTGCCGCTGCTCACACGCCGTATTACGTCGAGATATGCCGCACGTTTCCGATGACCCTTTTGTCAACGACCGCTGAAGGTGATGGAGAAATAAGTGATGTTGGCGATGCTGAGGTTGGCCACTTAAGAATGGGAACGGGACGTGCCGCTCAAACTGAGATCTCACGGATCAAAAATGCTATCGAGTCAGGCTCTTTTATGGACAATGAGGTGCTGAGATCAGCCTTCGAAAAGGCAAAAATGAGCGACTCGTCAGTTCATTTTGTCGGCCTTCTCAGCGATAGCGGAGTCCATTCATCGACCGAAAATCTGTTTACTTTGCTGCGAATGGCAAAGCGGCATGAGTTGCAGGACGTTTTTGTTCACTGCATTCTTGACGGCCTAGATGTTGCGCCGCGAACGGCAGATGTTTATGTTGAGGCTCTTGAGCTAAAGCTCGCGGACATCGGTATTGGTGAGATCGCCACGCTCTGCGGGCGTTATTTTGCGATGGACAACAGCGAGAATTGGGAGCGAACGGCGCGTGCTTACACGATGCTTGCCTATGCCGAAGGCGAACGAGCGGCCGATGCTGTAACCGCGATACGCAGTTCGTTTTTGCGTGGTATTTCGGACGAGTTTATTTCCCCGATCATTCTCGAACGTGAATCTGGAGAACCGGTCACGACTTTTAAAGACGATGATCTGGTTGTTTTCTTTAATCATCGCGCCGATGGAATGCTGCAGATAGTGCGATCAGTTTCAATTCCTGACGGATCGATAGGTACTAAACCGATCGTGAATACTGTGTGCATGGCTGAATATGATGCGGGATTTGGGCTTCCGGTCGCTTTTGGGCGTGAGCCGGAGAAAAATACGCTGACTGAGATCCTATCGGAACTTGAGATACCGAATTTCAAGATCACTGAGTCTTCACGGTTTCATCATTTGACGTATTTCTTTGACGGAGGCGATGATGGCCAGCGTCAATTCGAACAGCAGATACTAGTGCCGTCGCCGATGAACGGGTCGAAGTTTGGGCAGCCGGAGGCCGAAAGTTTTAAGATCACTGATAAATTTCTGCGAGAATTGGAATCAACAGGGAAAGGGGTTTTCGTTATCAATATTCCTGCCGCCGATATGATGGCCGGAACCGGCGATATGTCGAAAACGGTTGCAGCGATACAATATATTGATACATGTTTGGGTGGAATTTGTGCCGGCATGCAGGAACGCGACGGTGTCGTCATGATAACTTCGACCCATGGTAATTGTGAAGAGATGTCCGCCAAGACCAATAGCGAGAGCAGATCGACAGCAACATCAAATCCCGTGCCGTTTCATTATATCGACGCTCAAGCAGGTGAAATTAAACTAAAAGGAAATGGGGCTCTCGAGGATGTTGCTCCGACGATATTAAGTGTGCTGGGCATTGATAAGCCGCTCGAAATGACCGGAACGGACCTTCGCGGTAATTAGACTTTTTTGGACCACAAGACGCGTAATTTTCAAAATATTCTCGTCATCGATTTTGGACAGCTTGGCGATGTAGTTCTCAGTTTGCCCGCTCTCAAAGCGATCAGGCACAAGTTTGCCGCATCAAATATTGCTGTGCTCACGGGAATGGCTGCGGGCGAAATTGTCACCCTTTCCGGACTGGCAGATGAGGTCATTAAGGTTGACCGTGTCGAACTGCGAGATGGGCCGAGGCTCGCATCTATCGCAAAGATCTTTAGACTTGTAAGCGACATCCGACGCCGGAAGATCGATCTCGTCATCGATCTTCACAGCCTCTCTGAAACTAACCTGCTCGCATTTCTTTCAAAGGCAAAGCATCGGCTGTTGGCAAATCGAGAAAGCCGCTCGCTTGACATACTTTCAAATTTTAGTCCATCACCGCCCAAGGAAGACAAGGCCAAGCATCTTGGCGACCGATATCTCGATGTTCTGATTCCGCTTGGAGTTGACGGCAGTGATCGTAGATTTGTCTTTCAGACTTCAGCGGTTGACCTCGAATTTGTTCGGGCTAAATTTTTCAATGACTCGCAGGATCGATTGATCGGGATTTTTCCCGGAGCGGGACATCCAAGCAGATGTTGGAGCCTCGATAATTTTGCGCAGCTTGCATCTCGGCTGGTGAGCGATGGTTACATTCCTGTCGTGTTTCTTGGCCCCGAGGAAAAAGCGATCAAAGATCAAGTCAAGGCATTGTTTCCGCCGTCTACAATTCTAGTTGACGGTCTTTCGCTGGCTCAGTTTATAGCTGCTGCGGGGCTTGTGAAAGCGTTTGTGACAAACGATACCGGCCCGATGCACCTTGCGGCTTGTGCCGGAACACCGATCCTGTTGCTTCTGGACGAGCGTGCTCCGATGACGTATCTGCCTTTGACCGACAGACTTGCGATCATTCGCGATAAAACGATCGACAAGATATCTGTGGACGAAACAATGCATGCTCTGGCGGATTTGATAAATTCCGGGTCTGAAAATGACAAAACTTTTGCTACATGGTAATCTCAACTTCTTCTAAAAAGCGGTGAGATTTCAGGGAATTCATATTATTTATGGTTGAAGAATTTGCATTTGATAATTCTACCGAACGCCGGCAAGTCCGCCAAAATGGCACCGGCTGGATCGAGGTTATTGCCGGATCGATGTTTTCGGGCAAGTCCGAGGAACTGATCCGCAGGCTTACACGTGCGCGGATCGCGCGGCAAAAGGTCCAGGTGTTCAAGCCTGGAATTGATATGCGTTATTCGGAGGAGGAGATCGCTTCGCACTCCGGCCAGAAGCACATTTCTATTCCTGTTGCCGACACTGCCGGAATGATGTCCCAGATCGACATCTATGCTCAGGTCATCGGAATCGACGAAGCGCAGTTTTTCGATATGGCGATCGTTGATGCTGTTAACAGTCTCGCCGAACAGGGCAAACGCGTCATCATTGCCGGGCTCGATCAGGATTACACCGGAAAGCCTTTCGAGCCGATGCCGCAGCTTTTATCTATTGCTGAATTTATCACCAAGACTCATGCGATCTGCGTGAAATGCGGTGCGACAGCAAATTACTCACAGCGAACGGTTGCATCTGAAGCTCGCGTCGAGGTCGGTGCGAGCGATAAATACGAGGCCCGCTGCCGCAAATGCTTTGTTCCTCATGCCGACACTCCGACGTTGCATGAGACTGCTGAAGGCATTGCTGCTTAACGTTCAATTGTTTCTCACGAACGAGAGGCAAGGTTACGTTGATTTTCGAAATGATCTGCGATCTCAGCGGCAGCTTTTGGACCGACGAAAGGCCGCAAGTCTTCTGCCGCTGCCTTTGAGATACGCTCGATCGACCCAAATTCTCGCAGCAGTTTCATCTTGCGTTTATCGCCGATGCCGGGAATTTCGGAAAGCTCGGATGAGAAGTCGCGTTTCTCTCGGCGTTTTCGGTGAAATTCGATAGCCGTTTTATGAGTCTCTTCACGGATTTGAAGGACGAGCCGAAACGCAAGCGAATTTCGGTCAAACGGTATGGGGCGGTCTTCGCGTCCGTAAATTAGTAGATGCGAGATCTGGTTATGTTGTTTAGGCGGTTTGACGAGGCCGACAAGCATTATCTGCTCAAGGTCGAGAGCCTGCATCGCGGCGGCTGCCGCAGAAAGCTGGCCTTTGCCGCCGTCGATGAAAACAAGTTCGGGCAGAGGTTTTTGCTCATCGACCTGACGCTTGTAACGGCGAAAGACTGCCTCGTGCATTGAAGCAAAGTCATTTGCACCTTCAACGGATTTGATAATGAAACGGCGGTAATTGGCGCGTGCAGGTTTGCCGTTCTCAAATGAGACGATGCCCGCAACATTTTCCGAACCTGAGATATTTGAAATATCGAACGACTCGATCCGTTCGGGAAAATACGAGAGTTCGAGCAATTCCTGAAGTTCTTCTAAGACCTTTTGAGAATCTGGTTTGAGCACACGGAAACGCTGTTCAAAAGCGATCTTTGCATTTGTTTCGACCAGCTTTACCAGATGTTTGTTTTTACCGCGTTTGGGATCAAGGATCTTTACTCTGCGGCCGCGACGTTCCGTTAGTGCTTTTTCAAGCACTGAGCGATCTTCAAAATCCTGAGGCACATGGATCTCGAGTGGAACGTAATCCGTCGAATAATATTGGGCAAGAACGACGCCGAGAAACTCTGCCGCGTTGAAGGAATTATCTTCGGGTAAGTCTTCCCAAAAGAATTCGCGGCGGCCAACAATGCGGCCTTCGCGCATTGTAAAAAGCTGAAGTGCGAGCCGCTGATTTTCGCGATAGAAGCCGATAATGTCGATATCTCGCTCCGCAGTGGTCGCCATTTTTTGAGTTTCACTCAAAGCGAGAACCGTGCGATGCAGGTCGCGATATTTTGCGGCAAGTTCATATTTTCCCTGTTCGGAAAATTGCCACATTCGCGATTCGAGCGTCTTGGCAAGCTCTTTGTTTTTGCCTTCGAGCAAGGTTTTGACGTCGGCGGCTGCTTCTTGATACTCGGCTTGCGTACACAGGCCTTTGACGCAAGGGCCGAGGCAGCGTTTGAGATGATATTCGAGGCACGGACGCGGAAGCTTACCGTTTATCTCAATCTCGCAGGTTCGAAGCTGAAACGCGCGGTTCACAAGATTCAACGTATTTCGTGCGAGTACAGCAGGCAAAAAAGGTCCGTAATAACTCGATCCGTCACGAATGATCTTTCGAGTGACAACGACTTTTGGAAATGGTTCGTTTGTCAGTTTTAGATGCGGGTAAGATTTGTCGTCCTTTAGAAAAACATTAAAGCGAGGCTTATGTTTTTTTATGAGGTTTGATTCGAGCACAAGGGCTTCGACCTCGTTATCGACAACGATGAACTCGAAATCTGCGATGACCTTTACCAATTGGCGAGTTTTCGGATCATGATTTCGGCTCGATTGAAAATACGACCGCACGCGGTTGCGCAGATTTTTTGCTTTGCCGACATAGATTATCTTGCCGGCTACATTCCTGTGAATATAAATCCCGGCGTCGGTCGGAAGGATTTTTAATTTTTCCGCGATGGTCACAGTCCTATTTTAACTTGAAGAAGAGAGAATTCACCACAGAGGCACTGAGAACGCAGAGAAAAGAAAAATTAGCCGCAGATCAACGCAGATGAACGCGGATAAGAAAGTCCTTTTATCTGCGTCCATCTGCTTTCTTGGCGGCTTTGCGTGAAGCTTTAGTAAATGAAAACTGTTGTTACAACTTCCCCGATCGAGGCAGCCGAATTCATAAAACGCGGTGGAATTGTGGCTTTTCCGACCGAGACCGTGTACGGCCTCGGGGCAAACGTTTTTGACCCTTCGGCGATAGCAAAGATCTTTGAAGCAAAACAACGTCCTGGGGATAATCCTCTGATCGCGCACGTTGCGGATATTAAACAGATCAATTTGCTAGCCGCCGAAGTTACAGAACACGCAGCGAGGTTCTTTAAAGTATTTTTTCCGGGACCGTTGACGATCGTTTTAAGGAAGCTGCCAAACGTTCCTAATATTGCGACGGCTGGATTGGATACCATCGGCTTTCGAATGCCGCGATATGAACCTGCACATCAGTTCTTGTCAGCGTGTGAAACGCCGATCGTCGCGCCGTCGGCAAATTTGTCGGGACGGCCAAGCCCGACGACGTGGCAAGCGGTTGCCGAAGACCTCGATGGCCGGATCGATTGTATTTTACAGGGCGATGCTACAGAGATCGGGTTGGAATCAACTGTCGTCGATTGCACGAGGGATGCTCCGTTGATCTTGCGGAGTGGTTCGGTTTCTATCGAACAACTTCGATCAGTTGTTCCTACTACAATGATCTATGAGACCTTGGAAGCTGAAGTTCCTCGAAGTCCCGGCCTGCGTCACAAGCATTATTCGCCCACGGCCAAGATCATCATCGTAGAAAGAGCCGCTGAAATTGGTGATACCGAATCGGCTGCATATATCGGCCTAGACCGGCTAAATGTAACATTTGTACGAGAGCATATTTGTTCGACAGTAGGTGATTATGCGCATTCGCTCTTCGAGTTTTTTCGCGAATGTGATCGTGAAGGAGTGCAGAAAATTTACTGCGAGCGTGTAGAAGAGAAGGGAATCGGCGTTGCCCTGATGGATCGGATTCGTCGGGCTGCGGAATGAAAACCTATTTGGCTGATACAGCAGCAATAGCAAGCTCGCCATTGTCTTTGATGACCACTGTTTCTATCTTTTCATTTTTAGTCAGTTGTGAAAGATACTCGAGTGGAACCAGAACAAGTACGGATTTGCCATTTTCTGCAGCGATCTCGTTTGTTACTTCATTGACACCGGAAAGTCGACGCTGTTTACCATCTGCATCACGCAGCAAGCGGTTGCTGGCGTAAAATTCGGCGTTGTGCGAGATGGTGTGAAGCATGAGAACGCGATCTGATCCATAACCGCTATTATTCGCTGCCTGAATAAGAGCTTTAACTGAGTCGGATTCAGCGAATCGCGGCACGGCGAATATAAGTAGGAGAATAGTTGCTCCGAATGTCGATGCTGCAATTATCAGAATCGCTTTACGCCATTTACGGTTGTTTCGTACCAGGTCGAAGACATATATCGACGTAATGATCACGGCTCCCGGAACGGCCGGTAAAATGTATCCGGGCAGTTTCGAGCCGGATAAAGAGAAGAAAATAAGTGGCACAAGAACCCACGCAAGAGAGATGAAGAGAAGAGGAGAGGAAGAGAGAAGGTGAGGAGATTTAGTCTCTGAGGTCTCTTTGGCTAAGGGCAGCAATGATCTTTTTACGACATTCCAGAGTGACGCGAAAAAGAATGGCAGCCAGGGAAGTGTCATCAACGGCAAAACCCATAAATAGAAATAGAATGGCTGCGGATGCTGGTATTTATTTGAGGTAAAACGCTGAAAATGATGTTGGACAAAAAACTCATCAATAAACTGATAGCCGTGACGTTGATACATCGGCAGATACCAAGCGGATGCGATAGCAATGGCGACCACGCTTCCCCAGAGCAGGCTGAAAACAAATGTTCGGCTCGGCCAACGCCTCGATAGTAAGTAGAAAACTCCGACGATCGCAAACGGAAAGAGTGTACCTATCAGTCCTTTTGCCAAAAGTGCAATGCCGATAAAGAAATAAAAAAGGAAAAGTGGTATCAAGTCAGAACCGGTAACGGGCGGTTTAATGCCAATGTCTGTTCGATGATAGAAGATGAAAAAACTTACCAACGCCGCGGTGATCGGAAAAGTAATGATAATGTCAAAACTTGCTCCACGCGAAAACACCAAGATGCCAAGCGTTGACGCAGCGATCAAGGCCGTGGAATGTGCGAAGGATGGTTTATTACCGGATGCGTCAATTAAACCATTCTCTACTGGAGGTCTTTCTGACACGAATTTGCCAAGCAGCCAAAGGCTTGCGATCGTTCCAAGACCGAAAAGAGCCGGGCCAAGCCTCGCTGCAAATTCGCTGACTCCGAAGGTCTTAAATGAAACGATTTGTAGCCAATATAAAAGCGGCGGCTTTTCGAACCAGTTAAATCCACCGAGCGTTGGCGTGATCCAGTCGCCGCGATCGAGCATTTCGCGTGCGACCTGAGCATAACGCGGTTCGTCGGGGCCAAGCAAAGGAATATTGAGCGCGAAGAAATAGACAAAAACGATCAAGAAACCGAAAAGTATCCAGACAAACCTGCCGGTGATTTTTGGGGTTTGATCTTCGGTCTTTGAAATTTCCGGCGTCATAATAAAGAATGTAAAGTATTGCCGAAAAGAAGTTTGTTATCAAATTATGGGCGAAAATCTAAAAATGCGGGTTGCTGCGATAGGCGTTGGAAGCCTCGGCAGACATCATGCTCGAAACTATGCAGAACTCGCTGGCGAAGGCCGCATCGAATTAGTCGCCATATGCGATTCGAACGCCGAAACAGTCGCGGCAATTGCTTCCGAACATCGTGTGGCGAGTTTTGCCGACTGGCGTGAACTAATCGGTAAAGTCGATGCCGTTTCGATAGCAACACCGACCGAAACTCATTGCGAAATTGCGTGTGCGTTTCTCGACAAAGGCGTTCACGTCCTCGTGGAAAAGCCCATCGCTTTAACTCTTGCCGAGGCCGACAAAATGATTGCCGTTGCCAAATTATCCGGTGCAAAACTTATGGTCGGCCAACTCGAACGCTACAATCCGGCAATGGTAGCTCTCAGGCCGCATGTTACAAAACCGCTCTATTTCGAGATACATCGCGTTTCGCCGTTCCCCAATCGCTCGCTCGATGTCGATGTCGTGCTGGACGTGATGATCCACGATCTCGACGCGATTCAATGGCTGGTCGGCGAAGATGTAAAGGTGTCGGAAATTCGTGCGGTCGGCATTCCTGTGATCTCCGACAAGGTTGATGCAGCAAACGCACGGATCGAATTTGAAAATGGAGCGGTTGCGAATATTACCGCGTCACGCATAGGCACTGAAAAAATTCGAAAGACGCGGTTTTATCAAACGAATTCATATGTCGTGCTTGATTACGCGACGAAGTTTGCGTCTGTGACGTCATTAAATCCAGAAGCAGTACATCCGCTTGCCGGGATTTCGATAAATAGGCTTGAAATTAACGAGGTTGAGCCGCTTCGGGCAGAGATCACGGCGTTTTTAGATTCAATCGAAGAAAATACGTCGCCGCCTGTCACTGGTGATGACGGGCGGCGGGCGTTAGAACTTGCTGTAGGCGTACTCGAAAAAATTGCTGAGCATCGCCAACGACTTGATGTTTAGGCGTTAGCTTCTTTCGCAGCGGCGAATTGAGCCATCATGGTCTTCAGCCACTCCTGCGTTTTCTTGACCTTTTCGGCTCCGTCGGGGCGATCCATGATGACCTTTTCCAGATTTGCGAGAGCCTCGGGCCTGTCCCACATTTTCCGGAGATCGGCAAGAATAGGCTCGATCTTTGCAAAGACTAAGGTATGCTCGCCATTAGTTTGATCGAACATGTCGGCGTCGATGGCTCCTTGATTCACCATTGTCGCGGCCATGTCCCAATATGAAACGACCATCCTGAGATACCCGCCGACCTTCTCGTCCATCATGGTTTGCATGTATTCCTCAGCGCTAGTCGGATTAAAACCAAAGATCCAATTGCGGGCCTCGCGCATGGTGGCTTCGCGACGCAAGTCATATAGTTTTAAGATCAAATCTGCAGATTCTGCTTTGCTCATAGTATATTTACCTCTTTGAAATAGATTTAGAATTAAAGTTTATTGCCCGTCCATTTTGTTGTCAATAAACCCGATGCTAAGTTCACCAAAATTTAATAAATCGTGCAAAATATAAGCTAGCGACGTGAAAGATCAAATATCAAAATTTCTTCAGGAACGTATAGACGCAGGTGATTTTCCTTCCGCCGTCTATCTCGTTGCTGAAAAAGGCGAGATCGTTTTGCGGGATGCTCTTGGCTTTGCTGTTGTCGAACCTGAACGGATCGAGACGAGTATCGACACCGTCTACGATCTGGCGAGTTTGACTAAGGTGTTGGTGACGGGGCTTTTGTTTGCGAGATTTCTGGAGAGCGACTCATATCTGAGTCTGAGTAGTCCGATCTGGAAGTTGTTCCGGGAGCTTAAGTCGCACGACAAGGCTGAAATAACAGTCATGGACCTTGTAACTCATACTTCCGGTTTTAGAGCCTGGTTTCCTTTTTACTCCGTCTTTTTTGATCCGAAATTTATACCCGAAGCAGTGAAGGCAACAATTACAGATCTCCCCTTAGATCAGTCGCCAAGAGCGTCAGTAGTCTACAGCGATCTAAATTTCCTGCTTTTGGGTTACAGACTCGCTAGTATGAGCGAACAGAATTCATTGGAAGATAAATCAAGGAAAGAGATTTTTAGTCCGCTCGGACTAAAAGACACATTTTTCAATCCGCCAGCCGAATTAAAAATGCGGCTTGCGGCGAGTGAAAAGGGAAATCAGTATGAACAAAACACTTGCCGTGAATTATTTCCCGAACTCCGCATTCCGCATTCCGCTTTCCGCACTCATCAGATTTGGGGAGAGGTTCACGACGGCAACGCTTATTTTATGGGTGGTATAGCTGGTCACGCGGGGCTTTTCTCAACTGCGGAAGAGACATTCAAGATCGCCCAGCAGTTTTTACCGAATTACACGACACTTCTAAAGCCTGAAACATGTGAGCTTTTCCGCACCAATTTTACAAAGGGGATGAATGAAGACCGCTCGTTTGCTTTTCAGCTTGCTTCGACAAAGGACTCGACAGCAGGGAGCAAAATGTCACGGGAGAGCTTTGGCCATCTTGGTTTTACGGGCACGAGCCTGTGGATCGATCCTGTCAAAGAGCGGGTATTTATCTTGCTGACCAACCGTACCCATAACCACGCATTGCCGTTTGTAAATATCAATTCTGTTCGCCGCAGGTTTCATGATCTTGCGATAGATTTCCTTGATGAAAATCATTAGCAACGAATTATTCTAATTTCTAATCAAATCGGCGCTTTCCCAAGTATTACTGAGTCTGGAGAACGCGGTTGATGAAATTTGTTACTACATTAGGCCTTCTTTTATTGAGCTTCGCTTTTTCAGCGTTTGGGCAGACGGACAAGTCAACGCGCCCGCGAGTTGCGACTACGGCAACGCCGCCTAGAATTGCGAATGAGCCTTACAAATCCTCAACACCGAACAGTCCTCCGGTGTTGTCCGGCAGCAGCAGATATCCGAATCCATCTTCGTTGCCAACACCGCCTGCAAAAGCAGGTGATGACAACGAGGTTATCAAGGTCGAAACAAATCTTGTGACTATGCCGGTGTCGGTGCTCGATCGCGAAGGCCGATTCATTGCAGGCTTGCAGCAAAAGGACTTTCAAATATTTGAGAACGGCATCCAGCAGAAGGTTGATTATTTTCAGTCTGTCGAGCAGCCGTTTACAGTTGTTCTGTTGATCGACGTGAGTCCTTCTACGCAGTTCAAGATCGATGAGATACAGAACGCGGCCATTACATTTGTAAATCAGCTTCGGCCCGGCGACCGTGTGATGGTTATTTCGTTCGATGAAGATGTTCATGTTCTAAGCCCGGTCACAGGCAATCGAAACCAGCTTCGAAGTGCGATCAGAGAAGCGCGATTTGGTGACGGAACGAGCCTTTATGATGCTGTCGATTATGTGATCGACAATCAACTGCGGCAGATAGACGGCAGAAAGGCTGTAGTGCTGTTTAGCGACGGCGTTGACACCACATCGCGTCACGCGAACTACGACAGCACGCTGCGATCTACCGAAGAGGCCGATGCTATCTTTTACACTCTTCGATACGACACGTCTCGTGACATGGGCGGCAATTTTCCCGGTCCGGGAAGCCGAGGCGGCCAGGTTTCTATTGGCGACATTCTTGGTGCGATACTATCAGGCGGCAATGTAAATACAGGTCGGGGCGGCGGTTCGGGTTCTAGGGGCGAATATGACAAAGGTCGCAAATATCTCGAAATGCTGGCACAGAACAGCGGCGGACGTGAATTTGAGGCTCAGTCGCTATATAACGTCGAAGCGGCGTTCTCAGGCATTGCCGAAGAACTGAGACGCCAGTATTCGCTTGGCTACTATCCTGAAAACGTAGGCAAGGTTGGGGATAGAAAACAGATCAAGATTCGTGTTATGCGTCCGAACGTCGTCGTTCGAGCCAAGAACAGCTACATTGTTGGACAGACAACCAGGAATGTTGCCGGCAGATAACCCAAGATTCCTATGCAAAAGTTGCAAATCGAAGACGGACTTAAAACGTCTTCTTTTTTATCGATGCGGCATCCTTCTCTGCACTTCGCGGCATCGAATGTTGTATTCTAAGGTCAACATTCAATGAAGAATATCGGAACATACTTTGCTGCGGGTTTTATTCTTCTTTTTAGCGGCATTGGGATACTGGCACAGTCCGGCCGTGACACTTCTTCGTCGGGTGGTAAATCAAACCAGAGGCCTGTTAAATCTTCGCCAACTCCAGAACCAGGAAGTGTAAGTCCGGTTGATGACTCAGCCGCAACTGTAGATGATACAGAGGTCATCAAGGTTGACACTCAGCTTGTGACCATACCGGTGCGTGTGATGGACAAAAAAGGCCGTTTTGTCGGCGGGCTGGCGAAGGAAAACTTCAAGGTTTTTGAAGACGGAGTTGAAAAAGAACTCGCGTTGTTTTCAAACGAACAGCAGCCGTTTACCGTCGCTCTCGTGCTTGATATGAGTTACTCGACGACCTTCAAGATCACTGAGATACAATCGGCGGCTATTGCGTTTATCGACCAGCTTCGCCCGCAGGACAAGGTGATGGTGATCTCTTTTGATGAGGAAGTTCACATGCTCTGCGAAGCTACCAACGACCGCCAAGCCATATACCGTGCGATAAAAGGCACTAAGATCTCAACGGGCACAAGCCTATACGAAGCCGTCGATCTCGTAATGAACGAACGCCTTCGGAGGATCGAAGGCCGTAAAGCGATCATTCTGTTTACTGACGGCGTTGATACGACGAGCCGCAGGGCAAATGCAATGAATAACACCGGTGATGCGATGGAACTTGACGCTCTCATTTATCCTATCCGATATGACACTTATGCCGACGTTCAGAAAATGAAGAATGGGACAGGAATTCCGACAACGCCGCCTATTCAAAGCCCGATCCCACAGCAGGGCAGCATTCCTATTCCGTTTCCACTTCCAACGATCGCAACACCGAACAGCCGGGGCACAAGTGCAGAAGATTACGAAAGAGCCAGAGAATTTCTCGATCAACTCGCACTGCGGACTGGCGGCACTGTTTATCTCGCCAGCACGACAATGAATTTGTCGGAAGGATTTTCCAAGATCGCGAGCGAGCTGCGCGAATTTTACAGTCTTGGCATTTACCCCGATGACGTAAAGCCCGGAAAAGTCAGGAAGCTAAAAGTAAAGGTCGAAAGAGAGGGGTTGGCAGTGCGGGCAAGAGAAACGTATATCGTTCGTAAAAAACGGCAGAGATAATAAAACCGGCTACCAATAAATATGGCAACCGGTTTAATCCCTAAGATGTCAATAGTCATTTGATCGCGTCTTGAAGCCTGTATTTCCGTTCGGCTTCTAACTCATCAATCGTATATTGGTCAGGTAGCAATTCCCAATCCTCAACAAGCCCATTGTCCACGACTGCTTCGATAACGGCCTGAATCCCCAACGGCACATTTGAGAAGAAATCGAAACCTGTCAATGTTTCGATATTATCAACGCTGACGCGATAGTTGCGCCAGTTAAGCCCAAGGCCATCCTCATTAGGCATTCTGACCGCGATAGTTCGTGTTGAAGTTGTCACACGGGAAACGTCGTTTGTTCCTTGCGGTATGACAATTATGACTTTCCAGGTCTCTGTTGGCAGGGCAACTTGCGCAGGTCCAATAACACCGTTTATACCTGAACCGCCGGAAATTATGTAAAGCTCATTGCCCTGATTTGCCAACGTGCGGCAGTAGGTTTCTAGGTCCGCCCAAGGCCCTGAGTTGTTGTCCGAAGCTTGCGGGATAAAGTTCGTCATCAGGAACGTTGACGAATTATCAGGAACGGTTAATGTTCTGTCTCCTGACGGACACATATGCCCGCGATCGTAACCGGATCCGGAGTAACCGTTTTGGTTGACGTGATACCATGATGCCGGCAAAGCGGGATCCTCACGGTAATCATCCTGTCGTTGGGTACCACCCAGCCAAGATGGATCTAGATGCCAAGAAACCCAGTTTGGCCTGCGATTGTCTCGGTGATACGACAGGACGTAGGTCGATTTTAGCATCAAATAGTTAGTTGGCTGATTAACATCCGTGATGGCGTTCGAAGGATTGCCCATCGTTATATGAACGTTCGTCGGCGTTGGTGTACCCGTTGCAGTGTTTGTTGCAGTAGCGGTTGCCGTTGCAGTGTTTGTCGGGGTTCCGGTTGCCATCGGAGTGGCTGTATTCGTTGGCGTTCCGGTAGCTGTCGGAGTTCCGCCGCACAAATTTCCAGCATCGGACGTCGGGCCAAAAATCGTGTAGGTACTTGTATTACGATTGCCGCCGGAACCGTTTGGACAACGCTGCATTGAAACAACATCGCCGTTCGCGGCTATATTCTCATCAACCTGAGGCTGACCTCCATTCAGCAAAACAAGCAGGCCGGGGTCATCAGCGTCATTGGTGTCATAGACAATTGCATCGCGGAGATTCGTCGTAGTTACAGGTGTATTTACAGGAAAGTCCGTAGCATTGGCGGCGTAAAGAGCCACTGCATCTTGTCCGTTTTGAAGCGTGTTGCCTGCAAAGGTAATATCGACTCCGGGTACGCCAACGTTGCCGAGTGTAAAATACCCTTGTGCATTTGTGCTAAAACCGTCAAGGTCAAATGCGGCGTAAGACAGATCGTTCGATCCGTTGTAAAACACTAACACAAGCCCATCAAGAGGAGAGTTTCCGGCACCACCGTCATAAAGCTCAACAAACTCAGCCACATCGGAACCAGGCGTATCGGAATCAACTTCGTTAATGATCACATTTGGTGTCGCGGTCGGAGTAAAGGTCGCCGTTGCCGTTGAAGTCGCGGTAGCTGTGTTTGTCGGAGTGCTAGTAACTGTTGCTGTGGCCGTGTTAGTTGGAGTAGCGGTTGCAGTATTGGTTGGCGTATTTGTCGGCGTTGGCGTTGTGTTGCCGCCAAGGCTTGTCACCGATATACTGTCGAAATTAATGCGATTTGCTCCGCCTGAAATTTTGCGAAGTTCAAAGCGGATCGCCTTTCGGGCTCCGATAGTGAATGTTTCAGTCGTGAGCGACTGCGAACTTGAGGTGATGGTGGAGCCAAACTTCTGCCATGTCGCCCCGTCATTTTGTGAACCCCACAATTCCCATGTGCTGCTCGCATCTGTTCCGTAAACCGCATGTTGGACGGAGAATGTTCCGGCGTTAGGAACATTGAAATTCATCCTCACTGTGCCTGAGTTGCGAACGCGCGCAGCAAAGGTGCCGATTTTGTGATCGGTGGTCAGGCTTCCGGTGAGAGCGTCATCCAGTGTCCATTCACCCGTTTTCAGTGTGACCGTGCCAACAGCGTAGGAACCTTTGCCGCCAGCCTCAAAGCCTTCGTCGAGATTCGATGCTGCATTTGAGCTAAGGCCTATAAATGCAAAAGTATAGATCACAGTCAATGCTGCGATAGCCGAATAGATAATGTAATGTCGTTTGATCACGCTCTGCTTATCCTTGTGGAAATGCTACAGATTATATACCCATTTCACACCAATCCGAAGTTAAATGTCTAAATCACGGTGCCGTCCGCGATGACCGCGTTTTTTGGGATAATGATAATTCCGTCGCGGATATAGAACGATTTGTCGTCGGCTTCAAAATTTTCCGCTCCGTCCTTGTTAAGTAACTGAACGTTTTTCCCGATACGAACGTTCTTGTCTATTATAGAACGCCGTATGATAGTGTTCTCGCCAACGCCGATGTGCGGGATCCTGTTTGCAATGTTACCGGTAATTTCGGATATCGATTCAAAAAAATCCGAGCCCATGACTATTGAATCCTGAATGTCTGCGCCTTTATCGATACGACTGCGCAGCCCGATGATCGAATTGCGAACGCGGACGCCGTTCAGTATGCAGCCTTCGCTGACCATCGAATTATCGATATCGCAGCCGTGCATCTTCGAAGGCGGCAGATAGCGGCTGCGTGTGTAGATCGGCGCTGCTGCATCAAAGAAATTAAATTTCGGGAGCGGTGAAGCCAGATCGAGATTTGCCTCGTAAAAAGCGCGGATCGTTCCGATATCTTCCCAATAGTCTGTAAAAAGATGTGCCTGAACATTATATTTCTCGATGGCAGCGGGGATTATCTCGCGTCCAAAATCTACCCACGAATTATCGGCGTTGAGCAGCTCGACCATTCGGTTGTAGTTGAAAACATAGATCCCCATCGACGCCAGAAACGGACGGCTCTCGGCCTCTGCGGCAGACAGTCCAAAGGCCGTCGTATCGACAAGCATAGATTCGAGCAGGTCACCCGTCGGCTTTTCACGAAATTCGACGATCTTGCCGTTCGCATCGGTTTTCAGCAAGCCGAATTCCGGTGCCTCATCTCGTCGGCAAGGATGAACCGAAACAGTCATGTCAGCTTTGGTGTCGAAGTGGCGTTTGAGAAATACGGTGTAATCCATCCTGTAAAGATGGTCACCCGAAAGTATGAGCAACGTATCAACATGCTGATCGCTCAAGTGCGGCAGCACCTGACGAACGGCGTCCGCAGTACCCTGAAACCATTCAGGGTTCTCTTTTGTCTGTTCGGCTGCCAGAACCTCGACAAAACCCGTCGAGAAGCTTGAAAAACGATATGTACGCGAGATATGACGATTGAGCGACGCGGAATTGTACTGCGTCAACACGAATATCTGGGTGATCTCTGAGTTGATACAGTTCGAAACGGGCACGTCGATCAGTCGATACGTCCCGCCAAGCGGTACAGCCGGCTTCGACCGCTCATGCGTCAAGGGAAAAAGGCGCGACCCCGCACCGCCACCAAGTATTACCGCAACTACATTGTCGTATTGCCCCATAGCTTCTAAGTGAATAGTAAAACGTGAATCGTGAATAGTAAATAGCGATTAGTAAATCGGCGGGAACATTCCTGTGCTCTTGACTATTCATTATTCACTATTCACTATTCACTAAAAGGGATGTGGTATTGGATAAAAGTCTTGTCTCTCGTTCTTGTCGGAGCGTTGCTCGTGTGGTTTTTGTACGAGTTCATCACGTTCCCGGCGATCTCGCGTCTGCGGACTGAGAATCCGACGACTTCGTCGATGATCGAATACCGACTTTCGCAAGCGACGGCTGAGGGCCGTGAGCCGCGAAAGTTTATGATCTGGATGCCGATCGAACAGATCTCGCCTAATTTACAGCGTGCAGTGCTTGCGGGCGAAGACGCCAGATTCTTTGAGCACGACGGTTTTGATTGGGACGCGATCCAAAAGGCATGGGACGAGGCCGTAAAGGAAGGCGAAAAAGAAGCCCGCGAAGAGTGTGAGGCCGAGGCAAAGACGCCGCAGGAAAAGAAGGACTGCAAGCCGAGCGAAGACGACTGGATACCGCCGATGCCGAGCTTCAAACGCGGTGCTTCGACCGTGACGCAGCAGCTTTCTAAGAACCTTTTCCTTTCCGAAGACCGCAACTTCCTGCGAAAGGGCCGCGAAGCGGTTTACACCTACTTTCTCGAACGCGAACTCACAAAAAAACGCATTCTCGAGATATACCTCAACGTAATCGAATGGGGCGACGGCATTTACGGTGCCGAAGCGGCCTCGCGAGCCTATTTCAAAAAGTCCGCCTCAGACCTCACGCCGAGCGATGCCGCGTACCTCTCGGCAATGATCCCCAGCCCGTTAAACATCTTCAACCCAACCAAGAACCGAAAACGCGTCGTCCGCCGCCAGAAAGTCATCCAACGCGGAATGAACTCGATCAAGCTGGATTATTCGGAAAAGTAGCCCGCGACACTTGTCGGGGACGGCGCGACTATGGAAATGTCGTGTTTTTCCGAGGAAATACAGCGCATTTCCTCGGAAATATGGCGCGTTTCCCCGGAAATATGGCGCGTTTCCCCGGAAATACGGCGGGTTTCCTCGGAAATATCGAACTTTTCCAAAGAAAAAAGACTTCGTCCGTGTGGACGAAGCCTTTATCCAGTCGCTATCGCGCCCGGTTTTGACCTACTTCTTGCCTACGAGTTTCATTTCATCTACGACCCACTTCGCTCCGCCGAATTTTTCGGTGACGAAGAGGACGTATCGAATATCGACCGAGATCGTTCGATTTGCATTGTAATCGTAGTAGAAATCGTTGCCTAGGCCTTCGAAGTTGCCGTCGAAGCAGATGCCGACCTGTTCGCCTTTGGCGTTGAGGATGGGC
This sequence comes from Chloracidobacterium sp., assembly GCA_016711345.1. Lineage (NCBI taxonomy): Bacteria > Pseudomonadati > Acidobacteriota > Blastocatellia > Chloracidobacteriales > Chloracidobacteriaceae > Chloracidobacterium > Chloracidobacterium sp. The sequence continues at coordinate 3,143,586 of JADJTD010000001.1, forward strand.
GAGCCGCTGTTGCCGCCGATGATGTCGGTGGTCGATAGGAAGTTCAGCACGACGGTGTTGTTTTCACCATATCGGCCGAAATCCATCGAGTTTTGCAGATCGATCAGCTTTTGCGGTGCGTCGAACGGCTTTTCACCTGTATTCTTCTCGATCATGCCCTTGACGGTCGTGAACGGCGAGCGATATTCGGCTTCTCGCGGCGAGTAGCCTTTAACGTGGCCGTATGTGAAACGCATTGTGAAGTTCGCGTCCGGATACATCGTCGTAGTGCCGCGCATTTCCTTCAATGCCTGCATGTAGAGCACGCGAAGACGGTCAATGCTGCCGCCGAACTTGGCTCCACGAACACCGAGAGCAGCCTTTTCCGCCGCAACGCCTCTGGCGAAGGTGAGAATGGCCTCACGTTCCGGCAGGTAATCCATAGTTCGCGGCCCGTAAAGCCCTGCGGTTCTTTCGGCGGACGCATATTCGCCATTGACGATCGTATCGGCAAACTTTGCCTCAGCCTGACGGCGGGCAGAGCCTTTTAACGAGCCAAAGAGGGCTTCAGCCGGTGCGAACTTCTGCCCTTCCGGCAGATCGGCAAACGATTTGAGGAAGAACTTGAGCATCTCAAGCTCAAAGACAGGTTCACGTTTTTTGTAAGCTTCCTTGATCTGCTCCAGCTTTGCCGCTCTTTCGGTGTCGGTCAGCATTTTTGCCGGAGGCTGCGTAGCGGTAACTGCGGCGACGATCTGACCCAAGACCACTCCCGAGATCGGATCAGGGAAACGACGCATCATGACGTCACGTTTTGCTGTTGCATTCGACTCGTCGGACAGAGTTTTGAGATCGGCTAAAAGCGTACCGTATTTTTGCTGACGTGCCGGATCGGCGGCGATCCAGGCTGCCATTCTTGCTTCTTCAGCCTGACGCTGCTGGACAACATTCGAATTCCTGAGCCTTATGGCTCCGCCTTCGAAAACCTTTCGCGAATTGTCATAGCTTGCAACTTCGCCCTGTAGAGCAATGCGTTTTTCTTCATCACTTTGTCCGACCAGTCGGAGCGTATCGCCAACAGCCCGTAGCCAGCTTCCAAGGAAAGGGAAGTTGGCATCGCGAGCGAACTGGATCGACTGACTTTCGCGGTAACGTGTCGTTCCGCCCGGGAAACCGAGCACGAATACAAAATCGTTCTCTTTCAAACCGCCAATGTTCGCGGCAAGATATTTCTTCGGCTTATAAGGAACGTTATTCGGCGAATACTCGGCAGGTGAACCGTCCGGTGCGACATAAGCTCTCAGGAACGTGAAATCGCCAGTGTGACGTGTCCATTCAAAATTGTCCGGGTCGCCGCCAAAGACGCCAATGTTGCGAGGCGGAGCGTAAACCATTCGAATATCTTTGATCTCCGCTGTCTGGTAAAGATAGTAAAAGAAACCGCTCGAGATCGCCTGAATGACAATTTTGGAGCCTTTAGGTGCCTTTGCTTCTTCGGCAGCCTTGAGTGCATCTGTGTTCTTTTTGATCGCGTCCGAAAGCTCTTTGCCAGACAGGTTTTCTGTACCGGCTTTGATCTTTGCTGTCACGTCCTCGACGCGCTGCGTTAGCGTGATCGAGAAAGGCTTTTCGCCGTCTTTCGCTTGGAATTCACCCGCGCGGCTTCCGGCATTAAAACCTGTTTCTACGAGATCTCTTTCCGGCGACGAAGCCGCCACAAGTGCGTCGAATCCACAATGATGGTTGGTCAGTATCAATCCGTCAGGCGAAACAAACTCAGCCGAGCATCCGCTGTCCAAACGCACTATGGCGTCGGTTATTCCGCCGCCTGCCGGATTGTAAACTTCGCTAGGTTTAAGCTTGAGACCCTTCTTTTTAAGAGTGTCTGCCATTCCGGCGATCTGATCCGGCGTGTACATGCCTTCGTCATAGGCAAAGACAAAAGTGAAATTGGAAAGACATATTGCGATCAATATTGCCAAAGAAAACAAACGGTTATTTTTAAGTGTCATAAAGAACATTCCTCGATTACAAAGATTTAATTTCAGATTTAATAAATATTACCAACTAAATGCCTAAATACAAAAAAGCGAGCCATGATTTAGCTCGCTTTTTAGGTACTAAATGCAATTCCAATTAACGCTCAATGGCGTTGAGGTCGACTGGTTCAGCCGGAAGGAATAGGCGTGGATTGATCGGCTTGTCGTTGAGACGGACTTCAAAATGAAGGTGAGGGCCGGTTGAACGGCCTGTAGAACCAACTTGACCGATCGTTGTGCCTCGCGTGATCGTCTGGCCGACCTCGGCTTCGATCTTCGACATATGGCCGTAACGTGTTGTGAGGCCGTTGCCGTGATCGATCTCGACGAGGTTGCCGTAACCGCCTTTGTAACCAGCGGAAATGACTGTTCCATTTGCCGGCGCAACTATTACATCGCCGCGTTCGCCGTCAATGTCCATTCCGGGATGAAACTCATAGGCTCGTCCGCCGAAAGGATTACGTCGAAAGCCGAATTCGTTGTTGATCTTACCTAAATGCGCCCACATTGTCGGCAGAAAGTCTGGATCTGCATTGTTGCGGATCGCAAGCACTTCGCTGTCGATCTCGGGATCACCGCTGAGAGGCTGCTCGTTATTTGCCGGGCCGCCGCTGTTCAGAGCGTAATCGCCTCCCGCAGCGGGTTCAGCCGGATCGGGCTTTGGAGTCCTAACGACTGTTTCGGCTGCGACTCGAGTAAGCAGGGAAGTCCTTGCAAATGCCTCTGCTAACACAGGCGTTTCGATGAGACTTCCGATCCCGGCACCTAAAACTGTACAACAAAGAAATAAAAAGACACTGACCGAACCGAAATGCGCATAGCGTTTCGAGATTGCGATCCGTTTAATATAAATTCTCGATTTTGATGAATGCGATAAAAGAAAAGCGTATGACTTGTCGTTTTTCTGCATTATGCTTTTAAGCTCCTTTTAATGATTTCGCACTGAAAATAAAAAGCATTTTCAGCACGCGGAATCACGCAAGAATAGCCGCGAGCGACTAACGCGAAACCTACAAGAGTCAAAATAAACTACAAACTCTCGCTGAGTGTGGGTGATTTACCCCTTGATCGTCTCAAACACGATGATGAGAAACTTACTAATATAACAACATAAGCTACCCAAAAAGGCAAATGTGCCAAACCGGTACTATATGTAGCAATGCAGAAGCCCGCACGTTAGTAAAGGCGAAATACTCAGGTCGAAGGTTTCGCCCTTACTAACGTGCGGGCCTGTGCATATTTGAACTATCCGGCTCTCTGCTTATCCTGCCATGCACGAAACAGCATAAACCCGACAAAAGCAAAAACTGCTAGGAACGCCAGAACGATAATGAGTTTGACCGCAAACGCCAGAAAGCCGACAAAGCCGATCAGCGTTTTTAGAAGAACAATAACTAGAGCGATGATCGCAAGAAGACTTCCTACAACAGACGCGGCTTTTATGAACATAATTCAAACTCCTTAAATATCCCGCCAGTTTCCGCTTCGCGGCCGGTTGGTAAAATCGGCCATTTGATACTCGGCTTGGTTCGGCTGTGAACGGGCGATCGCAAAATTAGGCTGCTCACGAGGAGCATATCTTGATTCAGCAGCCTTTGGCTTTAGAATGTAGCCTCTGATTACATAAATTCCGAGGCCGATAAGCATCACAGGCAAAATAACCCTCGTTAAAAATGCACGATCAATAAATCGACTGAACACAAATCCGACACCCAGAACCAAAAGCACAATGCCCCACAACTTCGGATTGCCAGAAAATCGGCTTACTAATATATCATCGGCTACATCCGGCGTTAGTCCCGATCTTATCATCTGAGCAGTTCGCCAGGAGTCGAGAGCAGCAAAGAACCACATGCCCATAAAGCCGAGCACAAATAGCGGCGTTCCGCCAGTCAGGATAGCCATCTGGAACAGCCCGACAAAAACCGCAAAATACACAAGAGCTTTAACCGTCTGGCCGTTGTAAGCTGCTCCGAGTCCCGGACAGATCATCGACAGAAATGTCGCGATCACCGGTGAGGTGCGTTTCTTTACAAATGGCACATTGTCAGCGCGGGTTTGCTGTCTCAAAAGATCGACACCCTGAACGATGCAGTCCTGACAAAAAGGGAAACCCTTGATGCGGTGGTCACAAGCGGGACAAAGCGGACGTCCACAACTGTTGCAACCGACAACTGCAGCATTTTGAGTGTGATAGGCACAATTCATTATTTATTGTCCTCGTTTTTTACATCGGTTGTGCCGCTGATCGGATTTTGCCTGATCGTTTCTACCTCAGAATTTGGCTTGCCGTTCCACGCATCGGCGCTTTGCTGATATGTTTGCTCGGCGAGTTCTAAACTCTGTGTGTAAACCCCGGCGAGCGATCCGTCAGCCGACACCGTCTGGCTAAAGACAAGAAACGCAAAAAGGAACATCATCGCGACCGGAGCAAGCTGTGGAATGCCAACCGGAAATCGCAGTCCCTGAAACCATTCGCCAACCTGTGCTCCCCACGACATTTTTACTTCCTTAGCTTTTTCGGTGCCGAGGGTCAGATTGAGAATTCGTACATGCAAACCTGCGGGAAGCGGCAACTCTTCCATCTTGTATGTATAACAAGCCGCGATCGAACGAACGACCATTCCGGGCAGATCTTCGCAAGTAGTGCAAAGCGCTGCGTGGCGTTCCCATCTATGGAACGAAGCCGCCGGCAAAAATCCGTCGAGATAATCTGTCAGATAGCCCTCGAAATCCTCGCACGACATCGCCGTTTCGGGCATCGTCATCGAAATGACCCGTGCCTCAAGCCGCGTTATCGAAGGAGCGGGAACAGCAATATTGCGGCAGACCTCAAGAGATTCTTTTACGTCGTTGAGCAACGAATGACATAGCGGACAGCTAAGCGCGTGTGCCGCAACAGCCTTATGTGCCGGCGACTCAAGCGTCTTGTCGAGATAATCGGTCAACAGTTCTTCGAACGTCGAACAATTTACTATGTTTGTCTGCTCCTTTTTCATAATTATTTATACCTATGAGCCCCTGCGACGCTATGTAAAATCAATTCAAACCCTTGAAAAATCAATTGAAATATCACTTCGACAATCATCTTAATTCTCTGCGTCTCTGCGGTTAATATCTCCTTATATAGTCACAACCCTCATCCGTCTCAATATCTTCGCGAGCTCAATTCTCCCGCGATTGATACGTGATTTGACGGTTCCCTCAGGGATCTGTAACACGTCAACGATCTCCTGATACGTCAATTCCTCGATGTCACGCAAAATGACGCATGTTCTCAGATCTTCAGGCAATTTATCTATGCCTTCCTGCACCTGCGAAGCGAGTTCTTTTCGCTCCATCTCCTTGTGGGCCGAAGTCCCGGCTGCACGCAAATGGTAGGAATGATCGTCAACCGCGTCGGCCATCGAATTCTGCGGATTCCGTTGGCGGTGCCGGTAATCGTCAATTATCAAATTTCGGGCGAGCCGCATCAGCCAATTCGAAAGATCGCCTTGTTTCGCGTCGAATTGCTCAAGCGTCTTATAAATGCGGATGAAAACATCCTGTGTGAGGTCTTCTGCTGCGTCAACGCTCGATGTAAAACGGTAGGCAAGATTGAATATCCGGCGAGAATAAGCCGAGACAATATCTTCCCACGCCGCGCCGTCCCCTGCCCGAGCACGCCTGACGAGTTCCGCACCATTTATTTCGGTCACAGCCTTTAATGCTTCCAAAAACGTATTCTCCCGAAACTTTTACTGCCCCTTGCTCTAAAGCAACAAAGCACGAAACCTCGCCTTGTCAATGATTAGTTACGAGGCAGCAAAAACAAAAGTTCCAATAAAAATATAGCAGATTTAACGATTTCTTAGGTGAAATCTCATTTGTTACCAACCGCGTTACTCTTAAAACAGACAGTTTTGTCATTGTGTTCTACCATACATACAAACACAGTTATATTCCATATCCTTAGTCAATAAGCTAAGTTCTCCCAATAATACTTAGTGGCCGCCAGTATTGTGACTTGCGGCGGTACTTTTCATAGTCCAACCACTTTAATCAACGAGGAATAATAAAATGACAGAAAATAATAAATGTGAACACGGTTTCGCTAATGGCGTGACCTATTTGTTGATCGGCGGAACCATAGGTGCGGTCCTGGGGCTTCTTTTTGCTCCTAAATCAGGACTCAAATTACGCGGCGATATCGCTGATGTTTCGCGAAAAGGATACGACGCGACGCTTGAAAAAGCGGACGAATTGAAACGTCGGTCAACGGACGCTGTGCAGACTGTAAAGGACAAAGCGGAAGCCGTCTATGATTTCGCGTCCGGCAAACTTGCTTCGGGCAAAGATGTTGTCACTGATGCTATTTCCGAAGCCGCCGGATCGGTAATGGACGGGCTCGAAGGATTACAAAGTGAGTCTAATTCTCATTCAAAACAGGCTAAAAACGGTCAAAAAGCCTCGAATATTGTATAGCTCCGAACAGTCTTCACCCGTCGCAGCGAGGCAAAATATCCGGGAGGATCGACAATTTCCCAATACATGGTTCCAGGAGGACCACCTTATGAAAGTTAATTTAAGACATATTACATATTTTACATTGATCGCTTTAGCGTTCACATTCAGCACAACGGCTCAGGCACAGAATCGGGCCTATCGAGCAACTGACCGTCAGGTTCAGACACTTTTGGACCGGATCGAGAGCAGAACAAACGAATTCAAAACCGCGGTTGACCGCACTCTGGACCGAAGCAACATTGACGGAACACGACAGGAAGATTCGATCAATCAGATCGTCGCAAACTTTGAGACGGCGACAGATAATCTCAAAAACAACTTCTCCTCGCGTCGTTCCTCGTCTAATGACGTTCAGCAAGTGTTGGACAGGGCGGCGTTCTTGAACAGCTTTATGCGAAACAATCGCATGTCGCAAAACTCTCAAAATCTGTGGAGCCAGATCCGAACCGATCTGAACACGCTTAGCGGATACTATCAGGTGCGCTACACATGGAACGACGCCGTGACGCCGACAACATACCAAGGCTCATACACGGTAAGCGTTACGCAGATGAGAAATCTGCTAAACAGGCTCAAGCAGCGCAGCACCTCGTTTCAACAGAGTTTCAATAGCTGGAACAATCGCTATAACCGAAACGGGCAAATGGGTTCGGCGGCTAATGTACCGCAAAATATCTCGGAATTTAACCGTGCTCTGAATGATCTGAGCCGTAACTTCAACGATCGCAACCGTAATGCCGGTATCGACCAGGTTATGCGTCCGTCGGCTTCGATCAACAGCTTTATGTCGTCAAATCGCACGAACAATGACGTTACCAACAAATGGAACCTCGTCCGCGGCGATCTGAACACGCTTGCTAATTATTACCGAGTTAGCTGGGACTGGAACAATCCCATCTATCCCAACGACCCATACGGCAACAATGGTAACAGCGGTAACAATGGCAACTACGGTAACAACGGCTACAGCGACTTTGATTCGCGATTGACCGGTACTTATCGGCTGAATTCAGCTCAGAGTGACAACGTGCAGGACGCGGTCGCTCGGGCGATCTCGAATGCAAACATTGATACCAATCAGCGTGAACGGTCACGACGCGGCCTCGAACGTCGCTTGACGTCGCCTGAAACACTCACATTCGAAAAACGCGGCCAGCAGGTGACTATGTCATCGGCAAACGCTCAATCGGTGACTCTCAATGCTGATGGCGTCAGTCAAACCGAGACCTCGCCAAACGGTCGAACCGTTACCACGAATGTCACAGCGACAAACCGTGATCTGACGATCAACTACGAAGGCGACCGTATGAATGACTATTACGTCAGCTTTACGCCGATGAATAATGGCCAGCTCAAGGTTACTCGCCGCGTGTACATCGAAAACCAGAACACAACGGTGACAGTCGCGAGTGTGTATGACAAAACGAGTCAGACACCGGAATGGAACACGACCGGTTATCCGACAAACAACGGCGGCAATCAGTCAAACAGGTTTCTGATCCCGAACAACACCGCGATCGTCGCGACGCTCGATTCGTCGATCTCTACCAAAACGACACGAGATAACGACCGCTTTTCAATGACGGTTACTTCACCGTCGCAATATAATGGCGCCGTTATCGAAGGCACCGTCAATGGCGAAGGTTCCGGCGTCGTTTCGGGCAGAGCGAATATGACGCTCAGCTTCGATACGATCAGAACGCGTGATGGGCGTACATATGCATTTGCCGGTATCGTTGATCAGGTTCGCGATACAAATGGGAATACCATAACCGTCAATAACGAAGGAACGGTTCAGGACAAGAGCCAAACGACAACGACCGTTGTCCGCTCGGGCATCGGAGCCGCTTTGGGAGCCATTATCGGTGCCATCGCAGGCGGCGGTAAAGGCGCCGCGATCGGAGCAGTTGTAGGCGGAGGAGCTGGTGCAGGAACAGTAGTTCTACAAGGCCGCGACAACCTCGAACTCAACAGCGGATCGCAATTTTCGATCACTGCCACCGGCCCTTCAAATGTCGGCGTTCGGTAAATTTACCTAAATTGTCCCTTCCCAGGGAAATGATCTTAATTGATGTGGCCGGTCGCTGAAATGCGGCCGGCTTTTTTTGTCGAAAGTAAAACCGCAAGCGAATATGCGCGTACTACAGGCCTTTCTATTTGTGGCCGACCCTGATCGTGTTTTCTAGCCACAGGAGCATTGTTAGCTCCTTGTCGATACCATCCACAACGAGTTTTCGGTGGATACGCTCCTTAAGACGCTTTCGAAAGGGATCCAAAAAAATAGAAGATTATCTCAGACAAAAAAGGGCTGCCTGATCGGCAGCCCTTCTAGGATAAATCGGGTGATGGTTATTGTTGACACCATTCACCTGTCCGCTGCAGACAGTTAAACTGATCCACAAAGAACATTTCCGCCTTTAACGGGTTTCCATCTCTGGTCGACATCCAAAGGAAAGCGTCCTTTGCGATGACGCCCTTCGTGGGGTCGCTCAGGATCGGAGCCATTACATAATGTCCGATGTTTGGGCCTTTCTCTGAATCGCCGTAGTCCATTGTCAAATACCCTTGTTCGTAAAGCATTTGGAGATCTACGAGGGTTTTAATGATCGGCATACCATCAGTTGCGGTCCCATTCTTTTCACGCATGTATTGCATGATTTTGACTCCATCCACCGAATGCGCCTTTTTGCTGTAATTTACAAGAAAAACTTCGCGCAGCCCGAGCGGATTCGCCGGTTCGGCATACCACGCCAGCGAGTTATCGACCAGCGGTGCCTGCCTCGTGTTCACAATTGTGTTGTAGGTGATGTACTTCTCGTCCGGAAACAAATAGATCGGGAAAAGCTTCGCCATTTGCATGGCCATAATTCCGACTGTGTCCTCGGTAAATCCGGTGTTTGTAAGCTCACCCAAAGGGTACCAGAAATAAGGTTCACCGCCTTGGGTATATGCCGGTACTGTCACTGTTACGCGTACGTTCCGATAATTGGTGTACCTTTGGTCGTTAAAAACCGATAACCCATCAGCACCATTTCGCCTCCAGATTATGCCTTTATAGTGCACACCATTCTGCATGTAATACGAATCCGAGAAATCATGCGGATTTAACGGCGCAGCCCCTCCTATTGGCGGACCAGGCTTTTGCGCAAATGACGTAAGTGTAAAAAATAATGCAAAAAATACAAACGTTGCGATCATCAAAATTTTATGTGATCTAATAAACCTGTTCATTTTGGTACCTCCTCGATTAATCGACTGGTATGACGTCCCAAATGGCTTATGGATGTTGCCGGTTTTTGTCGCTGTTACCGGGCTTTCGGCGTCCTCTAATATACGCTTAAGGCAAGTGGCGTTCCGTATCTCGAGCATGGTATGGAGTCCGCGTTGACTGGCTCAGATGCGCGGGTCACGAAATTGAAGCTGTGAGCGGATCTGGACGTTTGAAGATTATATACTCGTGGTATTGAGACCCCCCTGAAGTTGTTCCTGCTGGTTCCCATCCAGCCGCGCCCAGCTTATTCAGCTCATCAACACGTTCTGCCCGTTCTTGATCTGAGTGGATTCCCTTGATCTCGAAAATACAGTATTCCCAAGCCTGCATTGGCAACTTCTTCATTGCGAAATCATCCGTGATGGCCAAGGGTGACCTTTCACCATTGAATGGGCTGTCCGCAAAGGCAAAGTTGAACTTCGTTTCCATACTTTTTTCAATTATCGTTGTAGTTTCCATCACACCCAATATCAGTGCAAACACTGTTCCGTTGATACGGCACCGTCCTAAATGCCTACCTAACAATTCAAAGCCGTCGCGGCCGCGTCTAAAAAGTGAAAATTAGCGTCCTGAAAGCGCGAGAAAGTCCATACCCTTGTGAAATATTTCACAGGAGGGGGCATTCCGATCCGGCGGCCGATGCGGGTTTGTGTTGTTGAGCGATAGCAGTGGCTTTTTGGGTGGAGCGAGGTGGCTTTTTTATCTTCTCAAATGGCTTTTTGGGCATTTGCGAATGCCAATTTTTCCATTTTTCGCTCTAATGCTGTATCTTAATGTCTTTGTCGCTTTCCAACAGACACTGTGGGAAAGATAGCTTAACAATCTGTCCAAAACGAAAAGGAGCCGTTCGATAGGAATTCGGCAGCATAGATTTGCGTAAACATCTAAAATTCATCGTCCTTTTTCTGGTCATGGTTGTCATCCTGTATTTTTTCGGGAGGAACCTGGATTGGGCAGAGGTGCGCTCCGGTTTGGCAAAGGCTGATAAGTTCTATTTGGCTTTGGCATTTATCGGGATCTGTTTCGGCTATTTTATCCGTGCAGTGCGTTGGCAAGTGCTGCTCAAGCCGATCTCGGATTCGCGTCTTCATGATCTTTTTGCGACGACTACAGTTGGTTTTGCGGCAATTCTAATCGTTGGCCGCGCTGGTGAGATTGTTCGCCCGATGTGGCTCCCGATGCGTGATCGCCGCATACGTCCGAGCTCTGCGTTCGTGACCATAGTACTTGAGCGAATCCTCGACCTTGCGTCGGTGATGGCGTTCTTTTCGATCAGTCTTATTTGGTTTCGAATCCCGCCGGAACATGCCGATCAATTTGCCTATATTAAATCTGCCGGAAATGTTCTGAGCGGGCTGATTCTGGCCGGCATAATCGGACTTGTCGTTTACCATCGATTTTCAATACCGATCATTTCGTTCTTCGAGCGTCTGATCGACCAAAAATTTATTCCGGGGCGGCTGCAATACCTGATTCTAAGCATTTTGAAAAAGCTCGCGTCGTCGCTCGACATCCTCAAAAGCCCGTTGGGCGTGTTTCTGTCAGTTTTTTGGACGGCAGTTTTGTGGATCTCGATCGCGATACCGACATGGTTGATCTTGCTGGCTTTTGGCCTAACATCGGGTGGCGGTATGCCGATGACGTTCCTCGACTCGACTTTTGTAATGGCTGTGGCAACACTTGCCGCCCTTACACCGACGCCTGCAGGCGGAGCAGGAGCGTTTCATTGGGCAACTGCATTCAGCCTTATTCTTCTCGGTGTCGATAAAGATCAGGCGGCAGCAGTCTCGATAATGATGCACCTTATCTACTTCGCACCGGCGCTGGTGTTCGGGTTATACTATTTGTTCCACGGTGACATTAGTGTCGAACGTTTTCGTAGCCTGCTCTCAAGCGAGAACGCCGAACGTGAGATCGAGACAGATTCGCCGGATTTTCAACCAGAAAGCTAATGCGTTGTCCTTTTTGTTCACATATAGAAGATAAAGTCGTAGATTCGAGGGAATCTAAGGACGGCGATTCGATTCGCCGCCGCCGCGAATGCTTGGACTGCGGCCGCCGCTTCACGTCCTACGAACGCATTGACGAGATACCCTACATGGTCGTCAAAAAAGACGGCAAACGCGAGAGTTGGGACCGAAATAAGGTGCTCGCCGGGCTATTTCGTGCGTCGGAAAAACGTCCGATCTCGACACCTCAATTAGAAGCGATCGTCGATGAGGTCGAAAAAAATGTACAGGATTCGCTCGACCGCGAACTTTCGACCAATGACATCGGCAAGATCATCATGCGGCGGCTAAAAGCTCTCGATAAGGTCGCATATGTTCGTTTCGCATCTGTCTATCTTCAATTTGAAGACGTGTCCGAATTTATGTCCGAAGTAAAAGACCTCGTCCGTTCAAAAACAAGAAAAACCAAGAAAACAAAAAAGTAGGAGGAAATATCTATGTCCGAACAAAGAAAATACGAACGTAAAGAATATTTTGCCGAAGCTTCGTTAGAGTTTTCCTCCGGAAATTATCAGGCCCGCATTGGTGAGATCAGCCTCGGCGGCTGCTACGTCGATTCGATCGCAAGTGTCGTAGAAGGCGAGCCAATATCGCTTACAATTACGATCGGACAGGGTGATTCACAGCGGTTTACCGGCGAAATTGCATACCTTTTACCGGGGTTTGGTTTCGGCGTTCGCTTTTTAGATCTCACCGAAGAAAAAACGAACTTTCTCCGTCGGATCATCGGCTAAACCCAAGCCTGCTCGCCGTCCCTCCACTACTCAAGTTTTGCCCTTTTGTTCCAAGTCACTTAACATAAAAGTTTATGGTTGAGATCGAAGAATTTCCTATCTCTCTTGAGACAGATGTTATCGAGCCCATGGTGCAGATACCGGCGGAACTGCCGGTTCTGCCGCTGCGCGACATTGTTATTTATCCTTTCATGATCGTCCCGCTTTTTGTCTCGCGTGACAGGTCTATAAAAGCGGTCGAAACTGCTTTAGGCCAGGACAGGATGATCCTGCTCGTGTCGCAAAAAGACGTAAATAAAGAAGAACCGGAACAGGACGATCTATACACCGTCGGCACCGTTGCCATCATCATGCGAATGCTCAAATTGCCGGACGGCCGTATTCGCATTCTGATACAAGGCCTCTCGCGATGCCGCGTAGATTCGGTAATAGGCAGCGGCGATTATGTTAAGGCCGGAGTAACGCCGATATCAGAACCTCTTGCACCAGAAAATTCGCTTGAGGTCGAGGCTCTTGTGCGTAATGTTCGCGGTTCAATGGAACGTGCCGCGAGCCTCGGAAAAAACATCTCTCCTGAGGTTTTAGCGATCATCGCCAATCTTGATGACGCCGGACGTTTGGCCGATCTTTCTGCGTCGAATCTCGAACTCAAAGTCGAAGACGCGCAGAGCGTGCTCGATATTGAAAATCCTGTGCCTCGGTTGAGACGCGTGAATGACCTTCTGAGCAAAGAGATCGATGTACTCACGGTTCAGCAGGAGATAAACACACAGGCGCGTGCCGATATTGACCGGTCACAGCGGGAGTATTTCCTGCGGCAACAGTTGAAGGCCATACAATCTGAACTGGGTGAGGGAAATGAACTTTTCGAGGAGATCGAACAGTATCGCGACAAGATCTTAAAGGCGAAAATGCCCGAAAATGGAGAGGAAGAATCGCTCAGACAATTGAAAAAACTTGAGCGTATGCATCCCGACACAGCCGAAACCGCTACGCTCAGAAATTGGCTGGATATAATGACCGATCTTCCATGGTCAAAAACCTCAAAAGATAATCTCAACCTGAAAAAGGCCGAAAAAATTCTCGATGACGACCATTACGGCCTTGAGCGTGTAAAAGAAAGGATCGTCGAATCGCTTGCCGTAAGAAAGCTTCGCGAAAAGCCAAAAGGCTCGATCCTATGTCTCGTCGGCCCGCCCGGAGTAGGCAAAACGTCACTTGGCCGTTCGGTAGCACGAGCATTGAATCGTAAATTTATCCGATTGTCGCTTGGTGGTTTGCATGATGAAGCCGAGATTCGCGGACATCGACGAACTTATGTCGGAGCAATGCCCGGCCGCATCATACAAGCAATTCAGCAAGCGGGAACGAACAATCCTTTGATAATGCTCGACGAGATCGACAAGGTCGGAGCGGATTTTCGCGGCGACCCATCGAGCGCTTTGCTCGAAGTGCTTGATCCCGAGCAGAATTCGACATTTCGCGACAACTATCTTGGCATCACCTTTGATCTTTCAAACGTGATGTTTATGACCACTGCCAACGTGCTGGATACGATCCAACCTGCTTTGCGCGATAGGATGGAGATCATTTCGCTTTCAGGCTACACCGAGGAAGAAAAGGCCGAGATCGCCAGGCGTCATCTGATCCCGAAACAGATCGAAGAGAACGGTTTGGAAAAGAACGACGTCAAATTTGACCGCAAGGCCGTAGCAAAGATCATCTCCGAATACACGCAGGAAGCCGGCCTAAGGCAGCTTGAGCGTGAGATCGGCAAAGTTTGCCGCAAAGTCGCCCGAAACAAGGCAGAGCGCGAAGGCGGCTTCAAGCCGATGCAGATCACGCGAGACAATCTTAAGGATTTTCTGCGTGTGTCGCGAATCTTTAACGAAGGTGCATTGAAGAAGGATCAGATCGGTATCGTTACGGGCCTCGCTTGGACAGCCGTCGGCGGCGACATCTTGTTTATTGAAGCATTAAAAACAAAAGGCAAGGGCAAACTCTTGCTCACCGGCCAGCTTGGCGAAGTGATGCAAGAGTCTGCTCAAGCAGCGTTCTCGTATGCAAAGGCACGTTCAAAAGAGCTTGGGATAGACGAAACTGTGCTTGAGAATTTTGACATCCATATCCATTTGCCCGAAGGAGCAATACCGAAGGACGGCCCAAGCGCAGGTATTACGATGGCGACGGCACTTGTGTCCGTTTTGGCCCAGCGTCCTGTTCGCAAGGATGTGGCGATGACGGGCGAGATCACTTTGCGTGGCAACGTGCTTCCGGTAGGCGGCGTCAAAGAAAAACTGTTAGCGGCACGGCGGGCAAAGATCAAGACGGTCATCCTCCCGGCGCCGAACGAACGTGATCTGGAAGACCTTCCACAGGAAGTTCGCGACGATTTGACGTTTATATTTGTCGAAAACGTGCAACAGGTGTTCGAAGTTGCACTAAAGGCGAGCATTTTGCCCGCTGAGGGCCAGAAAGCCAAGGCGTCAAAGGCGTCTTAAGCCATCGCCAGAGCCAATAGCCCTTATTCTATAAGGACTTAAGCTTTGACAAGGTGCTTAGTGGATGGTAAAATCAAAGGATTAAATTGCGATATTTTCTGCTCGGCAGGAGATACGCAACTTTTGTGATTATAAGACGTTAGAGTTATTTAATGAAAAAAAGCAATTTTAGATTTTTTAGTATTATAGCGGTATTATTTTTTGCGTTTGGTTCGAGTTCGAACGCGCAGAATACTCCTGAGATAGAAAAGGCAAAGGAAGCGGTCAATACCGTCCTTCGTGAGTCAGGAGTGGCTTTTAAGGAAGGCCTGCTTGCCTATGAGGACAGTCGAATGTCCGATTCCGGCGAGAAATTTAACAGATCAGTAGAAGTTTTCCTCAATTCTACGCTGAATATCCAGCGTGAGCAGAACCTTCAATCGTGTTACGACCAGCTTATCGAGACGGTATATCTCCTCGAGTTTCCCGATAGAGGCCATTTGCCGAGGATCAAGGACCTTTCGGCGACCTGCAAATGGACCGCGATCGATAGCGGTTTGGCGGATAGGATCAGCAGCCGAATTAAGACCGCAACACCAAAGTCTGCGGGGTTGCCTTCCGATACAACCGTTGCTGTGAATGCCGCAAGCCAAGCAAATCTTGCTAATAGCGGATTTAACACTCAAAAGTTTGAAGCTTCGCCGCTCGACGAGCTTTCGCAGCTTAAATTGACAGCGGACGAGCAGCAGATCGACGACAATCCTGTCGCCCAGCAGCAGTATCAGTACATCCAGTATGCGGTCGCCAATAAATCACTCGGGTTTGCCTTTCAGGTCCATCCGATGATCCAGCAGTACATAAATTACTATCGCGGACGCGGGCGTACGACGATGGAAGTCGGGCTTTACCGCTCGGGAATGTTCATGCTCATGGCCCGCCGCATCTTTAAGGAAGAGGGAATTCCTGAGAATGTCGCGTGGCTCGGACAGGTCGAAAGTGCTTGGAAGCCCGGAGCAATGTCTCACATGGCGGCGTCGGGCTTGTGGCAGTTTATCCCAGGAACCGGTGCGAGATACGGACTGCGTAGAACCGCTCATGTCGATGAGCGAAACAGCTTTGACGAGGCGACGCGAGCATCTGCACGATATTTGAAGTTTCTCTACAACCGCTACGGCAACTGGGAACTCGCAATTGCCGGTTACAACTGCGGCGAGGGCAACGTTGACAAGGCGATCCGCCGTGCAGGCGTCACAAATTTCTGGGCGGCCTATCCATATCTTCCTCAGGAAACGCGTAACTACGTTCCAAACATTCTGGCTACGATCTTGATCGCAAATAACCCGAACCAATATGGTTTTGGCCATATTCGTCCAGCGGCTCCGCTGCGTTATGACCGCATCAGGATCCCGGCTTCGACGAATTTGAGCATTGTTGCACAGGCTTCGGACACGACCGTTCAGTATTTGCGTTACCTTAATCCGCACCTTCGCAGCAATTCGACGCCGCCTGAGCCTTACGTCATCAACGTTCCGGCTGGCCGCGCAAATCAGGTTGTCGCTCTTTTCCGACGCATACCGGCTTCGCAGGTAAACAACACGAACCTTGCAAATTCTTCGTCGGGCGAAACCTGGCAGAATATCTCGAACCGGACCGGCGTCACAGTCTCCGAACTGATGGCGGCAAACCCCGGAATGTCAGTGCCTTACGGCAAAGTATTTGTTCCTGTAAGAGGCAACAATCTACAGGCGACATCGTATTCTCGGCCTACAAATAGGCCGACGTCGCTCGCTCCAAGCAACGTAACGATCGTCAAGGCTAAGAAAGGCGAAACGGTTTTGAAGATCGCCGAGCGATACAAGGTCAATGCGACCGAACTGGCAAAATACAACGGCGTGCTAGCGAACACAGTTCTGCCCGCCGGACGCGAGATCAGAATCCCTGCGAAATAAATCTCCTAATCCTATTAAAATAAAGATGGCCATGCTCTTCACGGGCATGGCTTTTTTGTTGAAATTCCAATTCGTGGTGTAAAATAACCATGAACTTATCTTAAACGCTGAGGTTCTCTTTCATGTGGCGAGGTCTGCAGACAGTAGTAGTGGTGTTTTTCGTAGCCGCATTAGTGGTTGCTCAAGTTGACGAGTCTAAGTCAAGTAATGAATCGCCAATACAGGTTGTGAGCACAGTAGCCACAGTGCTACAGAACTCCGGCATTTCGTTCAAGGAAGGGTTGCTTGCCTATGAGGACAGGAGGTTTGCTGATGCCGGTGAGAAATTTAACAAATCCATTGAAGTTTTTTTAACTTCAGCAATGAACATAAAAAGTGAACCTAAACTTCAGGGTTGTTATGACCAGCTGATCGAAACGGTATATCGGATTGAGTTTCCGTTTAAGAGTCAGTCTCCTCAGATATCCGAAGTGGTGACACGTTGCGAATGGAAATTAGACGACCAACTTATCGAAAGAAGCACAAGATCAGTGTTACAAAATGCGACTCAGCAACATCCATTAAGTGGCGAAGAAAAAGAGGTATTTCTGGCGAGAAAAAATTTGGACGAAACTCGACAAGAATTTGATGCTAAAGAAACCCTATTGACTGCTCTGTTAATCACCCATGGTCAAACAGAAGAACCAAGACTTGAATTAGCAAAAAAAGACTATGACCAAGCCCGTATCCATTATATTAGAGCCCACTATGCATATTCTCAGTTGAGGAAGCGATTCCCCCCGATAAAGGACTCTCCGACAATGGGTTTTACGAAGCAAACATTTATCCCCTCTCCATTAGACGATCTAGCAAAACCTGTACTCCCGGAAAAAAAACAGATTGAACGAAATTCTGTAGTTCCATATAGTAAATCCACATTACTTGACAAACCGATAAGCACTATTGTTGTTAGGGCTAAAGCGGGTGATACTGTAGCCAAAATTGCTGCTCGCTATAGGGTAAGTGGTATCGGTATCGCAAAGTTTAATGGACTTCTTCCTAATACGGTTTTAGGTGCAGGACGGGAAATCAGGATTCCACGCGAACAAGTTAGCGAAACTTGGCAAAATATGTCCGATAGCACAGGTGTAAGTGTTTTAGAGTTAAAGGCGGCGAATCCCGGTATGATGACGCCAAAAGGGAAGGTCTTTGTGCCTGTGTCAATAAAAGGAACTCGTATCAGTAGTGGTAATTATTCAGGTCCGACTTCAATCGAGCAATCTGAACCCAAAGATAAAAAACTACTCGGTCCAAAACCATACCAAGCTAAGGACGGCAAAGTGGCTATTGTGATGGCCTATTTCAACGAATCGTTACATGACCCCTATTCAATGCGTATAGTTCGCTGGTCAAAAGTGACCGGAATCAATATAGGTAATGAACCATACTGGAGAGTTTCCGTTAAATATCGCGCAAAAAATCAAATGGGGGCATACGTTTTGAGCGAGAGGATTTTTAATATTCGCCGTAACAAAATTGTTTCGACTTTTGAATAAGATTGATTGGGAATTATATATCATCACGGTTTTGCGGCGGTTATTTGCTCCCAATGAGAGCTTACGAAATATCACAATTTGGCATCGAAAATCTCAGCATTGTCGAGCGGGTAATGCCTGTGCCCGCGCCGAATGAGGTTGTTGTAAAGTTTCACGCTGCGTCGCTCAATTTCCGCGACGTGATGGTTGTCAAAGGCCAATACAATCCTCGAATGAAGCTGCCTGCGGTGCCGTTTTCAGACGGTTCGGGCGAGATCGTCGAGGTCGGAGAAAGCGTCACCAAATGGAAGACCGGCGACCGCGTTTGTTCGACCGTGATTCAAGCATGGACCGACGGTGAGCCGTCTGCCGCAAAATCAAAGTCCGCTATCGGAGCAGGGAACGACGGCGTTCTTCGCGAGTACGGAGCGTTTAACGAGGAAGGTTTGGTTGCGGTTCCCGCACATCTTTCTTACGAAGAAGCCGCGACTTTGCCATGTGCCGCGCTGACCGCTTGGAACGCTCTTGTGGTTTCGGGAAAGATAAAATCCGGCGACACTGTTCTGACGCTTGGAACAGGCGGCGTGTCGGTTTTTGCAGTGCAGTTTACAAAGCACTTCGGGGCAAAGGTCATCGCGACTTCCGGTAGCGATGAAAAGCTCGAACGCATAAAACAGCTTGGTGCAGACGAGATCATCAATTACAAAACAACGCCCGATTGGGACAAGGCCGTACTCGAATTGACCGACGGCATCGGCGTCGATCACGTGATCGAGGTCGGCGGAACAGGCACTTTGCCGCGTTCTGTTAAGGCGGTTCGAGTGGGCGGCCACATCGCTCTGATCGGTGCATTAGACATGTCGGGTGAATTTAATCCGGTGCCGGTCTTTATGAAGGGAATTCGCGTACAGGGAATCTTCATCGGCTCGCGGCAGATGTTTGAAGAGATGAACGCCGAGATCGCCGCAAGCAACCTTAAGCCGGTCATCGACCGCGTATTCGAATTCGACAAGGCTCGCGAAGCCCTAAATTACATGGAAAGCGGCTCGCATTTTGGGAAGATAGTCGTGTCAGTAGCCCGCACGTAAGTAAGGGCTCAACAAGACACAGTGTCGACCCGAGGAATGAAGATTGACCACATAGAATTCCAGGACGGCCCTTACTTACGTGCGGGCTACGGACACGCTTGGCAAAAATCGAATAGAACCGTTAGAATTTAATTTCGTACTTATAGTTATGGTAGGAGAAAAAATGGCACATTTTGCAAAAGAAGCAACAGACACAAATTTTGAAACCGATGTTTTAGGCTCGGACAAGCCCGTATTGGTGGACTTTTGGGCCGAATGGTGCGGCCCTTGCCGCATGATCGCCCCGACCGTCGAGGCTATCGCCGAAGAGTATCAGGAAAAGGCGGGTGTCTTTAAGATGAACGTTGACGAAAACATGAACGTCCCGCAGCAGTTCGGAATTCGCGGCATTCCGACGTTGATCGTCTTCAAAAGCGGCAAAGAACAAGAACGCATAGTGGGCGCCGTCACCCGCGAAGCGATCGCCAAGGTCATCGACAAATACGTTTAGTTAGAAGCAACAATTTAGTAGAGCAAAAGGCTTCGCCATCCGCGAAGCCTTTTCCGCTTAACTGGTTTCAACAGAAATTTTCTTATGGGCCTTGCCCCTCGCTGAGCGGCGAGGGCTATGCCTCGCCGGATGAGTCTCCCAAACTTTCGCGGCTATGCCGCCGCTCTGGTTCCACCGATTTTTGCTCTTCTCAGAGTTCTCTGTGTCTTCGCTTTGTGGACTTTGTGTTTAGATGTTTTCTCAACACAGAGAACACAAAGTGAAGACACAGAGGACACGGCCCAAAAAACTAGTCAACCTCCTCACGATCGTTTTCGTCTTCATCAACCCAGATAATTCCGTTACGTGGGCCGTCGGGTTTGTCGATGAGGATGCTCTTGACGCCCAAGGAGTCGCGGACGTGTTTTTTTAATCGGCCTTTCGAGTCAAACGAATACCATATGGCCGGTTTGCCGGTGTATTCGTCCTCGGTTTCGATCCAGATGTCGTGGTCGAAGGCGTTGAGCGAGTGTTTCACCCCTTGGGGCAATTTAGTCAGATCGATCGGCACTCCTTTTTCATTGACGGTCGGCCAGCCTTTGCGTGAATGACGTTCGTTAACCGCAGATGACCCGGATGACGCAGATGAAGAATGATCTTTGTCTTTATCTTTGTCTTTTTCGTTATCTGCGTCATCTGCGTCTATCTCCGGCGGAAATTGACCGACATCATAAACGTCTTTTATAAACTCCGCATACTGTTTGTCTTCGATGAGCTTCGGAGTGATGCCGGTCTTTTCGTACGCCTTACTTGCTCTATAAGAAGCGTTGTCGATGAGGCCGTATTCGCGCATCAGCAGCCGGTATTGCGGGTCGTTGTCGGGAATGCTCGGGTCGTAAAGCAGTCCGAATTTCGGGTGGTTCTTCGCTTCGTCGTACTCTTCGTGGCCGGGGAAATGGTTTTTGTCTTTTGTCGGGTCGTATTGCTCGCGTACAAATGTTTCCCGCTTCATAGCAGCGCCGATCTCTTTGTTCCACATTTGCAGATAGCGGTGAACGGTCGTTCTCGGAATATCGAGTTCCGCAGCGATCTCTCGAATGCTTTTTCCTTCGTCCGACAATCTCTTTACTTTATCGATCGCGGGCCAAAGCCGGTCGTCACTCGTCTGATGTTTGTGATCGTTCTCAGCGTGATAACCGTAATGCTCAAAGCCGAGAAAGTTGCCGCCGAGCCGCTTGAGCATGAGCGATGCTACGCGCGATTCGTCAAAGATCTTTTCGCTGCTGTGGACGATCATTTGTTTCAGATATCTTGCAGATGGATCGAGCCTGCTCGTGCCCAGCTTAAACACGCTGTCGGCAAACCGGCTGAACAAGGCCGAGCAGCTTCCGGCGGCACTTTCACGCACCGAACCGTACTTCGACGACCTCGCCAGCACGAGTATCGAGATGCCGCGCTTTGTTTTTATGCGATGCAGTCCCTTCATCATCGCGTACGTCTCGCGGTAGCCGTAAACCGAACGGTGCAAATAAGTTATGCTGTCGATGATGACGACTTTTGCTTTGTATTTATGTGCCAGCTTCTCAACAAGCAGCGGCAGGATTTCGTCAAACGTCTTATATCCGTCCGGCACTTTGCAATGGATGTCGATGTCCACGCGGTGAAGGTTTTTTGAGAATTTGTATGGGTTTTTGAGAGTCTCGCCGTCCTCTGGATCGTGCTCCTCGGCATATCGCATTGCGAATTGTTTTGATGATTGTTTCAGGTTTATATATAGAACCTTTTGCGCCGCCGACGTACACGCAAGCTCATCGTTCAGAGTTACGCCTTCAGGCGTGATCTTGCCGGCATAACCTTTGCCGCGTGCAACGGCTTCGGCGATCTGCACCGCGAGCAGGCTCTTTCCGGCTCCGGGATCGCCTGTCAGCACCGCGATCTCGCCCTCAATCCACAACTGCCCGAAAAGCAGCTTCGACACAGGCACCGAACATACCTGCGCCATCCATTCGTTAAATTTCTTGACGACGACAAGACCCTCAAGATCCGGCTCTTCTGCATATTGTAATGTGTGTTTCGTGTTCATGTGTGTTCCTCGCAAAAGATGCATTGTTCAAATATCATTTACAGATCGCGATGTGTGCTATATAATGGTTTGTAGCATCTGTGAGACAAGATTGCAAGCAAAAATGCTTGAAAAAAAACAGTGGGACAGTGGGACACCTTGGGACAGGCGAACTGAAATATTTTCAACCACCACTGTATTAGTATTATTTTTGTTGCTGTTTTGCCGGATCGTGGGAGTAAACTGTACTTATGCAAAGACTGATCATTTTTACCATTATTGGCATAGCCGCAGTTATGTATTTTATGTTGTCCGTTACCGGCAGTGAGCATGTAGCCGCAAACCCGGCTTCCGAGGTCTCAGTGCCGCTAGGAGGTACATGTTCTTCGCAAGTGCTCTGGGACCAGATGAGCAACTTTGGAACGAACGGAACGGCGTCGCAGGATTTTGAGACTGCCAATAACGCATTCGATGCCGAGGCGATGGAAGATTTCACGGTCACGTCGGGTCAAAGCTGGGCGATACAAAAGATAGTTGCACGCGGCATCTACTTCAACGGCTCAGGCCCCGCAGACTCATTCAATGTAAGGATCGGCTCCTCAGTGTTCAACGGATTGAGTTATACAAAAAATGGGGATGAGTTCGAGATAACTTTGCCGTCGAGCGTTACTCTTCAAACGGGAATTTACTGGGCATCGGTCCAGGCGAGAATGGATTTCACGCCCGGCGGACAATGGGCCTGGGCAAATCGAGCCGCATTTCCGTCTTTGAGCGTAGCCCAATGGAAAAATCCGGGCGGCGGCTACTCCATCCCGCAGTGCGTGAACTTTGCCAATAGAGGAGCCGTCTGCGGCATAGATCCATCTTTCCCCGAACAAGCATTCCGCCTCGAAGGCTTCATCGTCACCGGAAGCTGCTCGACCCCAACCGCAACCAGCACACCAACGCCGACTGTTTCAGGAAGTCCTTCTTCGACGCCGACAAATACTGTCTCTTCAACGCCGACGACTACTCCAACGAGTACGCCTACCGCAACACCGACAATTCCGCCAATCGTGTTGACGATCAATTCGCTTAATGATCCTGGAAACGGGGTTTGTGATGACAATGAATGCACATTGCGTGAAGCGATCAATGCTGTTAATGAAAACGGTCCAGGCGAGGACTTTATTACGTTTGCCGGCTCTCTTTTCCCAGCACCTCAAGTCATAGAACTCCAAACCGCTTTGCCTTCGATCAATACTCCGATGGCACTACTCGGTCCGGGAGCGAACAAATTGACGGTGCGGCGTGCGGATGGTGCAGCGGATTTTTCCGTCTTTTCGATTGCGGGTGTATCGTCGAATGTCAGGCTCGAAGGGATGACCATCGCGAACGGGCGAGCGGAATATGGCGGCGGGATCGTCAGCTTCGGGAACTTAACGTTGAATTATGTGCATATCACCGGCAATTATGCATCAAATGTCGGAGGCGGTGTTCATCTTAGAGTCTTCTTTACTCCCATAAACGCCGTTTTCAACGGCTGCACGATCAGCGGCAACACGGCGGGCGATTTCGGCGGTGCCGGAATTGGCTTCTATGGCGAGAGTGGATCAAACTTAAAGATCCTCAACAGCACTATAAGTGCTAACAATTCGACGACCGGCGCGGGCGGAGGTATTCTGTTTTTTTCTGCCATTGACGAAAGCACACTGAATGTTGTGAACAGTACAATCGCCAATAATTCAGCGGGCACAGGTGGAGGTATTTATACAACTGCCAGTCCCGTTGATCAAGCAACAACTACATTGCGTAATACCATAATAGCTAACAATTCGCCCAATAATCTGAGTGCTTTTATACAACCGGAAGCAACGTATGTTTCTCAAGGCTTTAATTTGACGAACGATAACGGCGGCGGTTACCTAAACGCCACTGGTGACAAAATCAATGCCTTTCCACGCCTTGCTCCGCTAGGCAATTACGGCGGAACAACTCCAACACACGCCCTGCTGTCACGTAGTGATGCTCTCGACGCAGGCAATAATGCAGGTTCGGGCGTTATATATGACCAGCGATTGTCAATGAGGCCAAAGGATCTGGCATCCATCCCCAATGCGGCTGACGGAACTGATATCGGATCTTATGAGGCAGAAGGACTTCCAAGCCAAGCCTTATTTGACTACGACGGTGACAGCAAGACAGATATTTCGGTGTTTCGTCCGACGGATGGAGCTTGGTATATCCAGCAATCTCAGGCTGGGCTTTATGGAACTTTGTTTGGGTTTGGTTCGGACAAGATAGCTCCGGCTGACTATGATGGTGACGGGAAGACTGACATAGCTGTTTATAGGCCTTCGACTGGGATTTGGTATGTACTCAAGAGTTCGGATGGAACAGTCGAGTATTACGTGTTTGGGCTTGCAGAAGACTTGCCGACACCCGCTGATTATGATGGCGATGGAAAGGCTGATGTTTCTGTGTTTCGTCCATCGACCGGAACTTGGTATCGGCAGAACAGCTCAAATGGGTCGTTCTCCGGTATTCAATTCGGAGCAGGTGAAGACAAGCCGACAGTCGGAGACTTTGACGGCGACGGTAAGTCCGACATCGCGGTATTTAGGCCATCGTCCGGAGCGTGGTATCGGATAAACAGCGGCGACGGTTCGCTCTATGGCGAATTGTTTGGGTTTGGAACGGACATTATCGCGCCAGCAGACTACGACGGCGACGGCAAGACCGACCTTGGTGCATATCGAGCGACAGACGGCATCTGGTATCTGAAATATAGTTCGAATTCGGTTTACGACTACAAAGTCTTTGGGCTAGCCAGCGACATACCTGCGCCGGGTGATTTTGATGGTGACGGCAAAACTGATATCAATGTCTTCCGACCGTCAGACGGCACATGGTATCGCCAGAACAGTTCGAACGGAGCGTTCATCGCTTTCCAGTTCGGAGCAACCGGCGACAAGCCGACGATGACCGCGTTTAGGTATTAGTTACACACTTGAATGTAATCTATTTTAGAAAGTATAAGTGAGGCAGATCGTTTTTATGCGTTTGAGAATGTTTTTTCCATTGCTGATGTTTATGCTTGGAATTTCTGTTTGCGCTTTTGCACAGACGCCGAAGCCGACCGAGAATGACGAGGTCATTCGAGTCGATACGCAGCTTGTCGATGTGCCTATTGCGGTTGTTTCGGCAAACGGCACGCCGCTGCGTGGATTGAAGGCCTCAAACTTTATCGTCACCGAAGACGGCAAGCGGCAGGAGATCGTCGATTTTTCCACAACGACCGAACCTTTCGAAGTTGCTCTGCTGCTCGACACTTCCGGCTCGGCAAGGTTGGACCTGCGCCTGATACAAAGCGCGGCTCAGTCATTTGTAGCTTCACTGAGGCCCGGCGACCGCGTTGCGATCATTGCGTACAGCACTGAACGCAAGGACAATCAGGCGTTTGCCGTGGAAGAGGTCGTTAGTCCGCTCACGTCCGACCGTAAACTGCTTCGCACGGCGATCGACAGTGTCAGGACCAGCAACAGCACTCCTTACTACGACTCGCTGATGAAGGTCGTGAATAATGTTTTTCGCGATCCGCCGCAGGAGCAATTTCGCGGACGGCGAGCGCTGGTTGCATTGACTGACGGTGTAGATTCTGTAAGCTCTTCGGATTTTTATGAGGTCAAGGAAGCTCTCAGTGATGCCGGGATCATATCTTTTTTTATCCAGGTTGACACGCGAGACGATTTCGAATCTCAGCTTTCCGGAGACTGCAACTTGGCGATACGCTTTTCTACTGCACAGATCAGGCGCTACTATCGTGGCATAAAGGGCAAGGGTATGGAAAGAGCTACAAGTTTTTGCCAGCTTGGCGAATTTGAGCGGCTTGCGGTCAGCAAAACGCTATATGAAACAGCGGACGCCGAGATGCATGACCTTGCCAAAACTTCGGGCGGGAAAGTATTTCCCGTCGGCGATCTCAGCGAGGCACGAGCAGCCTTTAAGATTGTCGCAGACGAGATCGGAACAAAGTATTCTATCGGCTATTATTCGTCGAACGAAAAACGCGACGGAACTTATCGCAAGATAAAAATTGAACTCAAGGGTTTGCCCGCCGGAGCCACGGTAAGGTCTCGCGAAGGTTATACCGCCCCCGCAAACTGATAAAAAAAGGCCCGGCGAAGTTGCCGGGCCTTGAGTTCATTGCTCTTTGACAATTTAATGCACTGACCAATTTGCGGGTGGATAGTCGCAATTGCTGGCGTCCGGGCACTGTCCCCATTGGAACGCTCGAACCGAGTTGTTTCCGGAATTGAGGATGTAGAAAGCAGTCTGTCCCGGTGTCGAGCTTCCACGCCAGACTGCTATATCTGTCTTGCCATCACCGTCATAGTCGCCGGGAACCGACACATCACCCGTGATTCCCCACTGCTGGAAGAAGCCCGCTCCGGTTCGCAAAAGAACATAGTGATTTCTAAATCCACCAACTGTTCTGCGGACACAGAAATCGGACTTTCCGTCTCCATCGTAATCACCCGGAATGAGGAAGTCCGAACTGAATCCCCAGTCGATATATTCGACAGTTCCAATGGAATTGAGAAGCAAAATAAATTGTCCCTGTGACAGGTTGCTGGGGTTAGACCGTTGGATACAGAAATCGTTCTTGCCGTCGCCATTAAAGTCGCCGACAAGCGGGAAAAAGTCTCCGTCAACTCCAAAGCCCCATGGTATTGACGTTACGTTGCCCGATGGATTATTCAGGCTGCCACGGTAATGGAAGTAGCATTGGCCATCCGGTCCCGACACCGAAGGACAGCTATAGACAGTTGGATCGGCTTTGCCGTCACCGTCATAGTCACCGACGACCGCAGGATCGTCATTCTCGACGCCAAGAGCCTCAAATCTCACGGTGTTGTTGGTGCTCTGTAGAGTATAGAACCCTGCAGAGCCTGCGACACCTGGACGCCAGACCGTTATATCGGATTTATTGTCGCCATCGAAATCTTCGGGAACGATAAAATCCGTTGCCGCCGCCCCGAAAAAGGCGTAAGTGATCCCGGCAGGAGGATTTGAGATGCCATCGTAGTTGTACCAGACGATCGTTCCGCCCTCATTTCTCGCAACGGAGATATCAGTCTTGCCGTCGCCGTTGAAATCTGTCACATGCTGGACCTGCGAAGGTCCGCCTGTGCTGATCGTGAGAGTCGAAGCCGTGACTGAACCGGTATCGACCGCACAGCCGTCCGTTACGATCAGTGACCATGTTCCGTTAGGGTCAGCAACTCCTGCAAAAGCGGCGTCAAGGTTAGTGAACGGAGCAGGACTGGTCTGCGTAGAACTTCCGGGCTCGGTTGTTCTGTATGTTCCCGCTGTCATGATCTCAGCAGTCGTGCGAGCAGCCGCTTCCTGCCACCAGCCTCCGCTTGGTTGAGCGGGAGCGGTGTCCGAGAATATGTAAGTGGCACCGAGATTAGTATTGTCGCCAAATGCAGTGGCTGCGGTCGCTCCGGTTCGTTCGAAGAGTATTTGCGATGATCCGTCAGGTGCATATAGTGTCGCGGAGATATCTCCCATATATGGATGGCCCAAAGTCATGCTAAGAGAGATACCCGTCGGAACTCCGCTCAGGCCGCTAGCCTCATAAGCAATTGTAAGGGGAGCACCGGGTTGAGGGCATCCTGCACCGCCATCGGGTATGTCTCCGAAACCCGATCCGGGAAATGTTGCAAACGCGGCATTGGAAGTCGGCACACTTGATCGAGCCTGCGCCGAAGTGGTCGTTGAATAAATGCCGCTCCAAAAAATGGCGGCAGCCGTAAGACATAATGCCAAAAAAGCATATGTTGCAAAACGAATGTTCTTGTCGGATCTTTTGAGAAACATCTGGCCCTCCTTGCTGGCTCTGAAAATAAATATTGGAAAATTTGTCTGAACTATTGAAAAATTTAGTCTTTTTTTCGCTGTGATGTCAATAAATACGTGATAACGGTGATAGCTTGGCGACAATTTCCGTCATGGAATTTAAGATTTCGCGGATTCGTGGCAAAATTAGGGTTATGAAGTCGAAATATAAACGTGTCTGTTTGATGGTGTTGGATAGTGCCGGTATCGGTGAAATGCCCGATGCTGCGGCGTGGGGCGACGCAGGTTCTGATACGCTTGGTCACATTCTCGAATCACGCCACGTTAACATTCCGAACCTACAGGCAATGGGGCTTGGAAACATTGCGCCGCTCAACGGACTTGGAGCGGTTGAACGTCCAACGGGTTCATACGGCAAATGCACGCTCAAGTCCGATGGTAAAGATACGACGACTGGTCATTGGGAAATGGCAGGCATAATTCTTGAACAGGGTTTCCCAAAATTTCCGGACGGGTTTCCGCCGAGGATCATAGATGAGTTTATTGCCAAAGCTAATGTTCCGGGCGTGCTCGGTAATGTCCCGGCAAGCGGCACTGAAATTATAAAGGAACTTGGAGAAGAGCACGTCCGCACGGGAAAGCCGATCGTTTACACTTCGGCAGACAGTGTTTTTCAAATAGCCGCTCACGAGGAAGTCGTACATATCGACCGCCTCTATGAAATGTGCGAGATCGCCAGGAACATTCTGCAAGGTGATGATCAAGTTGCCCGCGTGATCGCAAGGCCTTTTCTCGGAGACAATGCCGAAGATTTTAAGCGCACTGAGAATCGTCACGACTACGCAGTGCCGCCGCCGAGAAACCTCTTGCCAAAGCTGAAAGATGCCGGGCTTGATGTCGTGTGCATCGGCAAGATCGCATCCATCTATGATGGAATCGGCGTGACGGAAGAATTGACCGCAAAGAACAACGACCAAACAATCGATCAGACGATCAATGCTTTGAATGCCGATTCACATGGACTTATATTCTGCAATTTGGTCGATTTTGACATGCTGTACGGCCACCGACGCGATACGGAAGGCTATGCGAAGGCCCTTGAGCATTTCGATACACGATTGCCGGAGATCATCGACGCCATGAACATTGACGACTTGCTCATTATGACCGCCGACCATGGCAATGATCCGACATATCGCGGCTCGGACCATACACGCGAATATGTGCCGTTGCTTGTTTACGGTAAAGCCGCCGCACCGGGCGTATGTCTGGGTACGCGGCAATCGCTATCGGACATCGGGCAGACTATTGCGGAGAATTTCGGAGTAAGAATTGACGACGGGATCAGTTTCTTAACGAACATTTGCGTGTCTTCTGAAGCCTGATAGAAGAACTTATGAAACCAAATTGTCTCAAAAGGCTTGGCCTGATAGTGGCGTTATTGGTCGCATCAAGTATTTATGTTTTTGCGCAAACCGGCACGAAACCGGTCATCTCGGCAGTTGATGAAAAGAATGTGCGGGCGGCGATGAACTTTCTCGCCGGCGATGCGATGCAGGGACGTCAAAGTGGAACGGTGTTTGAATGGATCGCGGCTGAATATATCGGTTCGCAATTCATGCAGTTTGGCCTCGAACCGGCAGGTGATAAAGATGCCTCAGGAAAAGAGACTTTTGTTCAGGCTGTTGTTAAGCCGCGACAAACATGGAACGCGATCGGAAAGATCACCGGAACAGATAAAAAACTCTCGGCGGAAGTAATTCTTATAAGTGCGCATCTCGACCATTTAGGAGTGCGTGAAAATGTGCCTGGCGATGACAAAATTTATAACGGTGCAGATGACGATGCTTCAGGCTCGATAGCGGTTTTGGAACTTGCCCGCGTGTTGGGCAGCGGACACAAGCCTAAACGAACAGTTTATTTTGTATGTTTTGGCAGTGAGGAAATTGGCGGCGTTGGTGCGACATATTTCGTCAACAATCTTCCTTTTCCTAAAGAAAAACTGGTTGCAAATCTTGAATTTGAGATGATCGGCCGTCCTGATGCGAAGGTTAAGCCCGAGGAACTTTGGTTGACCGGCTATGAGCGTTCAAATCTCGGGCCTGAACTCGCAAAGCGTGGTGCCAAGCTTGTTCAAGATCCGCATCCGGAGCAGAATTTCTTTCGCAGATCAGATAATTACACGCTAGCTAAGCAAGGAATTATCGCCCACACAGTTTCCAGTTTTGGCATTCACTCCGATTATCATAAGGTCAGCGACGAGATCAAAACGATTGACTTTGTGCATATGACGCAGGCTATCAACTCGATGGTCGCGTCCGTGCAATGGCTGGTTAATTCTGATTTCAAGCCGTCTTGGAACGAAGGTAAGAAGCCTTAATAGAGACTAGCAAGCGGCTTTATAACGCAGCAAGCACTCGAAAGATCTCGACCATCGCGAATGTATCCAGTTCGCAGTATTCCTGAAGATCGTTGAATATAGTCAACCGCTCGGCATCGTTCATACTCGTCCACGTCGCGGCACGAAACCATTTTATTGTCGCTGCCATGCCTTCGCTTATGCCGAGTTCTTGATACGAAAGCGACGGCACGAGAACCGGCAGAACCTTCTTGATCGATGTCTTGCCTTTGAAGTCAGGATGAATATAGAGATTTTCTGAAAAGATCTTCATCAGGTCGTAGGTCTTGGCATTTACCTCGTTAAAGAAGTCTGCGAGGTCGGGAAACATTTCGGCCATTTCCGTGTTGCGGCCCTTTTCAAACGCTTCGTACCAGACAAAAACTGTGCCGATGCCGCCTGACATTGAATCGCGTAAATGCTCGGCGACTGAACGCGGCGGGCCGTCATTACCGCGGGATAAATATTCGCGGTGTCGCAGTTCCGCTCCTGGTTGATCGATCGTGTGCAGCGAATACTGAAAACACATCTGCTGAAAAGGTTTAATGCCGTCGAACTGCGGGATTGCATATGCAAACGTTTCGTAGTCGAGAAAATGAAGCGGATATTCCCATTCGCTCATCTTTTTGGCTATCTTCTCGCGGTCAATTTTAGTTTCGCGCGACTTGGCGGCTTGCACCTGTGACCGCTGTTTGGGGACAGTGGAAAATCATCGGGAACGTCAACGATGTCGATAATGCCGTCTACAAGAAGCTGTCGGCGTTTATCGTGCTTGAGGAACGAAATATCGAAAACTGTGTATTCGGGCAGGCCGGGAAAATTAAGCTTGATAAACTGGCAATCGAGTTTTTTATCAAGACAATAATCTACAAGCGAAGGAACAGGAGTTGAAGCCAGATATTCGAAAGCCTTCTGAATTTGATCTTCGGTCTGAGCGAGCCTTGGATCGACAGTTTCCGTGACTTCGGTAACAGTAAATAGCTGTTCGACATCGATCTCGCCTTGGCGAACGTATTCGCTGTTCATTGTGATGACATACGCACGGCGAACGCTAGCGCCGGAACGTTCCGCAACGACCTTTTGAAACGCAACATCGTCGTAATGTTCTTCTTTCACAGATGAGGACGATTTTATTTCAAATATTTCGATCTCGCCTGACGCTCTGTCCGTCACGACAATGTCGCTGCGTGCGGCAACGTCTGCGGTTTGGAATGTCCGCTGAAAATCGACTGCGATCTCATCGTTCATCTGAAATCGGGACATTTGTTTGACGAGTTGCTCGACCGCGTAACCTTGCTGACGCAGATGCTCGTGTTCAAGCGTAATCTCCTTTGCGACTAACAGCGGCTGATGATATTCCAACCAAAACTCCTGCGGACATTTTAGGAAGTTAAGGTAAGCGGTTTTTGTGAGACGAAAAGCCATTTTTGTTTTGGACTGCATTTTTGTTAGGTTCCTGTTCGTGTTATTTTACGCCTAAGTTAAGAATAAATCACTTGCAACAAAACAGCGCTTTTTACCGGAGAAAGATAATGCTCATTTACGAAGTAACCGCAACCGTTGACAGCGAACTAACCGCCGAATACGAAGAGTATATGACCGAGCAGCATATTCCCGATCTGCTGGCGACCGGGCATTTTGCGGCCGCGTTTTTTGCGAAGAACGGTTTGCAGTACAAAATGGGGTATCACGTCGATTCTCAGGAACAGCTCGCCAACTATTTGGCCAATGATGCCGAGCGGCTTCGTGCCGAAGTTAAAGATCGTTTTCCAACCGGCATCGAATTCTCGCGTCAAGTGTTGGAGATCGTTAAATTATTTCCAAGCCCATAATCTGCTAATCTGGTTACATGCTCATTTTAGGCATCGAAAGCTCTTGCGATGAGACGGCCGCTGCAGTTGTGCGTGACGGGCGCGAGATCGTTTCGTCGGTGATCGCTTCGCAGATCGAAATGCACAAGCCTTGGGGCGGCGTTGTGCCGGAGCTTGCATCACGTGAGCATCTCGAGAAGATCGAGCCGATAGTTGCCGAAGCTCTTGAAAAGGCTGAGGTGTCTCTGACTGAGATCGACGCCATCGCCGTTACACAAGGTCCCGGATTGATCGGTTCGCTGCTGGTCGGCGTCTGCTATGCGAAATCGCTTGCGTACTCGCTCGGCATTCCTTGTATCGGTGTGAATCATATCGAAGGACACGTTTATTCTGTCGCGTTCGAGAATCCTGAGGTTGAATATCCCGCACTGGCTTTGATAGTTTCCGGAGGCCATACAAACATATTTTACGTACCGAAGGAAGGGCAGTATAAAGTAGTATCTCGGACGCGTGACGATGCGGCGGGCGAGGCTTTTGACAAGGTCGCGAAGATGCTCGGGCTTGGTTATCCGGGCGGGCCGGTGATCGAGAAACTTGCATTGGAAGGCGATGCGAGCCATGTTAAATTTCCAAAGGCCAAAATATCTGACGGCCGACCTGATCTCAGCTTTAGCGGACTGAAAACGGCAGTCGCACGATACGTTCGTGAAAATGAGATCGCTCCGTTTGCTGACGGTGAAGAGCCGACTCAGCCGATCAAAAACTTAGCGGCCAGTTTTCAGGCAGCGGTCGTCAACGCGCTCGTTGGAACTCTCGAAAAACTTGCCATCGAACTACAGCCAAAAACTCTGATCGTCGCTGGCGGTGTTGCATGCAATTTGTCGCTCAAGACATCTGCCGAAGACGCAGCGAAAAGGCTCGCGTTACCTGTCTATTTCCCGTCGAAACACCTCTCGACCGACAACGCCGCGATGATCGCCGCTGCCGGTTATTTTCATCTAAAGAACGGCTCGCAAGCTGATCTTAGAATGACCGCCGACATATCTATGCGCCTACAGAATCTCGAAAACGAAGACCTTGAATTGAAAAAACGCGGCGTACCTTATCGTTTATAGAGACGATCTTTGATTGTTAAATATCTATTTCATCACCGCTCGTGCGAGCGTGAAGACACTGATCTTGTCCGCTCCATGCTTCTTCAGAATTCGCGCACATGCAGATGCCGTGGCACCGGAAGTGAACACGTCGTCGACGAGCAGAATATTCTTTCCGTTGATCAATTTGGGACGAGCAACCTCGAACGCATTCTTAACGGTCAATTCCCGCGCCTTTCTGTCCATTCCGATGCGGTGGATAGGCGTGGGAAGCTTTCTCGTCAAGCTGTGGCTGTCTAATGGAATACAAAGCGCCGCTGAGACGGGACCGGCGATTATTTCGGCCTGATTAAATCCGCGTTCGCGTCGCCGCAGTCGTGAAAGCGGTATTGGGATGATCGTGTCAACTTCGTTTAGAGATCGCAAAGTACCCGACGATCGAATCATAGACCGAAGCCGCGAGGGCAGGGAAGGCGCGGTTTTCAGATTCACGATCGCCGCAGCCAAAGCCTTTTCATATATGCCGAGAGCAACTGCTTTACTGTAATGATGATCGTCGCATTGACGGCAATAGACCGCGACGGGAGCGGCTTTGTCGCCAAAAAAAGCTCCGCATTTATTGCAGAGCATTTCAGTCCCGTCGAAGAGCCGTGTGGTTGTCCAACATTCGCGGCAAGCGGTGCCGTCCGAATGATCTTCGACATGGGCAGAACAGACGCGGCACTCTTGCGGATAAACTAATGAGAAAAGCGAATTTCTGAGTGCCGCGATCATGTTTCAAATCTTATTCTTCGTCGAGCAGTCCGCGCTCCAGAAGTTCCTGACAATCCAAACAGAATCTGGCCCAAGGAATCGCGGCGAGACGTTTTTGATTGATCTCCTTTTCGCAATTTAGGCAGGTGCCGTATTCCTTGTCTTCGATGCGAAGGAGGGCTTCGTCGATGAGGGCGAGCTGCTTGCTCTCATTTTCCGAAACTGCAAGCATCACATTTTTTGAATAGTTCCTGACTGCAAGATCCACAGGATCAGGCGTTTCCGCATCGTCGATCGACAGATCGTTGCCTTTCAGCTTTTCGATCAACAGGTCTCGCTCGCGGAGCAGCTTTTCTTTTACTTCTTTTAATGCAGTTTTAGTTAGTGCGGATTTTGTCATTTCTGGTATGGAAAGCCCTTAAGTATTGTGTATGCCCGGTATAATTGCTCAAGTAAAACGACACGAGCCATCTCGTGTGTAAAAGTAAGAAACGATAAAGATAGCACGTGGTCAGCCCTTTCGGCAACTGCTGACGATATGCCATCGGCACCGCCTATCACGAATGCGATCTCTTTCGATCCGCCGTTTTGCCATTTTTCAACTTCCTTTGCTAATTCCGGCGATGACAGCCCTTGACCGGTCACATCGAGAAGACAGACAAAGGAGCTTTGATTCACTTTTTCTAGAATACGTTTGCCTTCAATTTCTCTCCCCTCATGAGCCGCCGAATCCTTGACCTCAACGACCTCAAACTTCACAAAATGCCCCAGCCGCCCCAAATACTCATCATGCAGCGCCCGCCAATTCTTATCCCTGGTCTTCCCAACCCAAATAAACCGAAATTTCATTGCATTCTAGAAACTACCCAACAACCCAAATTCAAGCAACATGTGATTAGCCATCCGATGTGCACTTACGCTAGCACATTGACGCGCGCTTTGAAATACCAACTTTCCCGATATGACCTAACTTTCTCGATTTGACCAAAGTTTCCGACTTCAACATAGTTTTACCCGCCCGGCGTGGCTAAGTGTAAAGTTTAATGGCGGAAAATGTCGGGGTTTTACGCTTAGTATTTAAAGACCGCAAAATCGGAGAATCTTGATATGAACTCATCTAGGCCAGCCGGCACACTGATCGCTTTACTTGTAATCGTCTTACTTGAAATATTAATAGCACGTAATGTTATGGCCAGTACACAGACGGACATCGTTGGGCCGACAGGCAGCGTGTCCTTTGGCCGCTTTGTCACGGCGCTGCCTAATGGCAACATCGTTATCGCTGATCCGGGCTTTACAGAGCCGGGCGGCGGGCCAACTGCGGTCGGCGCCGTTTATCTCTACAACGGGGCGACGGGAACAATGATAAGCCGAATAACCGGCTCAACCGCCTTTGACGCGATCGGGGATTTTGGTATGAGGATCGTCGGAAATGGGAATTTCATAATTCGCAGTTCAGGCTGGGACAACGGATCTGCGACCAGCGCAGGTGCGGTCACATGGTGCAGCGGTACAATAGGATGCACAGGAGTAGTTTCGCCCGCAAATTCTCTTGTCGGCTCGACTTCCGATGACGGCGTTTATATACCCACGGTTCTTGCTAACGGGAACTATGTTGTCGTTAGCCTCTCGTGGGACAACGGTGTAGTCGCAAATGTAGGTGCCGTTACGTTTTGCGACGGAAATACCGGAAAGTTCGGCACCATTACTGCTGCGAATTCTCTTATCGGATCAACTTTGAACGATCGAGTAGGAAGCAGTGACAGTGGCCTCCTCCCGCTGCTGGATGGCCCCAACTTTCTCGTACACTCACCGATATGGGACAACGGAGCAGCGACAAACGCCGGAGCAATCACATGGTGCAGCGGCACAACCGGATGCACCGGCGTTGTTTCAGCAGCTAATTCACTCGTCGGCTCTTCTATAAACGATCAGGTCGGCGGCACGGGAAATTCGACAGTTTCGCGATTTACGAACGGAAACTACGTCGTGCGTAGCCCCAACTGGGACGCCGGTGCGATTACAAACGTCGGAGCAGCAACCTTTGCTAACGGTGCAACCGGCATTGCAGGAACGATCTCGGCCTCTAATTCGCTCGTCGGCACGACTGCGAGCGATCAGGTGTCGAGCGGCAGCGTGACAGTTACATCGGCGGGAAAGTACATTGTTCGCAGCCCGCTATGGGATAGCGGAGTCGTCGCCAATACTGGTGCCGTAACTTTGGGCGACGTGGCAACGGGTGGCTCTGGCGTAGTGTCAGCGGCGAATTCGCTCATTGGCACGACGGCGGGCGATCAGGTCGGCAGCGGCAGCGCAATTTTTTCACCGAGCGGGAAATATATAGTCTCCAGCCCTAACTGGGACAATGGAGCAATAGTCGATGTAGGCGCCGTTACATTTCTGGACACCTCAAGTAATTTGATCGGCGTGGTGAGTGCCGCCAATTCGCTGATCGGTACCACAGCCTCAGATCAGGTCGGCAGCGGCGGCATAACTCAGCCGAATGGCAATTTCCTGGTTCTTAGCCCTAACTGGGACAACGGATTAATAGTCGACGCTGGCGCTGGGACATTTTTGAACGCTTCCGGCAGCCTTTCGGGTACCGTGACGGCTGCAAATTCGCTTGTCGGCACGACAGCCAGCGATCGTGTTGGTTTTCGCGGATCGCGAACATTGACAAATGGCAACTACCTCATTAGCAGCCCATTTTGGAACAATGGAGTTATCGCTGATGTCGGAGCCGTTAGCTTTGGCAATGGAACGACTGGTGTTACAGGTGCGATAACGGCGAGCAACTCATATATTGGTGGAACTGCCGACGACCGTATCGGCGACATATTTAATGGAGTTACTGCGCTCGCAAACGGCAACTATCTTATCTCCAGTCCTAGTTGGGATAATGGACTGACCGCAAACGTTGGAGCATTGACTTATGGAAACGGATCGACGGGTTCTACAGGTCTCGTGTCTACGGCAAATTCCCTATACGGCACAACACCCGATGATTTTATCAACCAGGCCGTTATAGTCCTTGCTAACGGCAATTATGTCGTTAGGCAACCCGCGTGGGACAACGGGGCAGCAGCGAACGCGGGTGCCGTTACGTTTGGCAATCCTGCGGTTCCACTAATAGGGCCGGTTTCCGCTGCAAATTCACTTGTCGGCACTAGCGCAGGGGACAATCTTGCTAACACTTCGGAACCCGTTGTCGAACTCTCGAACGGCGCCTATCTGATAAATAGCCCCTCATGGAACAATGGAGCCATCGAAAATGCCGGAGCTATCACCATAGCGAATGGAACTACGGGAATCTCAGGCCCCGTTTCGTCGGCAAACTCTCTGGTAGGAAGCACAGCGTTCGATGGTGTAGGTGGTGCATCTTTCTTTGTGAGTTCGACGTTTGGAAATGGGCTTTATCCGTTACGTTCCCCAGACTGGGCTAATGGGGCTATATCGAGGGCCGGAGCCATAACTTATCTTGACGCATCTATCGGTGTCTCGGGCCCGATCAGTAGCTCAAACAGCGTTCTGGGAAACACCGCGAACGGCGGATCGAATTTATCAGTGTCATTCGACGCAGTAAACAATCAAATGGTAGTCGGGCGTTCCGGAGATAGGATAGTGACGTTATTCCGTCCCGCCGGCGGAACAACTCCGACACCCACAAACACCCCAACAAATACGCCGACTGCTGCAGGAACACCATCGATCATTGGCACTGTTACATATGGCAATGCTATCGGAGCGCCGACACCGCGATTTGTTTCTAATGTGACGATTACGGGAGCAGGTTCGCCGACGGTGATGACGACGACTGCTGCTCCTGGTGCGAGTGCGGGACAATATACGCTGACCGGTTTTGGAGCGGGCTCATATACTGTGACGCCGACAAAAATGGGGGGATCGAATAGCATTACTTCATTTGATGCCGCCCGGATCTCACAGCATGTCGCAGGGCCGCCGAATCCGTTGTTGACCGGAAATCAGTTGGTGGTGGCAGATGTGAGCGGCAACACTTCGGTTACGTCGTTCGATGCGGCGATGATCGCGAAGTTCGCTGCCGGGCCGCCATATGAAGCTCCGGGCATCGGTTCGACGTCGACCTGGCGATTTACGCCAACAAACAGGAACTACGCATCGGTTGCAAGCAGCATCTCTGGAGAAGACTATTCTGCATTGCTGATGGGCGAGGTTTCGGGCAACTGGAACAACACAGGAGCGAGGCCGGCGGGAACAGTGGTCAGTGGGCAGTGGGCAGTGGACGGTGAAGACAACTATAGGATGGCGAGACCGATCAACGTCACGGTTCAGGAGGTTTTGACGGCAGCGGATAAGGAGATCGTTGTTTTGGTTAGTGTTGAAGACATTGCGGATAAGGAAGTGATCTCTTATGAGTTTGACCTCAGATATGATACTTCGGTGATACAGCCTTTGGTTGAGCCAGTCGATGTTTCGGGAACTGTAAGTCGAGGGCTTTCAGTTGTGACAAATGCGGCTGAGCCGGGTCTTTTGCGAGTTGTTGTTTATGGAGCTTGGCCGCTAAATGAAAACGGCTTGCTTTTGAATCTGAGATTTACGTCCGTTGGTTCGGCTGGTTCGGTTTCGCCGCTTTCGTTCGATCGGATAATGTTCAACGAAGGCGAGCCGAGGGTGACAATCACTGACGGAAAGATCGAACTTTTCTAGAATGCAGAAGCCTCACGTTAGAAAGGGGCGAAACACGCAACATCGGAGTCGAAAAAAAACTCAACGCAAAGTAGCAGAGGGGAATGTTCTTATTTCGGGCATGAGTTGATTTGGGTTTCTTTGCGCCTTGGCATCTTGGGGCGTCTTTGCGTTAAAAAACTCTCTTGCCCTTATTGCGAGTACGGCACTTTCTTATGTACGGACCTCTGCATGTGCCGACCATTCCGTCCATCCTGCCAACGCCGCCAAGGTTGAACCATCATACTCAGATATTATGATTTTCTGGTGGCTTTTTGGGGGGTGAAAAGTGGCTTTTTAGGGCGCTAAGATGGCTTTTTGGGGGGCTCAAACGGCTTTTTATCGATTATCCGAGTGCCGTTCTGTATAAAAGCCCGTAAAGACGGGGCAATTCGGCAAATTTTTAAAGCCATCGACACGAATATTGTCATAAAACTGTAACGGCTTAGTTTGAAGATCGTTGTGTTATGTGTTTCTTTGCTTTGTGTCCTCTGTGTTTAAATCCAACTAAACACAAGGCCACAGAGGAAATGACACACAGAACACAGAGATTTCTAGAGATTCTCAGGCAGTTCGACTTTGCGGGCGTCGAGCCATAGTCTTGCCAGGTCGTAGAATTCACGGGCCTCGCCGTTGAAGAGGTGGACTACGAAATCGCCGTAATCGAGCAGCACCCATTCGGCGGAATTGTAGCCTTCGATGCGTACGGGCCTTGTTCCGAGCTGCTTTTTGAGCTGTTCGTTAATCTCGTCGGCGATGGCCTGTACCTGGCGTTGGTTTGAACCACTGGCGATGACAAAGAACTCGGTAAAACTAGCAATATCACGCAGGTCGAGCGCGATCAGGTCGAAGGCTTTCTTCTCGGCGGCACACCGAATGGCGAGTTTTACGTCGGGGTCGAGTTCTGCAAAAGGCGTAGGCTTTTCGGCTATTTCAATTTTGACTGCTTCTCGCTGAAGCGATCTTTCCTGTGTTTCTTCCATTAGTTATAAATCTGATATTTTTCGATGTAATTTGCAACTTCCAAAGGCACATCTTCGCGCCAGGTTGTAACAATGTCGCGGATATTCTGTCTTATTTCAGTCGCTGAAATGTCTATGTTTACAGCGTCGGTGATGTAAATTGAGCGTTTAGATGGAAGAGACCCAGTCGCTATCGCTCCCGGTTCTGACCGCAGATCGACGATCCTTGATCTGATCTCATCAGTTACATGCGATAAGGCGATCTCAACACCGGGACGTGTCGCCACTATGTGATTTGATAACGCCAAAACCTTTTCCCATTCACGCCAAGTCGTTATGTCCATCCACGAATCTGCACCCATCACGAAATATATCTCGTCATTTGGCAGCTCGGCATTTAACCTCGTCAGAGTCTCGACCGAATATGGCCGCTCGGGCATTTCGATCTCCATTTTTGATACGCGAATGTTTGGTTCGTTTTGAGTAACTAGACAGAGCATTGCGTAGCGATCATAAGCCGAAGTCGACGTTTTACGGAGCTTGTGCGGAGCGTGAAATGCTGGAACAAACACAAACTCATCAAGGCTGAACTGATCTAACAACGCATGAGCGATCGCCAAATGCCCGCGATGAACCGGGTCGAACGAGCCTCCATAAAATGCTATTCGCTTCATTTGGGATAATTTCACCACAGAGATCACAGAGATCACAGAGATCACAGAGGCAAGGATCAAGCCGTTTTCAAGTTCTCTGTGGCCTCTTTGTTCTCTGTGGTGAATTGATCTATTGCTTTCGCGACCGCGTTGACCAACTCTTTCACGCCGTCGTTTGTTACTGACGAAATTGCGAAAAACACTTTCTTGTCTTTTTTCGCACGCTTTTTTAGAGCTTCGAGCCGTTCGGGTTCGTCGAGGGCGTCGATCTTTGTTGCTACCACTATCTGCGGGCGTGCGCCGAGATTGGCGTCGTAATTTGTCAGTTCGCGGTTGATGATCTCGTAATCAGAGATCGGATCGCGGCCCGACAGCGATGAAACATCTACGAGATGCAAGATGACCTTTGTCCGCTCAACGTGCCGCAAAAAGCGATGGCCGAGGCCTGCTCCGTCGGACGCACCTTCGATCAAACCGGGAATGTCGGCAACCACAAACGTCCGAAAATCGCCCATATCAACGACACCAAGATTTGGTTCCAGCGTCGTGAAAGGGTAATCGGCGATCTTTGGCTTGGCGGCAGAGATCACAGAGATCAAAGTCGATTTACCTGCGTTCGGAAACCCAACCAAGCCGACATCTGCGATCAGCTTCAACTCAAGCTGCAATTCCTTCTCGCCGCCGGGCCGCCCATTATAATGATATTTCGGAGCACGCTTGGTCGGAGTCGCAAAATGCGAATTGCCCCAACCGCCTTTGCCGCCTTTTGCCGCTAAATAACGCTGGCCAGCCTCGGTGAAATCAAAAAGAAGCTCATTAGTCTCTGGATCGAACACCTGCGTTCCTACAGGCACTTTTACTATCGCGTCTTCGCCGTCTTTGCCTGAGCGGTTTGAACCTTCGCCATGACGTCCGCGTTCGGCCTTGTGTTCGGGGTTAAATCGAAGGTGCAACAGCGTATTCAAACCCTCCGAGGCTTCCATCCAGACGCTGCCTCCGACTCCTCCATCGCCACCCGAAGGGCCTCCGCGCGGTATGAATTTCTCACGCCGAAATGCCGTAACACCGTCACCGCCGTTACCGGCCTTTACTTTGATCTTTACACGGTCGAGAAACATAAACCTTTATTCTATGTGTTAAGTCCTCGTAAGGAAAGTTGGTCAACATCGGCGTTCTAACTGTCCCAATCTGTCCCAAACGGAGTGGGACAGGCTAAGTTGTTGATTTCATTAGGTGTCCCATCAAGTGTCCCACTGTCCCACCGTTTTTTTTGTCCGGCTTGTCCGGATTTGTCCGGTGACCCCACCGGACAACGTGGGCCACTGTATTCACAATGGTTTACAGTCAAAAAAATGTCTTGTCCGGCAAATTTTACAAAAAAATAAGATATTGTCTTACAGCAAATCTAAACACAGCAATTAATGGGGTTACGGTATCGCCGGATTTTCTGAAGGGTAATCTTTGAGCGGACAAGCATTTCATCGAGGGTTATGCGTGAGTGCCGAAATGAGCACTCTGGCCTGCTTTGCGACTTCGCGTCTTTGCGGGAAAATTTTCTCCCGCAAAGACGCAAAGATCGCAAAGAAAGACAAGAAAAGACGTTCTTTGCCTTCAAATCTTGTTCACATTTCGTTTTCAAAGAGCAAAATCGCTGTAATCACGACCATATACGCCACAACATAGCACATTGTTGCATCGTTGGGAAGATTAACGTCCTCGATTTGACGCAACCTTTCCGAACACGACGTTGTTTTCGAGCGTGAAGGACATTAAAACACGCGTTTGCGGCGCGGTGTGATTTCGCCATACAATTTTCGGCCAATATCTACGGGCTTACAGTGCGATGAAATGTGTGGGAAAACACTGTTAATCAATGTATAATAATAGTAGCCATCTTAAGGTCGGTTAACGACCCGTCAGATGCCAATCGCACCACAAAGGAGTCCGACATGCCCACCAAACACTCATCCCGCGTTCTTTTTCTCACCCTGATACTAGTAGTTTTTGCCACCATCGCCGTAAATGCCAATTGGGGAAGCCGAATTGGTCACGGTTCTTCCGTTAGACCTGTGTCGTCTAATAAGGCTTCTGTAGGCGCATCAACGGCACTGCCCGCATCGGGCGGTACTGCTTGTACCTCAAATCAGAGATTTACCTGGCCTGCAATACCTGAAGTTGCTGTTGGCGGACCGGCGATGGGAGTCGCTATGGGCGATTTCAATGAGGACGGTTTTCTTGACCTCGTTTCAACAAACGACGCTCCGGCTAGCAGCGTCTCGATCCGACTTGGTGACGGCAATGGCGGATTTACATCGCCGCCCGTGCCTGAGATTCCTGTAGGAGCAGCTCCGCATCCAATTGCCGTTGGCGATTTCAATGGTGATGGTTTTCTGGATTTTGCAACGGCAAACCAAGGCACCGCAAATAATGTGTCGATCCGACTTGGGAATGGCAATGGAGGCTTCACCTCGCCGCCCGTGCCTGAAATTGCCGTTGGAAGAGGTCCTACGTCAATGCAGATCGCCGACTTTAACAACGATGGGAATCTAGACATCGCGGTAGCCAATTTGTCGGACACCAGCATTTCGGTCCGATTGGGAAGCGGAGACGGCGGGTTTGTGTTGCCTTCGGTCTCTGAGGTTGACGTTGGTAGCCGGCCTTTTGCGTTAGCTGCCGGGGACTTGAACAACGACGGCATTCCGGATCTTGCGACATCAAACGATCTTGCGGACTCGGTTTCTATCCGCATTGGAAACGGTAAAGGCGAGTTTACGTCAGCCAATTCCGAAGTCGCGGTCGGAAACATTCCGATGTCCATCGCTATCGGAGATTTTAATGGTGACGGAAACCAAGACTTTGTAACGACCAATTTGGTTTCAAGCACGAGTCAGAATGGAGGGGATATGTCGGTCCGATTCGGGGACGGCAATGGAGGTTTTACTTCACCTGCCGTACCTGAGGTTCCGATGGCAGGGTCAGACACTGTCGCCGTTGGAGATTTTAATAACGATGGTAAACAGGATGTCATCACCGATCTCAACTACGGCTCCGCCTCCATCTG
This sequence comes from Chloracidobacterium sp., assembly GCA_016711345.1. Taxonomy (NCBI): domain Bacteria; kingdom Pseudomonadati; phylum Acidobacteriota; class Blastocatellia; order Chloracidobacteriales; family Chloracidobacteriaceae; genus Chloracidobacterium; species Chloracidobacterium sp. The sequence goes on from JADJTD010000001.1 coordinate 3,186,966, forward strand.
GTTAGGTGATGGGAGCGGCAATTTTGCGACGTCAACTCTGCTTCGAGTTTATTTGGGAACAGGTTCGAATCGCGTCGGATCGATCGCCGTGGGTGACTTTAACGGCGATGGTATTGAAGATTTTGCTGCAACAACCAGACCACAGTCAGGCCCTGAGCGGCCAAACATTTCCATCCGTCTTGGCGGATGTTTTCCGTATACCGTTGACGGAGCCGTCCTCTACGGTAATGCGGCAAACGGAGGCACGCTTCCATATCGCGCTGTTTCGTACGTATTGATGAGGGCATCAGGTTCGCAAACAACGGGTACAATGAATAACTGGAGTTACAATCTCCCGGGCGGGTACTCGCTTGGTGTAACCGGAGCGGGCCCGTTTACCGTAACGCCTACAAAGACGAGTGCCGTGAATAATATAACTTCACTCGATGCGGCAAGGGTTGCTCAGCATGCGGCGGATGTTGCTTCTCTGGCAAATAATCAACTGTTAGTTGCCGATGTCAGCAATAACGGCAGCATCAGTTCGTTCGACGCGGGACAGATCGCAAATTTTGTTGTTCGTGCTTCGCCGTCTGGAAGAACAGGAACCTGGAAATTCCTTCCCGAGAGCAGAACTTACCCGTCGATGACAGACAGTATTACCGGTCAGGACTATGTTGGCCTGCTGTTCGGTGAGGTTTCCGGCAATTGGGCCGATAGCAGCGGTCGTCCCGTAAACCGAAGCATAGGTGGTCCGATAAGGAATGCGTCCGTTTTGATTGAGCGTGTGGTATCTTCAGCAGGGAAAGAGGTGGCAGTACCCGTTCGTGTGGAAGGAGTCGCTAATAAAGGCGTAATTGCCTACGAGTTCGAACTCAGATACGATCCATCGGTGATCCAACCTGAGGGAACAGGTGTTGATATTACTAAAACAGTCAGCGGTCAATTTACCGCAGTGAGTAACGCTGAAGAACCGGGACTTTTGAGGGTCGCGGTTTATGGAACAATGCCAATTACTGGAAATGGAATCTTGCTGAACCTTAGATTCACTTCCGTCGGAGCATCAGGGACGGGGTCGCAGCTGACGTGGGAACGATTTATGTTTAACGAAGGTGAGATGGCAGTAAGCGCGAATAATGGACAAATAGAACTATTTTAATGCTAACGCCTGCACGAGAAGATCGTCTAGAACCGTCAAAGATGCCATCTGCACCCTAAAGGAGTCCGATATGCCTACCAAACACTCATCCCATATTCTTCTCACTCTAACCTTAGTTCTCCTCGCCACTGTCACCTCTAATGCCGGTTGGGGCAGATTTGACTCAATGCCTGCGGGCGTTCAGACAGCAGATCGCGAACTGGAGCAGTCTAAAACTGCGGGCTCGGCGCCTACTCTTGGTAATTATCCAACTGTCGGTGTGAATTTGAGTGACAACATCACGATCACGCCCGATGCTCCTCCGACAAACAGTGTGAGCATAAGCGTCGAGGCTCCGGCGAGTTTTACAGGTCAGCTAACTGCCGACCCAGTGACAGGCATCGTGCGCGTGACAAACGCGCAACCCGAGATGCACACGTCTGTAGGAATTGCAATTACTGTAAGAGCGTTCGGGGCAAACGGCGCTAGCATCTCGAAGACATTTGGCTTGCTGGTCCTACCGGGACCGTATTGTGGGCAGCAGTCGTATTTTACTGCGCCTTCAGTGCCGGAAATTCCCGCAGGTTCTATACCCAACTCGGTAGCGATCGGCGATTTCAACAACGACGACAATCAGGACGTGCTAACGGTCAACTATTCATCCAATAACGTTTCGATTCGTTTGGGAAACGGCAGCGGCGGATTTACCTCGCCCGCTGTGCCTGAAGTAGTCGTCGGGGACCGGCCACTTGCAGTCGCGATAGCTGATTTTAACGGTGACGGTAACCAGGACATCGTTGTAACTAACTCCTTCGGTCCCCACCAATATGGCTACACCGTTTCGATCCGACTCGGAGACGGCAATGGTGGATTTACATTGCCTGCCGTACCCGAGATTGCGGCTGGCAGTAACACGAATGCAGTAGCGGTCGGAGATTTTAACAGAGACGGCAAAGCCGATCTTGCAGTGGGGAATTTCGATACAGGCATCGCTATCCGGCTCGGTGACGGTGCAGGTGGATTCGTTCCGTCGCCAGCCGGTGACCCGACCGTCATTGGGGTGGCAAACTCGATCGCGATAGGAGATTTTAACAGAGACGGCTTTCAGGATATTGCGGCTACACACAGCCAAAACTTTGTTTCGATCCGATTAGGAAACGGAGTCGGCGGATTTACTTCACCGACGACACCCGAGGTTTCCGTTGGGTCTATTGCCCGCTCGATAGCAATTGGGGATTTCAATCGTGACCGAATACAGGATTTCGTCACGGCAAACACAGGCACAAACACGGTTTCAGTGCGTTTGGGAGACGGCCTCGGCGGTTTTACTTCGCCGGCAACGCCGGAGGTCGCAGTCGCGCCGCAGCCATTCTCGATTGCCATTGGCGATTTTAATAACGACCACTATCAGGACTTTGCTGTTTCATACAATAACAGCGACAAGGTTTCGATACGGTTGGGAGACGACTATGGAGAATTTTCTTCACCTGCGGCACCAGAAATTACTGTCGGTTTCCGCTCAAACGACGTAGCGATTGGTGATTTCAATGGCGACAACATACAAGATTTAACCACAGCGAACGGTTCCGGCTCGACTTCGATCCGGCTTGGGGTCTGCAATGCGGGAACTCCAACAAATACGCCGACGAGCACGAGTACAAATACGGCGACGGCGAGTGCAACAAGCACGCCATTCAACTCGATTGCGGTATCGCTGCCTTCGGTAACAGCTCAAGAGGGCTCAACCATTACGGTTCCGATCACGGTCGGCGATCTAACGGGAAAGGGAGTTATTTCCTATGATTTGCAAATTACATTTGATCCGACAGTGATAACGCCGGCCTCAACCCCTTATGATCGGACTGGAACCTTGAGCGGCAATCTGGCGATAACGCCTAATTTGCAGTATCCCGGGCACTTTATCATCTCCGCCTTCAGTGGAGCGTCTTTAACAGGCTCCGGAACATTGTTAAATCTGAGATTTAATATCGTCGGCATTGCAGGACAATCGACCACCTTGAACTTTGAAAACTATACGGATCCGGGCAACGGCCTACATTCCGGATTCCTATTCAACGAAGGCAATCCACCAGCAGTGACCACAAATGGAAGTGTTGCAGTTTCCGGTTCCGGATCGATTTCGGGCAACATCAGCTACGGCAATGCGATCGGCAATCCTCCGTCACCGCGAAATATTTCAAATGTAACGCTTAACGCTTCGGGTTCGCCGCCGGTTTCTACTGTTACTAATTCGAATGGGTTGTATTCGCTTAGTGGTTTAGGACTAGGTTCCTACACCATAACGCTTTCAAAGGATGGTGGTGTTAATGGCTCGATTACTTCGTTCGACGCGGCGAAGATCACTCAATATGTCGCTGGCACTAATACGTTAAATACCACACAATTGCTTGTATCGGATGTGAGCGGCAATTCAGGTATTTCGTCACTGGACGCAGCTATGCTTGCCAAATTCGCTGCCGGGCCGCCATACACTGGGCAGGGGATAGGTTCGACGGCAACTTGGAACTTTCTTCCGACTGCGAGAACTTACCAGCTTGTAGGTAATGTCGCCGGAGAGAATTACAATGCCCTTTTGATGGGCGATGTTTCGGGGAACTGGACAGATTCCGCTCCGTCGCGTCCGACCGTTAACCGAAATGGGCCTGAACGAAGTGCCGCAGTTGCTGCTCCGCATCTGAAATCACAGGCGGACAGGGAAATTTTGATTCCGATCAAGGTTCAAGGTGCTGCAAATAAGGGCATTATTGCTTATGAGTTCGATCTTCGATACGATGCGTCGGTTATACGGCCTCAAAACGATCCGGTCGATCTGGTAAACACTGTCAGCCGAGGGCTTTCGGTTGTTGTAAATCCTCACGAACCGGGACTTTTGAGGGTCGTCGTGTACGGCCCGATCCCGATCGAAGAAAATGGATTGTTGTTGAATCTTAGATTTGTTCCCGTCGGGGCATCGGGCTCGGTGTCGCCGCTAACTTGGGAACGGTTTATGTTCAACGAGGGTGAGCCCCGAGTTTTCGCGACTGACGGTAAGGTCGAGCTTTTTTAGAATTGTAGGCCTCGCACGTTAGTATGTGTCGGTACATTTGGTGATGAGTGTATCGCCCTTACTTACGTGCGGGGTTCTGCAAGAACCCAGTCGCTACTGCTCCCGGTTCTGACACGGCGGGCTTTTGCAAAGGAAAAAGGAAAAAAACAAAAGCGTTGATTCGATTGCTCGGATCAACGCTTTTATTTTTATGCTCTTTCATCACGCCGAAGCGTTTTGAAAGAGTGGCGGTTGTCGCATGTACACGTTCTAACCGCCGGTTTTGTATTCCGAATATACTCTGCGGAGAGTTGTTTCCGGTCAGCATCCAAAGTGAATAAATTCAAGTTGTTGTACTCGAAAGCACGATGCCGTTAGGTAGTTTTTCTGGTGGCTTTTCCTCCACCGCCGGTTACGTTCCCGGCAACGAGGCTCATGTCCCGAAGGATGTGAGCGGCTTAACGCCCGTTGGCTGATCAGTGCCGTGGGGTGTTGTTCGTTTTTATCCGAACAACTCGGTCTGCCCTAAGGCGACCTTAGCAAGCCTTTCGGCTTCGGCTCTGGCGATCATGGACAGCGGCTTTCCGCTCCTTCTGTCCGCAAACGATGTGTCGCCACATCTGTTCCACTTCCAAGTGCCGGTCAAAATGCCCGTAAGCAACCTTGACTGTAGAACCATCTTACACCCGTAAAAACCAATGTCAAGTATAAAATACTTTAACTATTGCCCTTATTTCACGGGCATTCTGTGGAAATCGTGTGGATTAGTCGATGCTCGATCTGTGGATAAAAATGTGGAAAATCCGGCAAGTGTTTTGGAGGCAGAACTTAGTGAATTTGCTCTATAGGCATCGTTTTGGCAAAGTTGAAAGTAAAATTAGAATTTTATTTGAAAAAAAATTTTGAAACGCAAAAATGAAGGACTGTTGGGCAACAGAAAGAAGGAGTTAATTGAGGTGAAAACATGAAAATTTACGTGGTATATGTAGTCGGAGTGTTGGGGCTGTGCGTTATTCAAAATGGATGCGGCAACGCGAACAGCGGAAACCAGATGTCGGCTAACAATGGGATTGCCTCCGCCGGTTTATCTCCGTCGCCAAAACAAAGCTTCGCGCAAAATTCAAATGCCACGAACATTGACACATCGACAAAGGATGGGAAAACCGTAGCGGATAATGAAGCCCAGACACAAAACGGCAGCCGGAAATTTGGACAAGATGCAATTGTTGATCTGCCAAAAATGAAGTCAAAGGTTGGAAACCTAATTGTCGTTCCCGTGAAAGTTACCGGCCTGGCCGGTAAAGACGTTATCTCATATGAATTCGACCTAAAATACGATCCCGGAGTGATACAACCAGTCGATACCGGCGCCGATATAAAGGGAACAATAAGCAACGAGCTTTCGCTGGTGACAAATCCATCAAAGCCCGGCGTATTGAGGGTTGTCGTTTATGGAGCAAAGTCCATCGATAAAGATGGTGTGTTGTTGAATTTAAAGTTTACGGCGGTCGGAAAGTCGGGTTCGGTTTCGCCGCTTTCGATCGAGCGGATAATGTTTAATGAAGGCAATCCCGGTGCCAATGCTAACGCGGGACAAGTCACACTGTTTTAAGTGGAAGGCAAAAGGTGAGGACACTTTAGTCCGCCACGGAGAGTTGGGAGCAATTGAAAAAGAGGGTGCCTTTTCGGGCATCCTCTTTCTTCTGAAAAAAATTCTGCTTTTTCTGATTAAACGGCTTTTGGTGCAAGTTCCGGAGCACCTTCTACATACACGCTAATGAATTTTCCTTTCCGGCCTTTGTTCTCAAATTTTACAAAGCCCTCGATCAGCGAGAACAGCGTGTCGTCTTTGCCGCGGCCGACATTGTTTCCCGGATGCCATTTAGTTCCGCGTTGACGTGCAATGATGTTGCCGCCGAGAACGTGCTCGCCGCCAAATTTCTTGAGACCAAGCCGCTGTGCATTTGAATCGCGGCCGTTTCTGGATGAACCTACACCTTTTTTATGTGCCATATTTCGATTTTGGATTTTAGATTTTGGATTTTGGATTGAAAGCAACCAAAAAACAAATTCCCAAATCCGAAACTCCTAAATCTAGTCTATCGTTATTTCTGTAAAACCTTGTCTGTGGCCTTGTTTGCGTTTGTACTGTTTGCGGCGTTTCTTTTTGAAAACGATGATCTTATCGCCTTTGCCATGTTTTAGCACAGTTGCTTTGACCGTTCCCGCACCGGTTACACCGCCAGCGAGAAGAGTGTCGATATCAACCTTCTTTCCTGCCTCAGCGCTGATCGTCGGTACGCGAAGCGTCATGCCGCTCTCGACCGCAAACTGCTTTCCACCTGTTTTAATAATTGCGTAACTCATTGTTGTGTTAGCTCCTGTCGATGGCGAAGAAAACCTTCATCCAGTCGAAAAACTCAAATTATACGGAAATCTACGGTCGAGGTCAATTGCGTAAGAAAGATAATTAACCTCAAATGGACGCGGATAAACACAAATATAAACTAAGTCTGATTGATTCTAATTTTCGTATCTGTGTTAATCCGCGGCAATTGCGGTTAATTCTTTATTCGCCTTTGCTGACGGCCTTTAGCGGCTCCGCTTCCGGACGCGGAGCTGCCAGTCCAAGCTCGGGTGAACGCCATAGGCTCGAGACCAGAAGTTCGCGGATAAAGGTCATTTCCTTTGGCAACCGATCGTAGAGCTTGAAGAAAAGCTCATCGTGCATCGCGATCTCCTTGATCCAAGTGTCGCGGTCGATGTTCATCACGGCATCGAATTGTTCCCGTGTAAAGTCAAGTCCACGCCAGTCGAGATCTTGATAGCTTGGCATCCATCCTAGCGGCGTTTCGACGCTCGCAGCCTCGCCGCGGGCACGTTCGACGATCCATTTTAGGACACGCATGTTATCGCCGTAGCCCGGCCAAGCGAACTTGCCATTTTCATCTTTGCGGAACCAATTGACGGTGAAGATACGCGGCGGGTTTGGTACCTTGCGGCCAAAATCGAGCCAGTGGCCAAAATAATCACCCATGTGATAGCCGCAGAATGGCAGCATCGCAAATGGATCGCGTCTAACCTCGCCGATGTTGCCGAAAGCGGCAGCGGTCATTTCCGAGCCGATCGTTGCGGCAGAATATACGCCGAAAGACCAGTTGAACGACTGCATCACGAGCGGCACAACGCTGTTGCGTCGTCCGCCGAACATGAACGCCGACACGGGCACGCCGCTTGGGTCGTCAAACATTTCGTCAGCTACGGGGCATTGCGTTATCGGAGCGGTAAATCTTGCATTTGGGTGAGCGGCTTTGACTTCGCTGGTTGGGGTCCAATCGTTGCCTTGCCAGTCGATGGCGTGTGCTGGCGGGTCGCCGTCCATACCTTCCCACCAAATGTCTCCGTCGTCAGTTAATGCAACGTTGGTGAAGATCGTGTTTTCCCTGATAGATTCCATCGCGTTGGCGTTGGTGGCGTAATTGGTGCCGGGAGCCACGCCGAAGAAGCCAAATTCAGGATTGATCGCACGCAGCTTGCCGTTTTCGTCGGGTTTGATCCACGCTATGTCGTCGCCGACACAGGTGATCTCCCAGCCGTCCTCGACAAATTCCTTAGGCGGAATGAGCATCGCGAAATTGGTCTTGCCGCAAGCTGAAGGGAACGCCGCGCAGACGTAATCTTTACGGCCGTCGGGCGATTTCACACCGACGATGAGCATGTGTTCGGCGAGCCAGCCCTGATCGCGTCCGAGCGTCGAAGCGATACGCAAAGCGAGACATTTCTTGCCCAAAAGAGCGTTGCCGCCGTAGCCTGAACCGTAAGAAACGATCGTGTTTTCCTCAGGATAATGAACGATGTATTTATCTTTTGGATCTGGTGAGCAAGGCCATGCTACGTCTTTTTCACCGGCCGCGAGCGGCATTCCGACCGAGTGGAGGCACTTGGTAAATTCGCCGTCGCCGAGAGCTTTCAAAGCCTGATCGCCCATACGGGTCATAATCTTCATGTTGACCGCGACGTATGGCGAATCAGAAAGCTGCACGCCAAATTGCGAGATCGGCGAACCGATCGGGCCCATACAAAACGGCACGACATACATCGTGCGGCCTTTCATAGTGCCGTCAAACTTGGGTTTTAGAAGCGCCTTCATCTCGGCCGGAGCCATCCAATTGTTGGTCGGGCCGGCGTCGCCTTTGTTGCGAGAGCAGATGTAAGTGCGGTCCTCGACGCGGGCTACGTCAGAAGGATGCGAGCGTGCAAGGAATGAATTTGGCCGTTTTTCTGGGTTCAAACGTGTAAAAGTGCCTGCCGCGACCATCTCTTCGCACAGACGGTCGTATTCTTCCTGCGAACCGTCGCACCAATAGACGTTGTCGGGCTTGCACAACGCTACCATCTCGGTAACAAAGCTGATCAGCTCGGCATTTTTGACGTGTGAAGGCGTATTGATATCTGTCATTATCGTTAATGTTCTCCTGACAAAATTTTAACTACTTCTTTAGCAAAAGGTAATAAACAAGTAATAAGACTTGTTTTTTGAAGATATTTCAACAGCTTATCACGCCTAAGTCAGAACCGCGAAGCGATAGCTGAGGGGTTTTATAAGAAAAAGCCATCAGATGACCCCAAAAAGCCATCGGAAGGAGTGAAAAAGCCATCGGAGACCCCTAAAAAGCCATCGGGAAATATTGCTTTCGAGGGCTTTTTGAAAAAGATCTCCATTCAGATTCCGTCGTTCTCTTCATTGTCGTTTTCCATGCAAAAGACCGCTTCCAGCTTGCAAAAGCCCGCACGTAAGTAAGGGCGAAACACGCAACTTGTAAAGGACCGAAGGAGCGTGATTATAGGATCTCATAGTTGCCTTTATGATGAATGTATCGCCCTTACTAACGTGCGGGCTTCTGCATTGGGAACCGCACTTGACGGAATATTGCAACTGTGAAACAATACTTCACATGATAAATGAAAAACCAAAAAGCCGTTGGCAGGTCTATACGGGCTTGCCGAACCGAGTGGGAACCGGTGACATCCCGCGAGTAACCTTGAATCATCGAAAAGTGTTTTTGCTGAATATGGCCGCTGTGAAGGCGCTTGACTATCCCGCTGCGATCGAATTTCGATATGACGAAAACACGCGCACGATCGGCCTCGCACCAAAAGACCCTCGCATCCTCAGTGCATTCCCGCTAAAAGCTCACAAAGCGCGGAAATACACCTACCGCATAATTCACGCCGCACCGTTTTGCAAAGAGGTCGGCATAGCCCCGCGCGGAACGCTGCTTTTCACAAACGTCGACCTCGACAACGAAGGCACAATGCTCCTAGAACTAAGCACCGCCGTCGCCGTCGGGAGAGGGTTTAGGTAAGGCCCAAAATGAGAAAAAGGGATAGTGGAGGTTCTGCGGCTTTGCCATTCGATGTGCGGAAAAGCTATGCTTTTCCGTAACATAAAATAAAACATTGCGGCTCCGCCGCCGTTCTCGAATGTTCCAAATATCAAGAAGAACTCCAGCGTTCTATTTGACTTCGGTCGCACAAAATCGGCTGCCCGTGTTTCAACATAGACTCCGATCCCAGCCACCTTGCAGCCCTCATACCGGTTATCGACCGTTCGTGACAAACGCCCCTCTAAACAGAGCCTTTTCCCTTCTTACAATTTCAGTTGAAGGCGACGCCGGCCCAGTTTGGCAAGTAAGTATGAACGATATCGGCGGCAAATACCCCTGGAAATGGCCGATCTAATTTGGTGTCTTTTCGCCCAGAGCGGAAAGAGCGGAATCAAAAAAGAAATAAATGTGGCAACAACCGCAAGTCGGGAATCAATCTCCGACTGCAGAGCCCTTACAAGCAAAAATATAAAAATTCCGATATAGATCGGCGAAGAGTATATGAAAAAAAAGAGTATTCCCGCAATAACGCGCAATAAACTCTTAAAGTTTCTGTGCATGAGGAGGAAATTCTCGAATTGTTGAGACTTGAGCCGATATTCAAGCGTCGGAACATTTTGAGCAATTGTTTCGAGTTGTTTAACCTGTACAACTTTTTCATCGAGATGTTCGTCACTAATAAATTCAAGAACATCTTGAAGAGAAGCTTCTGTAATGGTACGGGGATCAATCTCCTTGGCTCGAATTTCTGAGAATATTATTAATGCTTCGTCACGATCTATCCGGCCAGAATCATAAAGACCTTTGTATTTCGAGTACCGAGCATTTACAGCTACGCGTAATTGAGCACCAAGTACACTTTGAGCCCTTGTTACCATATCAAACGACATTGGAAGGGAAGTCTTATCTCGAAAGCCCTTGTTGAGATTGAACCAAAGCCGGTTGGTAATATAGTCAATATCAATAGCAAAAGGAGAGTCTTTTATATTAAATTTAACGCGTGGGTCATTACCCAAAAAGCGTGTGAGACGATCACCGGTTAGCAATATCGCATTTGACATTTCAAACTGAGAGCTGCTCACGCCACCTCGGAGGTGGTTGATAATAGTAAACTGTTCTAGACGAGCGGCTATTTCGTCTTGGCTATAACCTGAACCCACGCGAGCGGCGTCACTACTTAGAGCTTTTAATAAACTGGAATCTTCCACATTGAACGGTATCCTTTCATAGACCCTCGAAGATTCAATCTCCCGTATTCCCTCTATCTCGAGTCGTCTGTAGAATCGAGCCTTCTTTTCTAGAACGTCGCTAGGAGTACTACAACCGTTAATAATGGTCCGATGTGCAGTAGTTGAATGTGCGCTGATGGCATCTCGACCTCCCACGGTCGCTTCGGCTCTTGCAAATATTCCCTCAATTTGATTCTTGCCTTCCTCAAGATAATGTAGAGATATTCGAGCTTTTTTACCTCGACTAGCATTTGCATTGTTGACTTCCTTTACTAATGAGTAAAAGTCATCAAAGAATTGCTGATATACGGGACCATTGAATCCCCCCATAGTGAGTAACAATTCGGTGTCAAGAACGACTTTCAAATCCGTGCGCCATATTCCTTGCTCATTTGGTTCTTGAGCAGAAATAAGGGCGGAGTAAATTACTAAGCCTTCTCGAATCAGATTTAGATGTTCACGAAACTCGTCTTCTGAACTGAATTCGACAATAAATGCGCTGTAAAGTCGAGAAAGGTCTTCGGGAACTGAATCGCCAAGAAGAAAATGGTAGAACTGGTCGCCAACCTCGTCACCGGTTCGATGTTCTGTACTTGTGAAGGCTTTCGAATACTCGATTAGCTTGCCACAAATCGAATCGTATGTTTGCTTTAACCTCTCAAATTCATCATCAAGTGAATTTGTCGAACACGTACTTGGGTCGGTGACTTTATAGTGGTCTTTTCCTAATGCCTGAACAAAACCTGCCGCCTTTAGACGAAGTCGGAGAACCTTTGAAATGACCGCCTTGGGCAGGTAAAAATCGAAATTATCGCGAAGGTAATGATTTGCTTCGTCGAGAGTAAATTCCCAAGCTCGATTAGAAATAAGAGCCGACTTTATGAATTCGCCCACTAAGTGGTATACGTCCTGATTTCGATCAAAAAGCTCGCTGAATAATGCCACAGAAGCAAGAATTCTATTATCTTTATCCATATTCAAAACAGGCTTCGCCCTCGCTGGAGCATGGTCGGAAATATTGAATGTCGTTAAATAATACACCCATTTGGGCGTGTGTCAACCGCCTAATCAGTAACTATATTCCAGTTAAACGTTAACAGGATTGATGATGGTGATTTGAGAGTAACGGCGAAAGTCGGATTCGTTGAATGTGAGTAAGTGCGAAATTTTATGGGCGATCATCGATGCCGCAATGCGGGCGTCGTGGACTTGGACGCCTTTGATCTTTAGGTCAGAGACGAGACGCCGCCATTCTGTGAAGGTTTTTAGGTTGTCGGGCAGTAAGCGAAAGTGTTTTTCAATTAGTTTTACTTTCCGTTCGGTGGATTCAACGGACAAGCCGAGTCCGCCTCGGACAGTGTTTGGACGAGTGCAAACATTCCAAAATTCCGCGAGCACTTGTGGCGTGTAGCAGAGAGTTTCTCCCGACGAATGTAATTTTTTGAGTGCGGAAAGGACGTCGGTTCTGTTCGGGCTGTTTGGTTCCGCGAGACGGAGGAAACAGTTGGTGTCGATCAGATATGCCATTAGTTGTGATCGGCGTAAATGTCGTCGCGGGAATAAGTGCCGGAGTACGGCGTAATCGCGTCCGCGGTTTCGGCGAATGCTTCCATATCGCGATCGAAGTCGGTGTCTGAGGAATCAGCGGCAAGTCCAAGATCGTCTTCGGTTGATGGCAACAGGCTGCGGAGATATTCTTCTACCGTCAAGCCTGCATGTTTTGCGTAAGACTCGATGAGAGTAACCGTTTCGGGCGTGATTTCTAGAAGGTTATTCATAACACGCGAAATTGTATCATTTTTTTCGTGTCATTTGATCAAGTTTTTAGTGGGCGGCGGCGTAGCCGCGAAGAATTAAAAGGGCTTGACGGAAAAGCATAGCTTTTCCGCTCGGCGAGTATGAAAATAGACAGCCGCCTTAGCCCCCACTAATTTACTTGCAATTTCGTATCGGCATTGGCCCAGGCTTTTTGGAAGTCTTTTTGGACGGCGCGGGTGGGTTTGTTTTGGTGTTTTAGGGCTTCTGTTAGGCCGAAGAGGGCTCTTCCGTTTTTGGGGTGTTTGATTAGTTCGGCGCGGTAGGTGGATTCGGCTTCGGCGAACTTTCGGTCGGCAAGCAGAAACTGGCCGAGCCATTCGCGTGTGGGCAGGTCCCAGTCGGGTGGTTCGTTGTAGTTTAGAGCGTCTTCGGCGGCGACAGCCTGCCGAAGGTGGGCGAGCGTTTTTTCTTTATCGCCGCGAGCTTGGGCAACGGCGGCGGTGAGAAGTTCGTTTGCAACTTTCAGGACATTTGCGGCGGTGTTGTTGCCAAACGGGCCGTCGGCAGGAAGGACATTGGTGATCGTCTGAAGATCGGCGAGTTCTTTTGCGGCGTCTTCGGCTTTACCTTTGCGGCTAAAAGCGGTTCCGCGTGCAAAATGCCACATCGCGGTCGTAACAACGTGTTCTTTTTTCGGCTGCGGCTCGGCTAGGATGTCGTCCCACTTGGCAAATCTCACCATCGCGACAAACGGATAAACTGAAAACATTTCGAGCATCGGCATTGCTTCGAGCGCGGGTTTAACATTTGTCTCGAGATCGCGCGACCATTTCATCGCCAGTTTGTAATTGCCGTTCATCGCGTTTGCCGAGGCGAGAAAATGCATGTTGTGGTTGTAGTACATCATCGGGTAAACGCCTTGCGGGCCGTTTTTTGCGACGTAATTGCGATCGACAACGACTGCATCCGCGTTGGATTTTGCAGCTGCGGTGTAATCTCCGGTCCGGATGTAAATGTGCGAAGGCATATGCACCAAGTGTCCCGCGTTCGGAGCGATGAGTCCGAGGCGTTTTGCGCTTGGCAGGGCGCGTTCGGGATTTGTCGAGGCTTCGACGGCGTGGATGTAATAGTGATTGGCGCCCGAATGATTCGGCTGGCGTTTTAGCACGCTCTCCAAGACCGCGACGATCTCAAGCGTATCCTCAGCCGGCTTTCCGTCCTGCGTCCAAAGCTGCCATGGACGCAGATTCATCATGCTTTCGGCATAGAGCGTCGCGGCGTCCAGATCGTTTGGATATTTTTTTACAAGTTCGCCCATCGCGGTTTTGTAATCGCGGGCAAGTTGTTGGCGATCTACTTTGTCCGGATCGGTGGCGTAACGTTTTGCGAGAGCGTTGATGTAGTCCTGTTCTTTTTGCGAGGCTTTAGGCGCGAGTTCGACCGCCTTTCGCAGGTTCGCGTAGGCGTCCTTTAGCGCCGCGGAATCTGCTTGAAGATTGTAATTTGATCCAAGAGCGAGCGCCTGTCCCCAATATGCCATGGCAAGGTTGGCGTCGATCTCAGAGGCACGTTTGAAGGATCTTACAGCCTGTTCGTGATTGAAGGCGAAAATGTACGCAAGGCCCTGGTTGAAGAATTTTTGCGCTTCGGGCTGCGAAGTCGTCACCCGATGATCGACGTTGCCTAAGCCTTTTTCGAGCGTTGTCTCGGGCGTTTTCGTTGGCTTACCATGATCATGCTGCGCCGCAGCGGCCATCGGAATTAAAAGCAGTGAAATAACGATCGCTAATCTTTTCATCTGTAGAAATCCTCCAGCAGAATAATAACCGAAACCTTTAATTCTTGTCAGCTACAACCAATCTCAGGCGGTATTGGGCAAGTGTATGTATAGCTACTGTCGCTATTATTATTGTGCCGCCGAGAATGGCCCAGTTGGTTGGCTTTTCGGCCAGGAATAGGAAGACCCAGACTGGATTTAGGAGAGGTTCGATGAAGCCGATGATGCTTGCGTCGAGGGAGCGCACGCCGGAGGCGATGCCTTTGGTGAAGAGGAGATAGGCGATGCCGATCTGGAAGACGCCGAGGAAAAGAATTGCAATAACGTCTATTGTTCCGATCTGTGTGGGTAAGTTGGGCGCGACGAGGGGAATCATTAGGACTACGATCAGGACGTTGCCGTAGAAGACGGAAAGTGCGGGATTTCGATTCCCAAGCGAGCGCTGATGCCGCAGAAAGATGAAATACAAGCCGAAGAATAAACCCGATAGCAGGGCTACGAGGTTGCCGGTGAGCGCTGCGGTGTCGAATTGGCCGACGAAGAAAAGGCTCATACCGATGAGGCAGAAAAAGACGGTGAGCAGGTCTTTGACACGGAATTTCTCCTTTAGCACAAAGGGTGCGAGTATCAGGATGTAAATCGGTGCGGTGTATTGAAGAAAGATGGCGTTGGCGGCTGTCGTGTTTTTGTTAGCGTAAACGAAACAGGTCAGTGTGCCGGCGTAAAGAAACGAAGTCAGCATCGTAAACCTGTCGAGCTTCAGCCCTTTCTTATAAGTAAAGAGCGCAACCGTGATCGCCGCAAACAGCGAGCGGCCTAAGTTCACGGCAAATGCGTCGAGGGAAGTGAGCTTAATAAAAAGCCCGCCGGTACTCCACATTAGAACCGCTATCAGGACAAATGCTATCGGGGGAAAGTTTGTCTTTTCGTTTTGCACAGAGATTTAGCCACGAATTACACGAATGGCACAAATAAAGAGATTAAATCAATTCGTGATATTCGTGTAATTAGTGGCAAAAAAATCTTCTTACTCACCATTAGCGGCTGAGGCTATTGTGTCGCGGAGTTTTTGGGCTGATGTGGTTGCCGGTTCAAGTTCTAGTTCCTCGACGTCGCCTCGGACTTTTTTGCCGAAGACTGCATTCCAGGGCGGGATGACTATAGTCACGTTGCCGCTGGCTTCGGACTTACATGCGAGGCGTAGAAACGGCTTGGCGTTGTCGGGTTGGTTGTAGCCGAAGACGCTCATCGCTCGGCGTTCGCGTGGTGTTACGTCGGAGAGTTTTTCGCGACCGCCGATCACGCCGACCCAGCAAGTGCCGCACGACGCAGCCGTGCATTCGATCGGCACAGGACCTTCCCAGCAGCGTTCGTCTTGCTCTTGCCATGCGTGCGAACGATCTTTTTGCGATGCAGAAGCGATCTCTTCGGCAGCGATGACGGGAAACTTGCCGGACGAATTTATGCCGGAAAACTTGACCGAGAATTTTTTGTCAACGGTCTTAAGAAACCCGAGCATGCCTTGTGAATCGTCTTTTTCGCGCGCGGCGATAGCTGCTTCGGGCGATTTTGCCGTTTTTGCTTTGGGATCGAGTTCTCCGGACGCGGCTTTGAAGGCTTCGATGCCGACTTGATTCAGCGTTGCGAGGCCGACGGCGGCGATGGCGTTGACGAGATTGCGCTCGATGTTGAGTTTGCTGGCGGTGCTGCACGAAATGCTTTTTATGATCTCGATCAACGGCTGGCCTTCATCTTTGAAAGCATCGGCTTCCTTTTCGACTTTGCGTTTAACCTTTGGCCAAAACCTGTGGCCGTATAGGAAATGATGCGAAGTATCGATCTGGTTCTTTAGTTCGAGATCGCCTTTGAGGGCAAGGCCGTTGAGAATTGCGTCGCGATCTTCGGCAGCGTCGATGTAGCGAACCAGGTCAAGCGGATAGAAGCGGAACCAGATCTGTACTGCTTCTTGATCGACTTCGTGAATACACGGCAGAAGCTCGTCAATTGCGGCGAGCCAGTCTGCTTCGGTGAACTTTGATAAATATGTTTCGAGATTGGTCATTGTAGTATTACTGTATTACTTATTAATTATATATAGAGCAAGGGCTTTCCCCTTTACGAAAAGGGAAAGTTTACAAATATTTCCGAATTTGTGCAATTTTGTACAAGAAGGTGCCTTGAGCGGCTTGACATCGAATGCCCAAATACCGATAATCTGAAGTTTCGGACTTTTACGGTCTGTTTTGCTGAGCGGTTCTATAAGGAGTCGCAAAGTAGATATTTGAGATTTTGAATCATGGATTGTTGCGTAAAACGCGGTCATCACAGGCCGTCGGCGAATTTGAACATTTCTTTTATGCCACGCTACAGCAAAGTTTCACTTCTCGTGAGTTAGATAATCGAATTTAGTAATTCATTCAGCGAGAGCTGCTTGAGCTAACTGCCGGATTTATTCGGCAAGAGTCAGGTAAGGGTTTACTTTTGTCTTTTAAATAAGAGGTTCAGAAAGAAAGAATGCCGACGATCAACCAATTAGTTCGAAAAGGACGCCAAGCCGTTAAGTATAAAACGGCGAGTCCGGCTTTGCAGGCCAACCCGCAGAAACGCGGTGTTTGCACACGTGTCTACACTTCGACCCCAAAGAAGCCTAATTCGGCTCTTCGTAAGGTCGCCCGCGTCCGCCTTACCAATCAGATCGAAGTTACTACATATATTCCCGGTATCGGGCATAACCTGCAGGAACACTCGATCGTGATGATCCGCGGCGGTCGTGTGAAGGATCTCCCAGGTGTTCGTTATCACGTTATTCGCGGAACGCTGGACGCTTCGGGCGTCGCGAACCGCAACCAGTCGCGTTCGAAATACGGAGCGAAACGTCCGAAGGGAGCGAAATAGTAAGTTATGCCAAGACGTAGAGTTGCAGGAAAGCGCGAAGTATTACCGGATCCGATCTACAACAGCATCGCCGTGACGAAGTTTATCAACGGCTTGATGTGGGCGGGCAAGAAGTCCATCGCCGAGCAGATCTTTTACGGTGCTATGACGAAGTTGGGCGAGAAAGCTCAAGATGAGCCGTTGAAAGTTTTTAGGGCTGCTCTCGACAGCGTCGCACCGACGCTTGAGGTCAAATCACGCCGAATCGGTGGTGCGACCTATCAGGTGCCGCTCGAAGTCAGCCGTGATCGCCGCAATACGCTTGCGATCCGCTGGATCGTAACAAATGCTCGCGGCCGCAGTGAAAAGACAATGGAAGACCGCTTGGTAGGCGAGCTTCTCGATTCAGCAAACGGACGTGGCGGAGCAATGAAGAAAAAGGACGACGTCCACCGCATGGCAGAGGCCAACAAGGCTTTTGCACATTATAGATTTTAAGATTTTTAGTAATGGCGAACATTAGTTTAGACAAATTTAGAAACATCGGCATCATGGCCCATATCGACGCGGGTAAGACCACGGCGACGGAGCGCATCTTGTTCTATACAGGTGTTTCACACAAGATCGGTGAGGTTCATGAAGGAACCGCGACGATGGACTGGATGGAGCAGGAGCAGGAACGCGGTATTACAATTACCTCGGCCGCGACGACCTGTTTCTGGACACGCAACAACATCGAACACCGCATCAATATTATCGATACACCGGGACACGTTGACTTCACGATGGAAGTTGAGCGGTCTCTTCGTGTTTTGGACGGTGCTGTTTGTGTGTTTGACGGCGTCGCCGGTGTTGAGCCGCAATCGGAGACGGTTTGGCGTCAGGCAGACAAGTACGGCGTGCCGCGTATCTGCTTTATTAATAAGCTGGATCGTGCAGGAGCTTCGTTCGATCGTTCATTTGAATCGATTTTGGTCAGACTTGGTGCAAACGCTGTTGCTATGCAGGTTCCGATCGGTATAGAGGAGCATTTCACCGGTGTTGTCGATCTGATCACGATGAAGGCTTTTGTCTGGAGCAACGAGGCGAAAGGCGCAAATTATGACATCGTCGATATTCCGGCAGACCTTGTTGAGGTTTCAAAGGCACAGCGTGAAAAGCTGGTCGAATCTGTTTCAGCTATCGATGACGATTTGATGATGAAATTCCTTGAAGGCGAGGAGATTTCAGAAAACGAGCTTCGCGTCGCTCTTCGCAAGGGAACTCTCGCGATGAAGATCGTGCCGGTTTTCACCGGTTCGGCATTTAAGAATAAAGGTGTTCAGACGCTGCTTGATGCGGTTGTCGACTTTCTTCCAAGTCCGCTAGATATTCCTGCTATCGAGGGCACAAATCCGAAAAATGGCGAGATCGAAACTCGTCCGCCCGATGCAAAGGCTCCGTTCTCAGGTTTGGTTTTCAAGTTGATGGCGGACAAGCATTTAGGCCAGTTGGCGTTTGTGCGCATATATTCGGGAACGGTTACCTCCGGTTCGTATGTTACGAACACGATCAAAGATTCAAAAGAAAGAGTCGGGCGTTTGATGCTCATGCACGCCAACAAGCGTGAAGATGTCGAAACGGCATCGGCAGGCGAGATCGTTGCCATTGGCGGTATGAAAAATACCACGACCGGCGACACTATCTCGGACGAAACGAAGCCGATCATTCTTGAGTCGATGGATTTCCCTGAACCTGTCGTGCGTGTCGCGGTCGAGCCGAAAACGCGTGCCGATCAGGATAAAATGGGCATCGCGCTCAATCGCCTTGCACAGGAAGACCCGAGTTTTAGAGTTAATACCGACCACGAAACCGGTCAGACGATCATCGCCGGAATGGGCGAGCTTCATCTTGAGATCATTGTCGATCGCATGAAGCGTGAGTTTGGCGTCGAGGCAAATGTCGGTAAACCGCAGGTTGCATACCGTGAAACAATCACTGCATCCGCACCGGGTAAAGAGATATATAAGAAACAGTCAGGCGGCCGCGGTAAATTTGGGCACGTCGAGCTCGAGATCGAGCCGGCTCCAGGCGAAGGTTTTGTCTTTGAGGACAAGATCACCGGTGGATCGATTCCAAGACAGTTTATCAAGCCGACCATGGAAGGCATCCGCGATGCAATGGGCCGTGGTTATTTGGCTGGTTACGAGCTTGTGGATATCAAGGTTCGCCTGCTATTTGGTTCATACCACGAAGTCGATTCCGACGAAATTTCATTTAAGTTGGCGGGTTCATTCGCATTTCAGGATGCGGTGAAAAAAGCCAAGCCGGTTTTGCTCGAGCCCATCATGCGCATCGAGGTTGTTACGCCTGAAGAGTATATGGGAGCGGTCAATGGCGATCTTAACCGCCGCCGCGGTCAGATCGACAAAATGGAACCGCGTCCGGGCAATGTTTCGGTCGTGACGGCATTTGTGCCGCTGTCGGAAATGTTTGGATACACAACCGATCTGCGAAGTTCGACTCAGGGCCGGGCGACTTCGAGTATGCATTTTGAGCGTTATAACGAAGCTCCGCGAAATGTCGCAGAGGAAGTTATCGCGAAGATCAAGGGAACGGGAACGAGTTCAGGTAGCTAAATAACTATCACTTTTTAGGAGAAAGACAATGAGCAAGGAAAAATTCGATCGCAGCAAGCCGCACGTGAACATTGGGACAATTGGGCACGTGGATCATGGTAAGACGACATTGACGGCAGCAATAACAAAGGTGATGTCAAAGCATAACGCTAAGATGACGTTTAGGTCGTTTGACTCGATCGACAACGCACCTGAAGAAAAGGCTCGTGGTATTACGATTGCGACTTCGCACGTTGAGTATGAGACGGCAAACCGGCACTATGCTCACGTTGATTGCCCGGGTCACGCCGATTATGTGAAGAACATGATCACGGGAGCCGCCCAGATGGACGGAGCTATTCTCGTTGTCGCAGCGACGGACGGCCCGATGCCGCAGACACGCGAGCACATCCTTCTCGGCCGTCAGGTTGGTATCCCGACGATGGTCGTCTTTATGAACAAAGCGGACATGGTCGACGACGCGGAACTGCTCGAGCTCGTCGAGATGGAGATCCGCGAGCTGCTTAGCTCGTACGAGTATCCGGGCGACGACATTCCTGTCATTCAGGGTTCTGCTCTGAAAGCCCTCGAAGGCGATGCCGCTTGGGAGCCGAAGATCGACGAGCTGATGCAGGCGGTAGATGATTTCATTCCGACGCCTGCACGCGAGACGGACAAGCCGTTCCTGATGCCGGTGGAAGATATCTTCACCATTCAAGGACGCGGTACGGTTGCGACCGGAAGAATTGAACGAGGCACGATCAACGTCAACGACCCTGTCGAGATCGTCGGTATCAAAGAGACGAGAAACTCGGTCTGCACAGGCGTCGAAATGTTCAAGAAGCTGCTCGACAGCGGGATGGCAGGCGACAACGTCGGACTGCTGCTTCGTGGTGTTGAGCGAAAAGAGATCGAACGCGGACAGGTGATCGTTAAGCCGGGTTCGATCACGCCGCACACTAAGTTCAAGGCCGAGGCATACGTTTTGACCAAAGAAGAAGGCGGACGACACACCGTTCTTTACAGGCTACCGCCCGCAGTTCTACTTTAGAACAACGGACGTAACGGGCGTTGCACACCTTCCGGCAGGAGTCGAGATGGTGATGCCGGGCGACAACATACAGATGGAGATCGAGCTCATCGCTCCGATCGCCATGGAAAAAGGCCTCCGCTTTGCTATCCGCGAAGGCGGCCGCACGGTTGGTGCCGGAACAGTTTCGGAAGTGGTGGAATAGAAATATGTTAAACGAAAAGATCCGCATCAAGTTAAAGGCTTACGATCACCGCGTTCTGGATCAGTCCACCGCCGAGATCGTGGATACGGCGAAGAGAACGGGGGCGAGGATCGCGGGGCCGATACCCCTACCGACCATTAAGAATAAATGGACGGTTTTGAGATCGCCGCACGTTGACAAGAAGTCGCGTGAGCAGTTCGAGATCAGAACGCACAAGCGTTTGATGGACATTCTTGATCCGACTGCGGAAACGGTAGATGCGTTGATGAAATTGGATCTGCCTGCCGGTGTTGATGTAGAGATCAAGGCGTTTGGGAAGAATTAGTTGACTGAGTTTGGCAGAGTTAACCGAGTTATGAGTTTGAAGCTCAGCCGACTCGCCTAACTCGGGAAACTCGCAGAACTTAAAAGTTATGATTAGCGGAATCATTGGTAGAAAAATGGGAATGACGCAGCTCTTTGCTGAGGATGGCACTGTAACTCCGGTTACGGTCATCAAAGCGGGACCTTGTGTTGTTGTCCAGACAAAGAGTGCGGCGGGTCGCGATGGCTACAATGCCGTGCAGCTTGGACTTGTCGAAGACAAGCCGATTCGCCTTAAGAACGTTACAAAGCCGCTTCGCGGACACTTTGAAAAAACTGGGGCGGGAACGCCTCCGACGCGTGTTTTGAGGGAAATTCGTCAGGTGGATGAGGTCGATGCGACTATTGGCGATCAGGTCAAGGTTGACCTTTTTGCGGATGGCGACAAGATCGATGTCATTGGTAAGTCGAAAGGGCGAGGTTTTGCCGGTACCATCAAGCGACACAATTTTCAACGCGGCCCTGAGTCGCATGGTTCGATGAACGTCCGTGCGCCGGGTTCGATCGGCCAGTCGGCGTATCCTTCGCGTGTTATTAAAGGTACGCGTTCGTCGGGACATATGGGCGATGCCCGCGTGACCGTGCAGAATCTGACGATCGCGAAAGTGGACATAGATAATAATCTTTTAATGGTTCGCGGCGCAGTGCCCGGGCCTAATGGCGGTCTTGTAATAGTGAAAAAGTCTTAAGTTATTAAGTCTTAAGTCTTGAGCAGGAAACATCCAGCTTACGATTTCTGACTAAACGCTAGACTCGAACGGAGTGAGAAAATTATGCCTACCGTAAAGGTTCGCAATTTGAATAATAAAGAGGTTGGTGATGTCGTTCTGTCAGATGCCGTTTTTGGCGTTGAGCTTAACGAGTCGTTGATCCATTCAGCGGTGATGAATTTTCAGGCTAATGGCCGGCAGGGAACTTCGGCGACGAAAACTCGCGGAAACGTTTCCGGTTCGGGCCGCAAGCTATGGAAGCAGAAGGGAACGGGCCGCGCGCGTATCGCATCGCTCCGCTCGCCTCTGTGGAAGGGCGGCGGCAATGTTCACGGGCCTCAGCCCCGCGACTGGTCGTACCAGATGCCGAAGAAAATGCGCCGCGGCGCTTTGCGTTCGGCTCTTTCGGAAAGATTGCGCGAAGGTAACCTGATCATTATTGATGGGTTTGAGTTTAAGAATCCTAAGACGAGTGAGTTTTTGGTGGCGATCAAAACGCTCGGCCTTTCGGACAATACTAAAAAGCCAACTAAGACGCTCATAGTGGATTCGTTAGATAACGCAAATTTGATCCTGTCGTCGCGAAACGTCCAGAAGACCAAGGTTACAAATAGTTTTGGGCTTAACATATACGACATTATCTATCATGAAAAACTCTTGATCTCGAAAGCTGCTGTCGAAGAACTCAACGCGCTGCTTGACCCTAAACGGGAAACAGGAGCAATGGCTGAGGTGGAAGTAGCCGAGATCAAGCCGAAGGCGAAAAAAGAGGCCAAGCCGAAAGCTGAAAAAACGGCGGAAGTAGAAACTCCGGTCACGGATGCTGCTGAGGAGGCTACTGAAGAATAATGAGTAAACCAAATGTTTGGGAAATATTGAAATCGCCAGTCGTTACCGAAAAAAGCGTCATTCTGAAAGAAGACTCGTCTGACGAGAACAGTAACCGCACCAAGGGCCAGGTATTGACGTTTCGTGTTGATAAAAAAGCGACCAAGATCGATATCAAGGGTGCTGTAGAAGAGATCTTTAATGTAAAGGTCGCACAGGTGCGAACTGTTCTTTACGAAGGCAAGATGAAACGGCGCGGACGTATTGAAGGACGGCGAGCAGGCTTTAAGAAGGCTTATGTGACCTTAAGAAAAGGCGAGCCGATGGTTGATTACGCCGAAGCGATATAAAATGGCCATCTGAGATTTCATATCTGAAATTTCAAATTTAGGAATTATGGGAATCAAGAGATTAAAACCAACATCACCGGCGAGACGTTATCAAACGTATCTAACGCGGGATGAGTTGACGAAAGGGGCAACACCCGAGAAATCGTTGCTCGAGCCAAAGAAGAGAATTTCAGGCCGCAACAGCGACGGGCGCATTACGATCCGCCGACGCGGCGGAGGCCATAAACGGCATTATCGTATTATCGATTTTAAACGCGATAAATCAGGAATTCCGGGAAAAGTGGCCCAACTCGAATACGATCCGAACCGCTCGGCCCACATCGCCCTGATAAACTATCTTGACGGCGAAAAGCGATACATCATCGCCCCGCTCGGATTGACGGTTGGAACGATGATCCTGAGCGGCGAGGAAGCCGATATTTTGCCGGGAAATGCATTGCCGATCAAGAACATTCCGTTGGGTACGCAGGTTCACAACATTGAAATGCGTCCAGGGAAAGGTGGGCAGATGGTCCGCTCGGCCGGTGGTTTTGCTCAGATCGTCGCTAAAGAAGGCGATTATGCACAGCTAAGAATGCCTTCGGGGGAAGTTCGAAAGGTGCCTGTTGTTTGTATGGCAACAGTTGGACAAGTTGGGAACACTGAGCATGAGAACGTCTCGCTTGGTAAGGCAGGCCGCTCACGCTGGATGGGTAAACGCCCGAAAGTTCGCGGAGTTGCGATGAACCCGGTCGATCACCCGCATGGTGGTGGTGAAGGTAAGACATCAGGTGGACGTAATCCTGTAACGCCTTGGGGGCAGCCGACACGCGGATATAAGACGCGACGAAACAAACGCACGACGAATATGATCGTGAAGGATAGAAGAAGGAAGTAACACATTTTGGATTTTAGATTTTGGATTTTTGATTGAAGAAAAATCCAAAATCGGCAATCCAAAATCCAAAATAGAATATGCCACGTTCATTAAAAAAAGGACCCTTTATTGATCTTAGCGTTCAGAAAATGCTTCGCAAGATCGCCGATGGTGCAATGAAGCCGCAAGCGATCAAGACTTGGTCGCGTCGATCGACGATCACGCCCGATATGGTCGGTTTGACCTTTGGCGTGCACAATGGCAAGCGGCATATTCCGGTATTCGTTACCGAGAATATGGTTGGCCACAAGTTAGGTGAATTCTCGCCGACGAGAATGTTTAAGGGGCATCCGGGAACGAAAGCGGAGAAAATGGCGAAACGCAAGTAGTGAAAAACTGGAAGTGAACAATTAGAATCTTTTCACTTTCCACAGTTCACTATTCACTAAGAATATGGAAGCGATAGCAAAAACAAAATATCTTAAAGGCAGCCCGCGTAAGGCTAGGCTCGTGATCGATATGATCCGCGGCATAAACGTATCGCGTGCGTTGTCGATCCTGAAATTTACTGACAAGCGTGCGGCAGATCCGATCGCACAGTGTCTGAATTCGGCGATCGCTAATGCGACCTACAAGGCTGAGCAGGACAACATCGCTATTGATCCCGACGATCTCTGGATCAAGACATGTTTTGTCGATATGGGCCCGACCAAAGGCCGAAAAAGAATGCGTCCCGCCCCGCAGGGACGCGCATATCGCGAGCAGCGTCATTATTGTCACATCACGATTCAGGTGACAAGCGAAGAAAAAGAGAAGACCGAGGAACAGATCAGACTCGAAGCTCTTCGGGCAGAGCGTATAGCTGCTAGAAAGGCTGAGAAAGCTAAGAAAAAAGAGGCGACTCCGGTCAAAAAGGAAAAGAAAGAGAAGAAAGCCGCGGTTGCTGATGAGCAACCGATCGAAGAACCGGCGGTAGAAGAGGCTGTTGAGTCTCCGGAAATGGAAGCAGTGGAAATTGCTTCGGCTGAGGAAGTCAATGTTGAGTCTCCTGCAGCAGAAGCTGCTGAGCAGTTGGCTGAAGACGTCGCAGACGAGACTAGCGAGGACGCCGAGAAAAAGTAAATATTTATTATGGGACAGAAAGTTCATCCATACGGCTTTAGGGTCGGATACAACAAAGATTGGCACTCGCACTGGTTTGCAAAGCAAGATTTTGCCAAGTTTTTGGCTGAAGATCTGCAGCTCAAACGGGATCTCAAAAAGAAATTCGGCGGCGGCGGAGTTTCGCACATCGATATCGAGCGTGCGGCAGCCAGACTAAAGATCATTATTTACACTTCGCGTCCAGGCATCATCATCGGACGTAAAGGTGCCGAGATCGAGAAGCTTCGTGAAGATCTTTCGCGAACCACAGGTCGCGAAGTCCTGATCTCGATACAAGAGATTCGCCATCCTGAATTGAATGCTCAGCTTCAGGCGGAGAAGATCGCACAGCAATTGGAGAAACGTATTATGTTTCGCCGTGCGATGAAAAAGACGATGGAAGAATCGCAGCGTTTCGGGGCACAGGGCATCAAAGTTATGATCGCAGGACGCCTCAACGGAGCTGAGATCGCAAGAACCGAATGGTCGCTTCAGGGGCGTCTGCCGTTGCACACGCTAAGGGCAGATATAGATTTTGGGTTTGCCGAAGCATTGACAACATTTGGAATAATCGGTGTAAAAGTTTGGATCTATCGCGGTGAGATTCTTGACCCTAATGCTTCGATGGCACGCGGAACGACGACCGATCCGATGAATGAAGTTAAGGTGGATCGAAACGCGAGACGTAATGACCGCGGGCCAAGAAGGGATCGCGGAGACAGGTAATCGAACGCGATAGGCAGTTAGAAGAGGAAATTAAGTTATGTTAATGCCGAAAAAGGTTAAGCGCCGAAGAGTTATGAAAGGCCGTATGCGCGGAAAAGCGACACGCGGCGAAAAACTCAGTTTTGGTGATTTTGGCCTCAAAACATTAGAGGCTGCGTGGATCACTGACCGCCAGATCGAAGCGGCTCGTATCGCGATGACTCGCCATGTAAAACGTGGCGGCAAGATCTGGATCCGCATTTTTCCTGATAAGCCGATCACCAGAAAACCTGCCGAAACCCGTATGGGCAGCGGTAAAGGAGCTCCGGACCATTGGGTCGCTCCAGTTAAGCCTGGACGTGTCCTTTATGAGATTCAAGGTGTTGAAGAGTCGTTGGCGCGTGAAGCTATGAATCTTGCGGCTCAGAAACTGCCGATCAAGACGAAGTTTGTTACGCGTGCAGACCTCGAGGGAGGCATAGTTTAAAATGAAACGGAAAGAACAACTCGAACAGCTTAACGAAATGACCGTCGAGGAATTGACTGATCAAGCCGATGCTCTGAAGGAATCGCTGTTCAGGCTCAAGTTTCGCAAGACGCTAGGCGTTGGCGAAGTGGTTAAGGATATCAGACGGGAAAAGAAGACACTCGCGAGGGTTTATACGCTGCTTAGCAAGAAAGGTGCGGAAGCAACGAGCATAAAGGCATAAGCCAATAGAGAAAGAAAATGGTGAGAAAGAAATCAGACGAAGTCGAAGAGACGCCTACTGAAACGGCAGAAGGAGCAGTTGAAGTAGCCGCTGTCGAAGCTGCGGCAGAGACCGCAGAACCCGTCGAAGCTGCTGCGGAAGAGTTCGCTCCGGAAGCTATTGTCGAAGAAAAGCCGAAGAAAAAAGCAGCAGCCAAAACCGAAAAGGCTGACAAGAAGAAAGAATCAGCTCCGGCAGCGACAGATGGGGTAAAAGTTCACAAACGTGCGGAAAAGGTCGGCATCGTTTCTTCGGACAAGATGATGAAGACGGTTACGGTTCGAGTGGATCGACTCGTCAAGCATCCTGTCTACCGTAAATACGTCAAAAAGCGCAAGAAGTTTATGGCGCACGACGAAATAGGGGCCAAGGTTGGCGATAAGGTAAAAATTGTTGAAACACGTCCATTGTCAGCAAGAAAGCGTTGGCGTGTGGTTGAGATCATTCAAAAAGCAGAGCTTTAAAGTTACGAGTTGGCCGAGTTGACAGAGTTTGCGGAGTTTTTAACACTCGCAACTCACCAAACTCAAAAAACTCGGAGAACTTCGAACGGAGTGAAAAAGTTATGATTCAGATGCAGACCTCGTTAGCGGTCGCAGACAATTCGGGAGCGAAACGGGTCGAGATGATCATGCCGGTGGGCGGTTCGACCGGAAAGATCGCACGGCTTGGCGACACCATTAAGGTTACAGTCAAAGAGGCATCCCCCGACGGAACTGCGAAAAAGGGCAAGGTTTACAATGCCGTTATCGTCAGAACACGAAAGGAAGTTCGCCGTAAGGACGGCACGTATATTCGTTTTGACGAAAACGCTGCGGTGCTTGTAAAGGAAGATGGTACACCTGTGGGAACGCGTGTTTTTGGGCCGGTCGCCCGCGAACTTCGCGAAAAGAATTTTATGAAGATCGTCAGCCTCGCTCCGGAGGTTATATAAGAAATGAAAGCGGTTAAGACAGGAACAGTTAGAAGCAGAATTAAACGTGGTGACCAAGTCGTGTTTATTGCGGGTAAAGAATATAACCGTTATGACAGCGCCGGTAAGCGTCAGCCGTTTCGCGGCAAAGTGCTTGCCGTCGATGCACGCGTGGGCAAGGTCAAGGTTGAAGGCGCGATGATCGTAAAGCGTCACCGTAAACCAATGCCTCAGATGAATCGCGAAGGCGGCATTATAGAGCAGGAAGCTTGGGTCAGCATTTCAAATGTTGCTCTGGTGGATCCTGAAACGGGCAAACCGACCAGGGTCAAATATGAAGTTCGAGACGATAAAAAGGTACGCATTGCCAAAAGCGGCAAGGTGATAGCGGAAAGTGGTTCATACAGACGCGAAGCGAAAAAGAAGATAGACGGCGAGGAAGAAGCAGTGCCGGCGGCTGAAGAACAGAAATAGTTGATCTCTGGAAACGGAATATCTGAAACTTAAGATTTAAGATTTAAGATCAGGTGAGACCGGAACCCAGAAAAGGAAGACGAGAATGATGGCCAGGTTAAAAGAAAAATACAAGAATGAGATCGCTCCGGCATTGGCTAAGGAGTTTGATATCAAAAATCCGATGGCGATCCCGAAGATCGAGAAGGTCGTCGTGAATATGGGGTTGGGCGAAGCCAGTGCTAACGCAAAGATCCTCGATGTTGCGACGGAAGAATTGAGATCGATCACGGGCCAGAAGCCTGTGGTTACGAAAGCAAAGAAATCGATCGCGGCCTTTAAGCTTCGTCAGGGAATGGCTATCGGAACGATGGTCACGCTCCGCGGCGACAGGATGTATGAATTTCTCGATCGTTTGATCTCAGTCGCTCTGCCGCGTGTTCGTGATTTTCGCGGTATTTCGGGCAAAGCTTTTGACGGACGCGGAAATTACACGGTCGGAATTCGTGAGCAGTTGATCTTTCCTGAGATCGATTTTAATAAGGTCGATAAAACTCGCGGAATGAATATTTCGATAGTTACAACGGCTCCGACTGACGATCAGGCACGATCGCTCCTGAAAGCGCTCGGTATGCCCTTTAGACAATAGTCTAAGGTCCAGAGTTCAGCGTCCAGGTTTTTTGGACGGAAGACTTTGGGCACTGGACTTGAGACTTTGGACTCAAGATTTATGGCAAAGATAAGCAAAGTAGTAAAAAACAACAGACGCAAAGATATGGTCGTGCTTTACAAAGTGCGACGTGCTGAGTGGAAGGCGATCGTAAATAATCCAAAATCGACGCCGGAAGAGGTCGATGCTGCGGTGATAAGACTGCAAAAGATGCCTCGCGATGCCAGCCCGTCAAGGGTTCGCAACCGTTGTTCGCAATCAGGGCGTTCGCGCGGTTTTTTGCGAAAATTCGGAGTTTCCCGTATTGCACTGCGTGATTTGGCTCTGGAAGGACAGATTCCGGGCGTTGTTAAATCTAGTTGGTAGAAAAAAGACATATAGAACGTAAGCGTTCCATATTTTTGAACGGAGTTTTTAAGTAATGACAGATCCAATAGCCGATATGCTCACGCGAATTCGCAATGCAATTGCAGCGAATCATCCACGCGTTGATATTCCGGGCTCAAAACTGAAAATGGAAGTGGCTCGAATCCTCAAGGAAGAGGGCTACATCAACAGCTTTTCAATCAAGGGCGAAGGCGTTAAGTATATGATCCGCGTTTTTCTTCGCTATGATGCGAAGGGAACGCCGTCGATCACACATTTGGCGAGAGTCTCGCGACCAGGGCGACGTGTTTACGTTGGTTCCGGCGAGATTCCAAGAGTGCTCGGCGGTTACGGCGTGAATATCGTTTCGACGTCCAAAGGGTTGATGAGCGGAAAGCGTGCGCGGGCAGAACATGTCGGCGGCGAGATTCTGGCGGAGATTTACTAATTTGCGATTTTAGATTTGCGTTGGAAAGAAAGCTCGCAAATCGGCATTCGTAAATTGAAAATATAAAGAATATGTCAAGAGTAGGAAAAAAACCGATAACGATACCGTCTGGTGTGACCGTGACGATCAATGATTCGGCGATGGAAGTGAAAGGGCCTAAGGGCACACTTAGCACACCGATCCCGGCAGGCGTTTCGTTCAAGCAAGAGGATGGAGTGCTGACCGCGGAACGCGCTGGTAATGACCAAGCGGCATTTCATGGTCTGGCAAGGGCGTTAGCAAATAATGCTGTAGTTGGCGTAACCGAAGGATTTTCAAAGGATATGGATATCGTCGGAGTCGGTTACAAAGCAGATGTTCAGGGCAAGAAGATCATGTTCTCTCTTGGATATTCCCATCCGATCGAATATGCTCTGCCTGCGGGAATTGATGCCAAGGCCGAGCGTGTCAATACTAAAACATCAATCAATCAGTATCAGACGACGATAACCTTAAGTGGTATTGACAAACAATTGCTCGGTCAGGTCGCGGCGGAATTGAACCGCCTGCGAAAGCCTGATGCATATAAAGGTAAGGGCGTTCGTTACGCGGATAAGTTTTACAGATTGAAACCAGGCAAGACAGGGAAATAGTTTGTAGAGTTAATAGAGTTCTTTGAGTTCATGAGTATGAGATTTACTCAAAAAACTCAAAAAACTCAAGGAACTCGCCAAACTCAAAAAAGTTATGGGACAGAAAAGCAGATCAGATATTCGGCAAGGTGTTCACAGCCGCATTCGTAAGAAAGTTCGTGGTTCGGCGGAAAGGCCGAGACTTGCAGTTTTCCGCAGCCTGAATCACATTTATGTTCAGGTGATCGATGACAACAACGGTAAAACGTTGGCAACTGCGTCGACAACGGAAAAGGCACTTGGCATCAAGGCTGGCGGCAACATCGAAGCCGCAAAAACAGTCGGCAAGGCGATCGCTGAACGGGCTGTTGCGGCAGGTATCTCAAGCGTGGTCTTTGATCGTGGCGGTTATGTGTATCACGGCCGCGTAAAGGCTCTTTTGGACGCAACGCGTGAAGGCGGACTTAACAAACACGAAGCGGCCGCAAAAGAAACAAAGCAGGAAAGTAATGAAGAATAAACAGAAAATAGCTCCGGGCGGGTTGTTGCTCAAAGATCAGCTCATTTCGATCAACCGTGTGACGAAAGTTGTTAAGGGCGGCAAAAATATGTCGTTCGCGGCTCTGGTCGTTGTTGGTGATGAGGCGGGACACGTCGGTTTTGGTACCGGAAAGGCGAAAGAAGTTCCAAACGCGATCAAGAAAGCTGTCGAAGCGGCAAAGAACAACCTTATCCGCGTTCCGCTGATCGCAGGAACCTTACCGCACGAAATGATCGGTGAATACGGTGCGGGACGCGTACTGCTCAAACCGGCTGCAGAAGGTACTGGCGTTATCGCAGGCGGTGCGGTTCGTGCTGTTTTGCAGAGTCTGGGTGTGCATAACGTTCGCACAAAGATCCTCGGATCAAATAATGCACACAACGTAATTCGTGCAACGTTTAACGGGCTGCTTAGAATGAAGGATCCTCTTGAAGTTGCACGCTTAAGGGGAAAGCAGGTAGAAGAATTGGTTTAGGAGTGTTTAGTGTTCTCGGAGTTTATTGAGTAAATACTCGACAAAACTCTATGAATTCTACGAACTCAAACAGTTATGGCAAAGAAAGTAGAAGCAAAAGTCGGACAGATCAAGATCCAATATTACCGGAGCATGATCGGTTACGCGAAAAAGCAAAAAGAGATCATTAAAGCGTTGGGCATTACAAAGCTCAACCAGATCGTTGTTCATCAGGATTCGGCAGCGGCACGCGGTATCGTGGCTAAAGTTCCACACCTGCTGCGTATTGTTGACTAAGTCTTAGGACGCATCGAAAGCAGTTAAAGAGCAAAGTTATGGCTTTATCATTAAATAATTTACACCCTGCGAAAGGCTCGACGCATAAGAAAAAGCGTCTTGGACGCGGTCCCGGTTCGGGGCTTGGCAAAACTGCAGGCAAGGGCCACAAGGGACAGAAATCGCGGTCCGGCTACAGCAGCAAGCGCGGGTTCGAAGGCGGCCAGATGCCACTTCAGCGACGTCTGCCTAAACGCGGGTTCACAAACATTTTTAAGAAACAGTGGATCGAGATAAGCCTTGGGAAGATCGAGGAAAATTTCAAGGTTGGTGACGAGATCACGCCAGAAATTCTTCACGAGCGCGGCCTGATCAAAAAGGCAAAGCACGATCTCGTAATACTGGGAACCGGTGAGATTTCTAAATCGTTTAAGATATCGTCGCACCGCTTCACAAAAACGGCGAAGGAAAAAATCGAAAAAGCAGGCGGCACCGCAACGGTGATCACGAAGGCTGCTGAGGCTGCGGCTTAATTTTGAAGTACCTGCTGTAGACGGCAGATGCATTGTATTGGGGCCGCCTGAGGGCGAACTCAAAACAGAAAATATATGGAGAAGTTTTTTAGCGCTGTCCAAAACATGTTCAAGGTCCCTGAGCTGCGGAAACGCATTCTCTTTACGCTTGGGCTCTTGGCGGTTTATCGTTTGGGTGCGCACGTTACGGCACCCGGTATCAATAAGGCGCAGCTTGAACGCGTTTGGGGCGACGTTGCCGGTACGCTTCTTGGTGTTCTCGATCTCTTTTCCGGCGGTAATTTCCGCACCATCTCTGTGTTTGCTCTCGGCGTCACACCTTATATTACGGCGTCGATCATAATGCAGCTTTTGCCAGTGCTCTCGCCGGCAATGAAGAAGATTCAGGAAGAAGGCGAGGTCGGTCGGCAGAAAATGAATCAATGGACACGGTATTCGACCGTTGTTCTTTGCGCCGTGCAAACATTTTTCGTATCGACGTGGCTGTCACGTAACCAGATCATCCCTGAAACATGGTGGGCGACCGCAATGATCGTTATCACGCTCACGACGGGAACGATCTTTGTTATGTGGCTAGGTGAACAGATAACAGAACGCGGCGTCGGAAACGGCATCTCGCTTCTGATCTTTGCCGGAATTGTTATTGGGTTGCCAAACGGAATTTTGCAGATATCTGAACGCGTCCGTTCGGGCGATCCTCTACAGTCGCTTGGCGTTGTTTTTTTGGTCGTTGTCATTATCGCGCTGATCGCTTTGATCGTTTATGTCGAATCGGCGAGGCGAAATATCGCCATCAGTTACGCAAGCAGGCGTGTTGGTAATCAGACATTTCGCGGGCAGGAAACGAGTCTTCCGCTCAAGATCAACATGGGCGGCGTCATCCCGGTAATCTTTGCTTCGTCGGTTTTGGCGATGCCTCAAACTTTGTTTTCGGCATTTCCGGCTGACCCTGCTAACCCTGATTCTGCTTGGTCGAAAGTGTATGCTTTCTTTCAGCAATTTCACGGCGGTGATCCATATTACGAACTTGTCTTTTTGACCTTGATCGTTGTTTTCACATTCTTTTACATCACCATCATTTTTAATACAGATGAGGTAGCCGACAATCTAAGAAAGCACGGCGGATTCATCGCTGGTATCAGACCAGGTGCCCCGACTGCTGACTATTTGAATTCAATACTGACGCGCCTGACGACAGTTGGAGCTTTGTATTTGGCATTTGTTGCGTTCGCACCGCAGTTGCTCCTTAGCGGGTTTAAGGTTGCTCGGTTGCCATTTGTCGGTACAGCAATCGATAACTTTTTGACGGCAACGCCTGGATTAAGTTGGATTCCTACAGGCTTGGGATACCAGTTTTTCTTCGGAGGCACTTCGCTTCTGATTCTGGTCGGTGTTGCAATGGACACGGTTTCTCAGATAGAGGCTCAACTGGTAATGCGTAATTACGAGGGGTTCCTTGGAGCAGGTTCGCGACTTAGAGGGCGCCGAAGTTAGATCATTTGAACCGTAGAGACGCAGAGACGCTGAGAAGAGTCAAATGATTCTTCTTCCTCTGCGTCTTGGCGTCTCTGCGGTAAACAGTTTAAATGGATAAGATCATTGTTTTGATAGGTGCTCCGGGAGCAGGCAAGGGGACGCAGGCGAGACTATTGCAGGAGCGCCGGTCGATCCCACAGATATCAACTGGCGACATGTTTCGCGAGATGAAAACGCTCGACACGCCGCTCGCCCGTGAGGTTCAGACGATAATGTCATCGGGCAAGCTGATATCCGATGACCTGACGTACAAGATCGTCCGTGAACGCACATCGAAGCCGGACACGGCTGGAAGTTTTGTTCTAGATGGTTATCCGCGAACTGCGGTACAGGCCAAGCAGCTTGAAGAGCTTGCGAAAGAGCAAGGCAAGGAAATACAGGCGATCGAGGTCGATGTTCCGCGTGACGAATTGATGAAACGTTTGACAGGACGCAGGAGTTGTCCGGTTTGTGGTGAGATATACAATATATATTCAAAGCCGCCAAAAGCCGATGGTTTTTGTGACGACCACCCGGAAGCAAAGCTTGACCATAGATCCGATGACTCGGAGGAAAAGGTCAAAGTGCGGCTTGAAACTTACGATGAATTGACAATGCCGTTGCTGGAACATTACGAAAAGTCCGGACGCCTCAAGAAAGTGGACGGAACCGGAGAGATCGAGAATATCTATCACGAGTTGAATGAGCTTATTTGAGATTTTTCGCAGCCTGTTTAGTAATCAAATGATAATCGCAAAGTCAGCAAAAGATCTAGACAAAATGCGTGCCGTAGGCGAGTTGATCGCTGAGGTGCGGGAGGCTTTGCGTTTAATGGTCGCTCCTGGCATTTCGACGATGGATCTTAATAACGCCGCTGAGAAGATGATCAGAGATGCGGGTGCAATTCCAACATTTATCGGTTATCATGGCTTTCCATTTGCCATCTGCGCTTCGGTAAATAATGAGATCGTTCACGGCTTTTCGAAGAAAGACCCGCTAAACGAAGGCGATATTGTTTCGCTCGATATGGCGGCGACGTATCAAGGGTTTGTTGGTGATACAGCGATGACGGTGCCGGTTGGCGAGATAACCGATGAGCTAAAACAACTGATTCGCGTTACTGAGGAGTGTCTTGAATTTGGTATTCAGGCGTGCCGTGTGAATAATCGTGTCGGCGACATCGGTTGGGCGGTTCAGCAGCATGCGGAAAAGTTCAGTTATGGAATAGTTCGTGATTACACCGGGCACGGCATAGGACGTTCGATGCACGAGTCGCCCCAGATACCCAATTATGGTCGGCAGGGCACTAAGGAGCGAATTCGGGCCGGATATTGCTTCGCGATCGAGCCGATGTTGAATCTTGGAACTGCTGAAACAAAAACACTTAGCGATAAGTGGACAGTGGTTACGCTTGACGGTAAACCGTCGGCTCATGCCGAGCACACGCTTGCGGTAACTGTTGACGGGCCGGAGATTTTGACGCTTACAAAGGAACAAAAGCGTCTTCGGCAGAACGTAATGACAGAAACCGTGTCTGCTTGACTTGAAAAAAGGTCGGACAACGTATAAAATCATTCGTTTGCTCAACTATTCAATCGGTTGGCACGCGTTGTATGTCTAAAGAGGAAGCGATTGAAGTCACGGCGACAGTGCTGGAAACACTGCCGAATGCAATGTTTAAGGTTGCCGTGGACGATAATCAGCATGAGGTTTTGGCACATGTTTCTGGGAAAATGAGGAAAAACTTTATCCGAATTTTGCCGGGCGACAAAGTTTTAGTTGAATTATCGCCGTATGACCTGAAACGCGGACGAATTACATATCGCTATAAGTAGGACAGGTATAAAAAGATGAAAGTCAGGCCGTCAGTTAAAAAAATGTGCGACAAATGCAAGGTGATACACCGCAAAGGGATTGTGCGTGTAATTTGCGAAAATCCGAAGCACAAACAGCGTCAAGGGTAATTTTTAGGAGAATTTATGGCTCGTGTAGCAGGAGTAGATCTACCGCCCAATAAGCGGGCACAAATTGGAATGACCTACATTTACGGTGTGGGTAAATCGCGCGCAACGGTGATCCTTGAACAGGCCGGCGTTGATATTAATACCAGGATCAAGGATATAAGCGAAGACGATCTGAATAAGATCCGTACGCTTCTTGATACGGAAGGCAATATTGAAGGCGATCTCAGAAAGCGTATTCAAATGGACATCAAGCGCTTGATGGACATCGGCTGTTATCGCGGCCTGCGTCATCGTCGCGGCCTGCCGGTTCGAGGACAGCGCACCAGCACCAACGCAAGAACAAGAAAAGGACCGCGTAAAGCGGCTGTGGCGAAGAAGAAGGCTCCAGGTAAGAAATAAAGTTGCGAGTTTAGAGAGTTAACAGAGTTATAGGAGTTCAGGAACTCATAATGCTCAGAAACTCGGTGACCTCAGCAAACTCCGAACTAAAAATATGGCAAAAGCAGCAGCAACTAAAAAGAAGACTTTTAAGAAGAAAGAGAAAAAGATCATTCCTATTGGGATCGTCCATATCGCGGCTTCGTTCAATAATACGATGATCTCGATCACCGACACCGAAGGTAATTTGGTCGCTCAATCTTCATCCGGTGCACGCGGATTTCGCGGTTCGCGAAAGGGAACGCCATTCGCGGCGCAGCAAGCTGCTTCAGAAGCAGCCCGTAAAGCTCAGGATGCGGGCATGCGTGAGGTCGAGGTTCGGGTAAAAGGCCCAGGCGGAGGCCGTGAGTCAGCGATCAGAGCGATCAATCAGGCAGGCATACGTGTTACGTCGATCCGTGATACAACACCTATCCCACACAACGGATGCCGTCCGCCGAAACGCAGACGAGTCTGAGCTTTCTTAGATTTGAGATTTGGATTTTTTGATAACTATCGAAAGGAAGAAGGGCTTCGGCTCGTAAACTTTTCCGTTAAAAACACGGAGGCAGGAATAAATTAATGGCTAGATATAGAGATGCGGTGTGCAGGCTTTGCCGTCGCGAAGGTGGAAAGTTATTTTTGAAGGGTGACAGATGTTTTAAGCCCTCTTGTGCTATTGAAAAGCGGGGAACTAATCCTCCCGGACAGCACGGTGCCGCCAGGCGCAAAATGCTTGCCGGTTACGGTGAGCAGCTTCGCGAGAAACAGAAAGTAAAACGTATTTACTTTGTTCTCGAAAAGCAGTTCCGCAATTATTTCGAAAAAGCGCGTCGTCAGAAAGGTGTTACGGGTGAGAACTTGTTGTTCATGCTCGAACGCCGTCTTGACAACGTAGTCTATCGTTCAGGATTTTCCACTTCACGCCGTCAGGCACGCCAGCTTGTAAACCACGGACATGTTACCGTCAACGGCCGCAAGGTCAACATTCCTTCATTTCAGGTGAAGGCCGGTGACACGATCGCTGTCAAAGACCGTTCACAGAAGAACACTCACGTTGATGGGGCTTGGGCAACAGCAGTTGGACGTGGACGTCCCGCATGGATAAATGCGCAGGGCAAAGATATGCAGGTGTTGATCGCGGGACTGCCTAATCGTCAGGATATTGACGCAAACATCAACGAGCAGCTTATCGTTGAGCTTTACAGTAAGTAATTAAACCAGAGTGGCTGAAGTAGCCGGTTCATGAAAGTTCGTTCTTGCTAAGCTCGAACCGGGGACAAGGCCACTCGTAGAAACTATAAGAAGAACACATATGACAAGCAATAATTGGACAGATTTTCAAATGCCTAGCCGCCTCAATGTCGAGACCGAGACATTGACAGAGCGATTCGGAAAATTTTATGCACAGCCTTTCGAACGCGGATTCGGCACGACGATCGGTAACTCGATCCGCCGTGCTTTGCTTTCGTCGATCGAAGGAGCTGCTATTACGGCCGTTCGTATCGAGGGAGTCGAACACGAATTTTCATCGATCAAGGGTGTTGTCGAAGACGCAACCGACGTAATCCTAAACCTCAAACAGATTCCATTCAAATTGAATGGCGGCGGAGTGAAAACTCTCTCGATAAGCAAGAAGGGAGCGGGAGTAGTCACAAGTGCGGACATTGAGGCCGATGGTGATGTAGAGATTCTTGATTCCACAGTTCACATCGCGACCATCAGTGCCGGCGGCAAATTGAATATTGAAATGCGGCTCAAACAAGGCCGCGGATATGTGTCGGCTGAGTTCAACAACGACGAAGACCTTTCGGTTGGTTATATTCCCATCGACGCGGTACACACGCCGATCAAAAAGGTTAATTACAACGTCGAAAAAACCAGACAGGGATCGAACACGGAATATGATCGTTTGACGATCGAGGTTTGGACCGACGGCTCGGTCAA
This sequence comes from Chloracidobacterium sp., assembly GCA_016711345.1. Taxonomy (NCBI): domain Bacteria; kingdom Pseudomonadati; phylum Acidobacteriota; class Blastocatellia; order Chloracidobacteriales; family Chloracidobacteriaceae; genus Chloracidobacterium; species Chloracidobacterium sp. The sequence continues at coordinate 3,224,795 of JADJTD010000001.1, forward strand.
GCCGGAAGATTCTATCGGCCTGGCAGCAAAATTGGTCAAAGATCATATGTCGATCTTTATCAATTTCGAAGAGGAAGAAGAAGAATACAAATACGAGGATATCGCTCGTCCGCCGCTTATGCGGAACGATCTGCTCGATAAATCGGTCGATGAACTTGAGCTTTCGGTGCGTTCTTATAATTGTTTGAAGAACGCCGACATTCGCTCGATTCGCGACCTGATTCGACGCAGCGAAAAAGATATGCTTAATACCAAGAATTTTGGTAAAAAATCGCTTACAGAGATCAAGGACCTGCTTCACGGAATGGGCCTCGATTTTGGAATGGATTTTGACGAACAGGGAAATCCGATCCCCGGAAGCGGTGGCCGAGATTTAGATTAAGACCAGTCTTGGGTCTTGGTCTTGGGTCTTGATTTGACTAGAGACTACAGACTCATGAATTTAAAGAAATGAGACACAGAAAAGCACACAGAAAACTTGGCCGCACGACATCGCATCGCATCTCGCTGCTGCGTAATCTGGCAACTTCGTTAATCAATGCGGATAAGGAACATATCGTTACGACTGTTCCAAAGGCAAAAGAGTTGAGGCCTTTTATCGAAAAGGTGATTACCATGGCAAGAAAAGCTCAGAATCTTACCGGTGATGATGCGGTTCTTCGCGGTGTCCATCTTCGCCGTCAGGCGGCTGGGTTTTTCCATGCCGGAAACGGCACGTTCAAGGCTCAGCAGAGCCGATTTCGCGGAAGTAAGGGCGAAACGAAAGAGCCGATCGAGCGAACTGCAGGCGTAAAAGCTGTTCAGCGACTTTTCAATGAGCTTGGTGTGCGCTATAAAGACCGTAACGGCGGTTATACGCGCATTATCAAACTCGGCCATCGCAAAGGCGACAACGCTGAAATGGCGGTGATCGAATTGGTTGATAATCCGCGAGAACTGGCCGCAAAAGGCTAAACACACGGAGGCTTTCTAAAATGGGAGCAACATCGGCTTCGGCTAAAGCAAAAGACGAGAATCTAGTGGTTGAGAAAAAAAGTAACAGTGGCACCGCAAAAGTAAAAAAGATGGCAGAACCGTCCTTTAACATGGAGGAGTTACGTGCCCTCGCGGAGCTTGTCAACGAAAGCGGCTTTACGGATTTTGAGTTTGAGAACGAGAACATTCGCGTTCGCCTAAGCAAGATGACCGGTGTACCCATGCAGGCAGCGCCTGTTGCCGCATCGGTTTCTTCTGCTCCTGCTCCCGTGGCATCTGCTTCGGCTGCAACGGCGCCTGTCATTGAAACTGCTGATGAGGATGCGGGACTCTTTAAGATCACTTCGCCTATTGTCGGAACATTCTATCGCTCGCCCGGCCCGGACAAGGATTCATATGTAAGCGAAGGCAGTAGCGTTTCGCCGGAAACGACTGTTTGTATTGTGGAAGCGATGAAGTTGATGAACGAGATACAGGCTGAGGTCTCGGGCACAGTTGTAAAAATTTACGTCGAGAACGGCCAGCCCGTCGAATACGGTCAGCCGCTTTTTGGGATAAAGAAATAGTCCAAAGTCCAAAAGTCCAACGTCCAATGTCAAAGCCGGCTCAGGTCGTCTGCAAAGATTTTGGACCTTGGACTTTACACTTTATACACACTAGTTTATGCGTGAGATTAAGAAAATCCTGATCGCAAATCGCGGTGAGATCGCTTGCCGGATCATTTGGACGTGCAAGGAGATGGGCATCAAGACCGTCGCCGTACATTCTGAAGCCGACCGCGAAGCTCTCCATGTCCGATATGCCGACGAAGCTCTCTGCATTGGTCCGGCGCAGTCGGCCGAAAGCTACCTCAATATTCCTGCGATCATAAGCGCTGCCGAGATAACAAATGCCGACGCCATTCATCCTGGTTACGGATTTTTGGCTGAGTCGGCAACGTTCGCAAAAATTTGTGAAGATTGCAATATCAAATTTATCGGGCCGCGACCGGATGTTATCGCGATGATGGGCGACAAGGTCGAGGCCCGACGAACTATGACCGCAGCCGGCGTTCCTATTCTGCCGGGAAGTCCCGATCCTATCGAATCTGCGGACGAAGCTAAGAAGCTGGTTAGTGAGATCGGCTATCCTGTAATTATTAAGGCAGCAGCCGGCGGCGGCGGACGCGGAATGCGTATTGTCCGAAAAGAAGAAGAACTTGCCAACGCACTCGAAACCGCACAGACCGAAGCCTTGGCCGCGTTTAAGAACGGAGCCGTTTATATTGAAAGATATATCGAGCGTCCGCGGCACATTGAAATACAGGTCTTAGCTGATGAACACGGCAACACGATCTCACTAGGCGAACGCGAATGCACGATCCAGCGTCGTCATCAAAAACTTCTTGAAGAAGCGCCGTCGCCTGTCATCACTCAAGAACAAAGAGAAAAAATGGGAGCGGTTGCGGTAAAGGCTTGCAAAAAGATCGGTTACTCCAGCGCGGGAACATTTGAATTTTTGCTCGACGAAGACGGCAGTTTTTACTTCATGGAAATGAACACGCGAATCCAGGTCGAGCATCCCGTCACCGAAATGGTGACGCTTGCCGATATCGTTCGCAACCAGATAAGGATCGCCACCGGCGAGGATATCGGTTACACGCAGGAAGATGTTCAGATCGTCGGCCATTCGATCGAGTGCCGTATCAATGCCGAGGATCCTGTCAAATTTACGCCGAGCCCCGGCAAGATCACCGCATTCAATATTCCCGGCGGGCCGGGCGTTCGCGTCGATACGGCAGTTTATCCGGGCTATGTGGTTCCGCCGTATTATGATTCGATGATCGCAAAATTGATCGTCCATGCGAGGACACGCGAATTGGCGATCGCTCGTATGCAGCGAGCCCTCGATATGATGGTCGTCGAAGGGATCAAAACGACGATCCCGCTGCATCGAAAGATCATGGCGGACGAGAATTTCCAGAAAGGAAATTTCTCAACGAAGTTCATGGAAGAATTCAAATACGATCTGACGGATAGTTAAAGGAAGAGTGTTTTTAGAAAGTTGATAGATAAAGGTTAATAGTGGATAATTAAACAGATCACTCTTAACCAATAAGTTAGTAGTTTTCAGTAAAAAACAATTTTGTGGTTACCGCTTTTTTACCAGCGGAGTTACTGCAAGCAGAAGGAGAGGCCGAATAAGCTAGACAGAATGGCAACAGTAAAAGAACTAAAAGAACAGATAGTAGGCGACTACAAAACCCATACCTCAGATACGGGTTCGTCTCAGGTGCAGATAGCGTTGCTGACGCAGCGTATTAACGAATTAACGGAACACTTCAAGATACACAAAAAAGACAATAATTCCCGACGCGGACTGCTTGTAATGGTCTCTCGTCGAAGGAAATTGCTTGATTACCTCAAGCGTCGTGATATTAACGAATATCATGAGATCATTAAGAAATTAGGATTGAGAAGATAATTTGTTTATAGGCCTTATGAGTCTTATAGGACTCGTAGGTCTTATTAGAGAGTCGCTTCGGGCTTGTTAGAAAAAGAGATCTTCGCGAAGAATTTGCCGCTCGGTTGCTGAACGTGACAGCACAAAACGCCGACGGACAAAAGAAGATCATCACTAAAACCATTAGTTTTTCAAAGACGAAAGGGCTTCACGGCATGCTCTTTCGTCTTTGTTTTTTTAGAGGATAAATAATGACAAAAAAATATTTAAGTGAATCGATCAAACTTGGTAACCAAGAATTGGTCGTCGAAACAGGCAAGGTTGCCAAACAGGCCGATGGTTCGGTCGTAATTCGCTACGGCGATACAATGCTGCTCGTTGCTGCAGTAAGTGCCCGCACCGCAAAGGAAGGGCTTGATTTTTTTCCGCTCACGGTCGAATATCGTGAAAATTCGTTCGCCGCCGGACGCATTCCCGGAAACTACTTCCGCCGCGAGGGACGCCCTTCAGAGAAGGAAGTTCTCACCTGCCGCATGATCGACCGCCCGGTGCGACCGCTCTTCGCAGATGGCTATCGTTTTGAAACGCAGATCGTAGCCTCGGTCATATCATCCGATGCGGAGAACGATCCGGACGTGATCGCGATCACAGGAGCGTCGTGCGCTCTTTACCTTTCGGATATTCCTTTTGAGAATCCGATCGCGGGAGTTCGTATCGGTTTGATCGACGGCAAGTACCTGATCAATCCGACCTTTGACGAACGCCGTGAATCTGAACTCGACCTCATCGTTGCAGGTACCGAAGAAGCGATCTGCATGGTCGAATGCGAAGCTCAAGAGGTCAATGAGACCATCATGGTCGAGGCTCTAATGCTTGGCCATCGTGAGATCAAACGTCTTTGCCTCTGGCAGAAAGAACTCGGCAAGGCACTTAAGATCAAGAAGCGCGTGTTTGAAGTACCTGCTTTGGATAAGCATATCGTCACCGACGTTGAAAAGACCTGGACTGACAAACTGCGTAAGGCACTTGATTCAACTGGCCGCGACAAGATCGAGGTCTATGCTGGTCTCGATGCGTTAAAGAAAGAGGTCGTCGAAAGCTATCCCGAAGACGATCCGGGCGCACGTGCGACCGCTGGCAAAGCCTTTGGACAGCTCAAAGAAAAGATCTTCCGCGAGGACATGCTTGGCAACAAGCGTCGTCCCGATGGACGAAAGTTCTCTGAGATCCGTCCGATCAATTGCGAGGTCGGCTGGCTGCCGCGTGTTCACGGCTCTGCGTTATTCACGCGAGGCGAAACACAGGCGATAGTCACTTCTACTCTTGGAACGAAACAAGACGGGCAGTTCATGGACGATCTTGAGAACGGTACTATCGATCGCCGGTTCATGCTCCACTATAATTTCCCGCCGTATTCGGTCGGTGAAACTGGTCGTTTCGGCGGAACGTCACGTCGCGAAACAGGTCACGGAAACCTCGCTCGCCGTGCGATCTTGTCGGTATTGCCCGATGAGAAAGATTTCCCTTACACGATCCGCATTGTTTCGGACATTACGGAGTCCAACGGTTCTTCGTCGATGGCTTCGGTTTGCGGCGGCATTTTGAGTCTGATGGACGCGGGTGTTCCGATCAAGAAGCCGGTTGCCGGCGTTGCGATGGGACTCGTCATGGAAGGCAATCGTTACGCGATCCTTTCGGACATCGCCGGTGCGGAAGATCACTACGGCGACATGGACTTTAAAGTAACCGGAACTGCCGACGGCATCACCGCTTTGCAGATGGACATCAAGATCGGCGGCATTAACGCGATGATATTGCAGGAAGCTTTGGAGCAGGCAAAGAAAGGCCGTATCCATATTCTGGACATCATGACCAAGACGATCGGCGAGCCGCGCGAAGATATTTCGCAGTATGCTCCTCGTATCATCACGATGCAGATCAATCCTGAGAAGATCCGCGACGTTATCGGTAAAGGCGGTTCGGTCATTCGTTCGATCACCGAGGAAACCGGTGCGAAGATCGACATCGACGATGATGGAACGATCTCTATCGCATCAGCCGACGGCGAAGCCGCACAGGCCGCGATTGCTCGCATCAAAGCCCTGACTGCGGAGGCTGAGATCGGTGAGACGTATCTAGGTACGGTTTCGCGTATCGTAGATTTCGGAGCGTTCGTTGAAATTATTCCTGGACTAGATGGCCTGCTGCATATTTCTGAGATCTCAGATCGCCGCGTTCGCGACGTTCGCGACGAACTCAAGGAAGGCCAGCAGATCATGGTCAAATGTATCGGTAAGGAAGGCAACAAGATCAAGCTTTCGCGCAAAGCCATCCTCTCCGAAGAAAAAGCAAAGGATGCACCTGAAGAGGAATAATTGATGCAGAAGCCTGCGCGTTGGCAAGGGGTTTACACTCAATGTTGAATGTTAAACCCTTACTAAAGTGCGGGTCTCCGCACTTATATTAATTAGGAAAACACAGCCGGTTATCACTATTTTGTGATAACCGGCTTTTTATTTCTTCTTCATAAAAAAATAATTAAAAATAAATCCAATATTCCTGGAATCGAAGGTGGATTGAACATTTTCTCCCCTTGAAATTTGGTAAATTGTGCAATTTGGAAGGTCCGGCCCAAAAAAAATAAAAAAAGCGTGCATTTTAGTTGCAACTTTGATATGGTTTTAGGACTGCCCCAAAAATCAATTTCGACAGTGAGTGCCAACCGAACTGTGAAAGCGTAATCGTTTTCGCCCAGATACCGTTTGAGTCAGGTTACAGACATGAGAAATATTAACTTTAGGGTAGTCCTTTCAGCCACAATAGTGGCTTCGGTCTTGGCAGGTTTTACAACCAGCATCAACGCGGCTCCGGTCCGTTTTGATCAAGTTGTTCAGGTCATAAATGCGCGTCCCGGCAAATCCGGAACGGGTTCGCTCACGCAGCTCAAAGTTGCGGGCGACTATTCGTTCCTTTTCGGTGACGACGATGACGATAAGAAAAAAGGCACTGCTCCCCAAGACGGCCGCGTTATAACGGAGACCAAAAGCGACATAGTCAAAGACGATGTCTGCGATTGCGAAGAACCGGATCACGAGCGTCGCGGTTTTCCAAAATGGGCTCTGTTAGGATTAGCTGCGATACCCATCGCGTTCATTCTTATCAAAGACGATGACGATAAGACGCCGACACCCACGCCGTCTGTTCCTGTGACGCCATCACAGACACCGACACCGCACACGCCGTCGATGACACCTACTCCGATGACACCTCCGCCATCGCCGACTCCGCCGCAGCCTGTGCCGGAACCGGTCACGATCCTGCTCTTTGGAACAGGCTTGGCATCGATCGGACTCGCCGCTCGCCGCAAGTACGGCAAGAAGGGAATTGGCGAAACTGAAGACGAGGACAAATAGATTCATATCGATCAGCGGGCGAATGTAGAATGCTCTTCGCTCAAATGATGAGGAAATAAAAATGCGAGTAATCAGATACAATTTTCTTTTCGTGCTTGGGTTAATGTTAACGCTTGGCATATCGACAGCGTTGGCTAGCGGTGATAAAGATTCGAAAAAGCGGCCCAAAGGAATGGGCACGCTTAGCGTCAGAACGACGCCAGATGCACTTCCCGTTATCGTTGACGGACAGCAAGTCGGCATGAGCGGGGTTGGAACTGCGGCTGAATTTTATCTTCTTCCGGGCTTTCACACGGTCGAAGTAACCGGCCCTGACGGCAAAGTTTGGAAGGATGAGATCGAGATCCGCCGCGACGGCAAGACATGTATTTGTCTAAAACTGGTGCGCGAAACGATCAACACGCCTTGTCCTTACCGCTTTCATATCGAAGGCCCGGACAAAGTAATGGACGGCGATCTGGTTACATTTGCCGCGATCAATTCCGGCACTGCACCGATACCGCTCCGCTACGACTGGAAAGTTTCGAATGGCAAGATCACGAGCGGACTCGGCACGCCGACCATAACGGTGGACACGACGGGAATGGGCAGCGGAACGATCGACGCCGAACTCGACGTCAACGACGACACTTATGACAATAAATGCCGTCAGGTGATCTCGGTTCCGACAGAGGTCGGCAAATTGCCGCCTGCACCGACACCATTCAGATGCGACGAGTTTGAACCCGGCAATCGCGATCAGGACAAAGCACGCCTCGACAACTGCGTGATCCAGGTCCAGAACACACCCGACGCACAGATGTACGTCATCATCTATCCGGGAGCAAAAAACCCATATGACCGAACGGCGAAATTCTACCTCGACTACATGGTAAGAAGCCGCGGCATGGACCCGGCAAGAATTAGAATGGTCCGAGGCGAACCTCGAAATAAGACCAACGTAGTCATCTGGGTCGTTCCACCCGGAGCAACTCCGCCGGTTCCGTGAACGGACATAGTTTTTTCAAGGGAAAAAAAAGGACGCATCTTCGGATGCGTTCTTTTTTGTTGTCAGGTGATGTCGTGACGTGTATTATCGAAACGGTTTGCTGAAAGGACAAACTTTAGATATTGGGTGATGAGCGGATATCATTTCTTGCAGGACCATCTTGGTTCGACGGTGGCGGTGACTAGTTCGGATGGGAGCGTTAACGAGGTGAACAGCTACGATTCGTTTGGGAATCCGTCGAATTCTTCGTTCTCGACGCGGTATCAGTTTACGGGGCGGGAGTTTGATTCGTTTAGCGGTCTGCAATACAGCCGTGCCAGATTCTACGACCCCCAAATAGGCCGCTTCATCTCCGAAGACCCGATCGGCTTCGCCGGCGGTGATGTGAATCTGTATGGGTATGTTTGGAATGATCCACTTAACTTTATTGATCCATTTGGGTTAGACGGTGGTCCTCTTAATTACTTTCGCGATCCATTTTCTCCTGACAACTGGATGGGGAACGGACTTTCCAACACGCTTTCCGATTTGCTGGGCTTAGACGATGTGGCTCGGTGGTCTTGGGATTTAGGTGACCACTCGCAACCGAACGATGTGAGAGCTGAAGCTGCGATGAGGCTCGGAGCCAACGTCGCTCTCAACATCATTGGGGGAGGGACTGTCTGTAGATATTTAGGGAAGGCAGGAAAATGGGTTAGATACGGCGACGAGGTACCGGTTGGACCAAACTTCCGCGGTGCACCGTTCGGAAATCGGAAAGGGGGTATAGGCCAGTTTCCTCATTATCACCGTCAAGGTCCGAAATATACTAAGGGAAAGAGAAAAGGAGAATCAATGCCAGGTCAGGGTATGGGACGACATCGTCCCTTTGAGAGCCATCCATCTGACAATTGGTTTTTTGATAGATTTTGATGAAATTACCAATAATCATAGCTGAAGGTTTGGATGTAGAGTTTTTCTACGCGATAAATGACGCGCAGATCGAGATGGAGCCAATCGATATTCGGGATGGAATCTACAAGGTTTTTGATGCCGGAGGTCAAAGACTCGATCCTGTGCCAGATGATTCGCCTTATGTTGGGGCTGAAATAATTGAAACGGGCGAAGATCACTCCCATCAACTTACTGAGCTTTTATTTGATTTCTATGAATATCTTGGACTTAATCCCGAAATCTTAAAAAAAATGGAATTGGCTCAGTTGATCGAAATCGGCAAATTGTTCTTTTTCAAGAATTTTAGAAAGCATCACCCCAGACAGACATAGAACATAGAACAATCGGTAGAACAATCGGTGTCAGGCCTGCGATATTGCGATTTTTTTGATTTCTTCTAGAGATCTTTTGCGATACCATTGCCACACTCGAGAATTGACGAAACGCACTCCTGACCCCGGTCTTTTCAGCTCCGTTAGGGGCGATATGTTTGTAGCACCGAACAAAAATCCGACATAGCTCCGTAGGAGCGGCATTTGCTGTAATTATTAGCTATATGTCGCCCCTAACGGGGCTGGTACTAAAAATTCAATCGCCCTTACTACAAACATTTGTCTCCTACGGAGACAGATAATCGATCATTTAGACATTTCCTATTATTTTTGCCACCTTCAGCGACAGGGATAATTGACGACGAGTCTCGGCCCGTCTCTTTTTATTGACATCATCATATTAAGAAACTTATGATGTGTATAAGAGGTGGAAAATATACACATCATGAGAACGAATATCGAGATCGACGATAAGTTGATGAAAGACACGCTAAAAGTTACCGGATTAAAAACAAAACGCGAGGCGGTCGAGCTTGGGCTCGAGACAATCTTGCGTTTGAAACGGCAGGAACGGGAAGCGAAAAAGCTACGAGGCAAACTGCATTGGGAAGGAGATCTGGAAGAAATGAGGCTTGATAGATGATTGTCGTCGATTCTAGCGTCTGGATCGACTATTTTGGACAGGTCGATAAGCCACATACTACTAAGCTGCAAAGTATTTTGGGTGTCGAACAAATCGCTGTTGGCGATTTGATCATGACTGAGGTGCTGCAAGGGTATAGTCGGGAGAACGAGTTCGACGCGGCACTTAAAGTTCTTACTGGATTTGATTTGATTGTGGTTGGCGGCCAAAGAGTTTCTATCGAATCGGCGAAAAACTATGTTCGTTTACGTTCGCTAGGGTTCACCGTTAGAAAAACTATTGATGCTTTGATCGCGACACGATGCATTCTAAGCGGCTATAAGCTGCTTCACAACGACCGCGACTTCCTACCATTCGAGAAACACCTGGGCCTTAAATGTGTTCATTGATCACTTTTTTCCACTTCTAAGACCTCTAAACGGGAAATTGGCGGAATCCGAACCATTTTCATCAGAAAGTCGTATCAAATCGAGAAAGCTACGCCGTTTCGAGAAGTTAAATAACCGTGGAAATGAAAATACCGGTGTAAGCTCCGCGATCTTTCGATGTTTCACCTGGGCAAAAATCATCTACGGTTGACACGCGGTGTATAATGGTTAGCTTGATGGTTCTTTGACAAAACACGTGTTGACTCGGTTGCGAGAGACGTAAGGCTGATTTGGGTGCGAATATTTTTTTGTGAAAAAGAAAACACGCGTCGTTGTTAAGTAGGGTTGACCATGCTGTCCCAAAAAGCGTTCCAAGCGTCCCAAACGGTGGGACAACTTAGCCCAATGGTCTAAGATTACTGTTTACAGTAGTTTAGCTGTAAATTCGCTCCACGGGGAAAAGGAAAAAGTTTTTTTCCGAAATGCTGAAATCTGGTCAAAAAAAGTGATGTTAACTGCAATGATTACAACAGTTAGACCGTTCCAATGCGAAGTGGAACGTTTTGGAACGAAAAAAACGGTGGGACAGTGGGACAGGTCGATTTTAGAGTTTAGATTCGGATATGGGATTGCGGGTTTGAGGAAGAACCTTGTGGCACGGAGATAGAGCAACATAGTCTTCATCACTGTTGTTGACCTATTTTCGGTCGCATAAGGTGCCCTAATTGGAAATGCACGTTTGGAAGCGTTAAACTTGCACTTTTCACTGTTATCTATTTATATGTCTGCACCAAACATTGAAACTATTGTATCGCTGTCCAAGCGTCGCGGGTTTGTTTATCCGGCATCGGATATTTATGGCGGGCTTGGCTCGTCTTGGGATTACGGGCCGCTGGGCGTTGAGCTGGCAAATAACATCAAGAAAAGCTGGTGGAACTGGCTTGTCTATGAACGCGACGATATTGAGGGTGTCGATTCGTCGATCATACAGAATCGGCTTGTCTGGAAATACTCCGGCCACGAAGACACGTTCAGCGATCCGTTGGTCGATTGCCGCGATTGCAACTCGCGTCTGCGACAGGACAAGCTCGACACGAACGCTGACGGCAAGCACCTTTGTTCAAGCTGCGGTTCGACAAATCTGACCGACCCGCGCGATTTTAATCTGATGTTTCGCACAACGGTCGGAGCGGCTTCGGCGGATGACGACCCGACGGCTTTGGCATATCTCAGACCGGAAACCGCGCAGGGAATTTTTGTTAATTTCAAAAATGTGCTCGACACTTCGCGTCGCAAACTGCCGTTCGGCATCGCGCAGATCGGCAAAGCCTTTCGCAACGAGGTTACGCCCGGCAATTTCATTTTCCGAACGCGTGAATTCGAACAGATGGAGGTAGAGTATTTTTGCCGTCCCGAGTCTGCTCCGCAAATTCACCAGGATTGGATCGATGCTTACGGTGTATGGCTCGATTCGCTTGGAATTGCACGTGAGAACATTAAACACTACGAACAAACAAAGGAGGAGCTTGCGCATTATTCAGACAGGACGGTCGATTTTCTCTATCGGTTTTTTCCGGAGCGTGAAGATGAAGATAAGCAATTCGATGAGCTGCTCGGAATTGCAAACCGTACTGATTATGACTTGCGAGTCCACTCGAAAAAGCCTGAAGATGCCGAGGGAAAACGCATCAATCCTGACTCGACTGAGGACCTGTCGTATTTTGATCCGCAGACAAACGAAAGGTTCTATCCTTATTGCATAGAGCCGTCGATCGGCGTCAACCGCACCTTGCTCGCAGTGATGATGGACGCGTACACCGAAAAAACAAACGACAAAGGCGAGGTCCGCGTTATTCTACAACTCAAACCTGCACTAGCCCCGATCAAGGTTGCCGTTCTGCCGCTTGCAAAAAATAACGACGAGATCGTTACGCTGGCTAAGAAGTTGAAACGAGAATTGCAGCCTTCGATGCGAGCCGTTTACGACGACACCGGCGGCATCGGCAAGCTCTACGCCCGCCAAGACGAAGTCGGCACACCATTCTGCGTAACCGTCGATCATGAGTCGCTAGTCGATAACGCCGTCACCGTCCGCGACCGCGACACTTGGGAACAGGAACGGGTGGGCGTCGATGCCTTAAAAGAGTATTTGCAGAAGCGGCTGCAATAAAACTGCGGCAATGGCGAAGGGCGTTTTTACATCAAAACTGACGAGATTCGGCGTATCTCTGGCGGCGGTGCTTTTGCTCGCGGTGCTGTTGATCGAGTTGCGCGACACGGTTAATTCGACCACCGTTGCCCTGGTATTCCTGTTGGTTGTTCTAGCTGCTGCGACCTTTTTTGGGCGAAACCCTGCTCTTCTGGCGTCGTTTGTTGCGATGCTATGTTTTAACTATTTTTTTCTGCCGCCGGTGCACACCTGGACGATATCTGATCCGCAGAATCTCGTCGCGTGGGCGGCGTTCACGCTGACGGCTCTTATCGCCGGTGAACTGTCGGCGTATGCGCAGCGACGAGCACGAGAGTCTGAGCGGCTTTTCGAGGAATTGCAGGCGGCGTTCAAAACGGCGACCCAGGCTGAGGCATTGCGGCAAAGCGAAAAGCTGAAATCGGCTTTGCTTGATGCTGTTACTCACGATCTGCGAACGCCGCTGACGTCTATTAAGGCTTCGGTCACCACATTGCTTGACAGTGAAGGCGGCCATCGGACGATTGAACTAGACGGATCGGGCCGCAGCGAATTTCTGAATATAATTAATGAAGAAACGGACCGGCTCAATGGCTTCATCGAAGGTATGGTCCAACTGGCACGCGTTGAGGCAGGTTCGGTAGACACGACAGGAGCTCTTGCCAATGTCGAAGAGATTATCACCATCGCCCTGGAGCGCGCAGAACGGGTAATCGCGAAACATCACATGGTGCTAAATCTCGAACTGGAATTGCCTCTTATCCGCGTCGATGCGCGGGCCATAGCCGAAGTGGTCTATAATCTCGTCGAGAACGCCGCGAAATATTCGCCGCCTGATACGACGATCACGATTTCGGCGCAATCGCACGGCAATAGCGTTGTGATCTCCGTCATGGACGAAGGCAAGGGAATTCCGGTAGAAATGCGGGATAGAGTATTTGAGAAGTTTGTTCGAATCGAAGGCGAATCATCAGATGGACTTGGTCTGGGGCTTGCCATTGCCCGCGGTATTGTCGAGGCTCAGAAAGGCAAGATCGAGATCAAATCAGGTGCGAATGACATCGGTACAAAAGTTACGCTGACGCTGCCGATAGGAGAGTAATGAGCGAGCCGCAAAAAGTTCTGGTTGTCGATGACGAACCGCAGATCACGCGTGTTTTGCGTCATAGCCTCACCGCCCATCGCTACGACGTTCGCACGGCTGCCGACGGCGTCTCGGCTCTCGACACGTTTCGCGACTGGCATCCCGATCTGATAATTACCGACCTGCAAATGCCGGAAATGGACGGTATCGAATTCTGCCGAGAGGTGCGGAAGGTTTCTACGCTGCCGATCATCGTGCTATCCGTAAAGGGCGAAGAGCGGACAAAGGTCAGGGCTCTCGACGCGGGAGCCGACGATTATGTAGTAAAGCCGTTCGGCATTGACGAGCTTCTCGCGCGCGTTCGCGCAGCCTTGAGACGTTCGCCTGAGGTTAATGGCGATACCGAAACGGAACTTGCTGATGGTGACTTTCACATTGATCTTTCTACACGCGAGGTCTCGGTCGCTGGCGTGTCGATACATCTCACGCCGAAAGAATTCGACTTGCTCGTATTCCTATTTCGCAACCGGAACAAGGTCGTCACCCACCGCGCAATTCTCACTGCCGTTTGGGGAGGCAACTCCGGTGAGCAAAATGAATATCTCCGCGTCTTTGTCGGGCAGCTTCGCAAAAAGATCGAAAAAGATCCGTCACAGCCGCTTTACCTCCGCACCGAACCCTGGGTCGGCTATAGATTTGACTCTTCACCATCGTAAAAATCTTTACGAACTTTTTATAAAACCCTTACTCACTCCTTAGTTTCTTCCCATTAACGTTGTTGTGTAGGCGGCGTTTAATGCTGCTTAAAACAGTAATGAGACACGGGATCAAACAACAAGCATTGGTGGAGGCGGCCCGTTCACTGCCGAGCGTGAAAAGGATTGTGCGAAAGAAGGTACTAAGCCCGCTCGTGTGCTCCGTACTGGCTTCGTTCGGAATATTCGGCGGCATTTCGTCGCTATTTGTTGGTGTCGTTTGCGTGGTGATCCATGGATTAGTTTCGGGCGACGGTGTATTCGACAGCGTCGGCACGGTCCTGTTGATCGTGGCGATACCGATGATCTTGATCGGGGCGATCTTTCTGGACAAGATCGAAAGAAACTAACAGGCAAACAAATACGCGGAGTTCTTACAGGATACATCGAAAATAAATATTTACGAACCTTTTATGACTCTTTTACCCGTTCCTTATTGTTTGGCTCGCACTCTATTTTTGGACGTGGGCTGTTCAGCAAAACCGCTCATGACCAAGGATGATATGTAAATGTCCACACTAATTCAGTCAAATTCACATTCATATTATAGGGAGAAAAAGATGCCGGTACCGGCTGTCCATTTCAATCTTAAAAAAAAGAGTTTAGCAATCCGATGGAGTTCAATGTTTGGCATATTCTTTGGGTTGGCGGGTCTTTTCCTGAGTGTATCTTCTCAGCTCGGGATTACGAGTTCTTACCAATATCTCGACAATCTGGGAGCCTTGTTTCTCGTGACCGCTTGTCTGGTGTCCTCCTTCGCAGCGCGCAGTTTCGATAAGGCACACGAGGCCGGAAATGGTAAGGCGTAACTGTGGATGTTTTCGCGCTTTGAACTTGATTCTTCACCATTTTTTCGACCCAACGAACCTCTGCACGGGTCAGCCTATTCAGAATCACCACCCATTAGGACGGTTCGACGGAAAAAGGCCGGTGTGTGGGCTGGCAGGTATGGAGTTTGCAATATTAATTGGCGGAACGGTTGGGAAATATGGAAATTTACGAATTATTTATGGATCTTTTGCTCCAAACTTACGAACCTCGTCGTAATCTGATTTTGGAAATGAAGTTGGCGAACAATAGCCTGTCATGACCAGGGATGATAAAGAGATGAGGACCATATATTTGCCAAAAACATTGTATACGGAAAGGAAGGTGTCTGGAACTGCACTCGAAACAACGCTTTTACGTTGGAAAATGACCTTTGTGTTCAGCTCGGCCCTCGGTGGAATCACCGGTCTCGTGGGAACAGTGATCGGCACGCTTTCTTTGTTGAGGCTATTAAGCGATTACCATCGGGTTGAGAATTTTGGAACCGTATTGTTAGTGGTCGCCTTTCCCCTTCTTATTTTAGCGGCACATAGCATCGATAAAGCACACGAGGCGGAAAAGTCGATGACGATGGTGCGTACCGGTTGGAATATGTAGCGATCGCGCGGAAAGCGTGGTCTAAGGAAATTACAATGAAAACAATATTATTATTATCGGCTTTTTTGACAATTTGTATATTCAGCTTCGCAGCGAATGCACAGCAGACGATCTTTAATGTGCCGACGACCGATGTTCTCGATCGCGGCAAGGTATATCTCGAATTGGATGCGTCGTTCAAGGTCAACGATCAAGAAGCGTTGAGTAAATTTTCGAGCTTTGTGCCGCGAGTCGTCGTTGGCGTCGGCGGCAATGTCGAAGTCGGCATTAATCTGACAGGCAATGTTCAGCCGGGCAGTGATTCGACGACCTTCGTGCCGACCGTGAAGTGGAAGTTTTTCGAGAATAAGAAGAAAGACACTGCCCTTGTAGCAGGCACCAATTTCTATATTCCTGTGCGAAACCGTACATACAATATAGGGACTTATTCGTATCTTGCACTAAGCAAGACGATCAATAAGACGCGTCTTACGGGGGGCGGATATGTCGCCAGCAAGAATGTGTTTGCCGCGGATGCGGTTCGCGCCGGCGGACAGTTCGGAATTGAACAGACGGTGAACAGCAAATTCTCGGTTGCTGCCGATTGGATAACCGGAAAGCATGCCAGCGGCTATTTCACGCCCGGCGTGATCTTCAAACCGACTTCGAAGGTGACGACGTACTGGGCGTATTCGATCGGCAACACTGCTGCGGCTGATGGCAATCACTATTTCCTGTTCGAGCTTGGCTATAACTTTAATTGACTTGATTGAGAGGTGTTGAAATGTTGGATTTAGTTTTTGTTGGTGTGATCATCGGATTCTTCCTGCTTGCAATGGCGTATCTCGTAGGTTGCGACAGATTGAAGAAGGGAGAGAAAAGCGAATGAATTGGGAAACTATTTTGGCGCTAATTTGTACGGGATTGTTGTTGATCTATTTGGTTTACGCGCTGCTGCGCCCTGAAAGATTTTAATATCATGACTACTAATGGAATTTTACAGATACTTCTGTTTTTCTTCGTTCTTACAATACTCGCAAAGCCGGTGGGCATCTATCTGCTCAAGGTTTATAACGGTGAGAGGACGATACTCAGCATCATTTTCGCGCCCGTAGAGCGTCTTCTTTATGCGATCACGCGAGTTGATTCGTCAGGCGAGATGAACTGGAAGCAATACGGTATCGCCATGCTGCTTTTCAGCCTGGTATCATCGCTCGCTCTCTACGCGGTCCAGCGGCTTCAGTTCTATTTGCCGCTCAACACGCAGGAGTTTGCGGGCCCGTCTGAACACTCGTCGTTCAACACGGCCGTTTCATTTGTCACTAACACCAATTGGCAAAGTTACGTGGGCGAGACGACTATGAGCTATTACACGCAGATGACCGGCCTCGCCCTGCAGAACTTTCTCTCGGCCGCGGTAGGCATGGCGTTAGCCATTGTGTTCATTCGCGGAATCGCTCGTTTCGAGACTGACAAACTCGGCAATTTCTGGGTTGATCTCGTTCGCGGAACATTGTATGTGCTGTTGCCGCTGTCCTTCGTTGCCGCAATCTTTTTCGTATCACAAGGTGTTGTCCAGAATTTCAAGGCCTATGACACTGCCCGATTAACCGACTCATTTGTCGTACAGGTGGACAAAAAAGACGATGATGGAAACGTCATTACTGATGAAGCCGGTGAGAATGTCAAAGAAGACAGCACGATCGATACGCAGACGATCGCCCAAGGACCAGTGGCATCACAGCTGGCTATCAAAATGCTTGGCACGAATGGCGGTGGATTTTTTAACGCAAATTCTGCGCATCCGTTTGAGAACCCGACGCCGTTTTCGAATTTTATTCAGATGCTGCTGATCTTCCTCATTCCGGCCGGATTTACGTACACGCTCGGACGGATGGTCAAGTCGCAGGGGCACGGTTGGGCAGTATTTGGAGCAATGTCATTCCTCTTTCTTGCCGGTACATTTATAACTTACGGCGCGGAATCGCGAGGTAATCCGCTTTACCCCGTTTCAGTTAACCAAACTGTCGTTGGGGGAAACTTCGAGGGAAAGGAAACGCGATTCGGCGTTGCAAATTCAGCGTTGTTCGCTACGGTTACCACGGACGCGTCTTGCGGTGCCGTCAATTCGATGCACGACAGTTTTACCCCGATCGGAGGTATGGTGCTTCTCGTGAACATTATGCTCGGCGAAGTGGTTTTCGGGGGTGTCGGCGCGGGGATGTATGGAATTCTCGTGATGATCATCCTTACGGTCTTTCTCGCTGGGTTAATGGTTGGCCGCACGCCCGAGTATCTGGGCAAAAAGATCGAGGCGTACGACGTCCAAATGGGGATGTTATATATATTGATCTTCCCATTGATCATCCTTGTTTTCACCGCGATCTCGGCGGTCTCACCCGATTTCGGGTTGACATCATTGAACAATCAAGGAGCCCACGGATTGTCGGAAATCCTCTACGCCTTTACATCCGGCACTGGCAATAACGGCTCTGCATTTGCCGGAATAAGTGCCAATACCCTTTGGTATAACACAACACTCGGCATAGCTATGCTCGTAGGAAGGTTCTTTATGATCATTCCGATGCTGGCGATAGCCGGTAACCTTGCGAGCAAGAAAACCGTGCCGGCAACTCTCGGGACATTTCCGGTGAATACACCGTTATTCGCTGTTTTGCTGGTCAGTATTATATTGATCGTCGGGGCACTTACTTTTTTTCCAGTCCTAAGTCTATCTCCGATCCTGGAACATTTCCAGATGTACGCCGGACAGACGTTTTAAACGAGGAGGGCGGAAGAGCTGTTGGCTCTCCAATAAAAGAAAATGAAAAAAGCAATTTCAATTTGGGATCGAAGCATTATTACTCAGGCGCTGATCGATGCGATCAGAAAACTCAACCCCCGGAGAATGCTAAAAAATCCGGTGATGTTCGTGGTCGAGGTCGGTGCCGCATTTTTGACCTTCCGGATGATGGCCAATATGTTTATGCCGGCGACTGTAACGGGCTTTGAACTGCAGATCACGCTGTGGCTTTGGTTCACAGTGTTTTTTGCAAACTTTGCAGAGGCAATGGCCGAGGGCCGCGGCAAGGCACAGGCCGACACGCTACGTAAATCAAGAACCGAGACGAGCGCAAAACTGCTGAAGAACGGCGGCAGTATTGCCGAAACGGTTGTGGCGACCAAACTCCGCGTCGGCGATATAGTCTACGTGGAGGCTGGCGAATTTATCCCAGGTGACGGTGAGGTTGTCGAAGGCGTCGCTAGCGTGGACGAATCGGCGATCACGGGCGAATCGGCGCCTGTCATTCGCGAGTCGGGTGGCGACCGTTCGGCTGTAACAGGCGGCACGCGCGTTTTGTCCGATTGGATCAAGGTTAAAATCACCTCCAATCCGGGTGAGACATTTATCGATCGCATGATCGCCCTTGTTGAAGGTGCGTCGAGACAGAAAACACCTAACGAGATCGCTCTGAATATCTTGCTTGCCGGCTTGACCATTGTTTTCTTACTTGCGGTCGTAACATTACAACCTTTTGCGATCTATTCGAACTCGCCGCAAACTATATTCGTGTTGGTTTCGCTGCTTGTATGCCTTATTCCCACTACGATCGGAGGACTACTGTCGGCGATCGGTATTGCGGGTATGGACCGGCTCGTCCAGCATAATGTTTTGGCGATGTCCGGTCGGGCTGTGGAAGCTGCGGGCGACGTTAACACGCTCCTGCTCGATAAAACTGGAACGATAACTCTTGGAAATCGTCAGGCAGCTGAGTTCATTCCGCTCAAAGGAGTTTCCGCTGAAACGTTCGCTGACGCTGCGCAACTCTCTTCGCTTGCAGATGAGACACCTGAGGGGCGATCCATCATCGTTTTTGCAAAGGAAATGTATGGGTTACGCGGTCGTGAGGTCGGTGAGCTTTCCAATAGCCAGGCGGAGTTTATCCCTTTTACCGCTCAGACTCGTATGTCGGGTGTAAATCTAGACGGGCGTCAGATCCGGAAAGGCGCGGTTGATGCTATTGAGAAATACGTATTAAGCGGAGGTCAGCAATCGCCGGCCGAACTTCGTGAGGTTGTAGAGAGAATTGCAAAAGCGGGCGGAACGCCGCTCGTCGTTGCCGACAATTTCAAACCGCTTGGTGTGATCTATCTTAAGGATATAGTCAAGAGCGGCATGCGGGAGCGATTTAACGAGCTTCGGAAGATGGGTATCAAAACGGTGATGATCACGGGTGACAATCCGCTCACTGCTGCGTCAATAGCAAATGAGGCGGGCGTTGACGATTTTCTCGCAGAGGCAACGCCCGAGGACAAGATGGCTCTCATCAAACGCGAGCAAGCCGAAGGGAAGCTCGTCGCCATGACTGGTGACGGAACAAACGATGCCCCAGCGCTCGCACAGGCTGATGTGGGCGTAGCAATGAACACTGGCACTCAAGCAGCCAAAGAGGCCGGTAATATGGTCGATCTCGACAGCAACCCTACAAAGCTGATCGAGGTTGTCGCTATCGGCAAGCAGCTTCTGATGACACGCGGAGCTCTGACGACCTTCTCAATCGCCAATGACGTTGCAAAATATTTCGCAATAATTCCGGCCATGTTCGCTGCGACATTTCCGGTTCTCAATACGCTCAACATCATGGGGTTGAAGACGCCGCAATCGGCGATATTATCGGCTGTTATTTTTAATGCGTTGGTAATTATTGCCTTGATCCCGTTGGCTCTGAAAGGTGTAAAATATCGCCCGATGTCGGCTTCGTCCCTATTGCAGAGAAACTTATTGATCTACGGACTCGGCGGCATAATCGCACCATTCATCGGAATTAAACTGGTTGACATGGTTATTACAGCACTAGGATTGGCTTAATAAATATATGAAAAACATAACTACATCTGTGTTACTGATCCTTGTATTTACTGTCTCTCTCGGTATTCTCTATCCGCTCGCGGTTTGGGGTGTGAGTCAGGTCATATTCCCGAACCAGGCAAATGGGTCGCTCATTAGAAATGCGAAAGGTGAGATCGTGGGCTCGGAACTCATCGGGCAGAATTTTACTTCTGCTCAGTATTTCCACTCGCGTCCGAGCGCCGCTGGCAACGGATATGACGCCGGCGCTTCAAGCGGTTCGAATTTGGGCCCGACGAGCAAGAAGTTGATCGATCGTATTAAGGCGGATACGGAAGCGCTACAGACGGAAAATCTAAACGCTCGCGTGCCAGCCGACCTTGTGACAACTAGCGCGTCTGGGCTTGACCCGCATATTTCACCGGCCGGGGCGGAATTTCAGATCCCACGAATTGCCAAAGAACGTGGACTTAGTGAGTCGGCATTACGTGAAGTGGTCGCAAAATTTAACGAAGAGCGACAACTGGGCTTTCTCGGGGAGCCTCGAGTCAATGTCTTAAAGTTGAATATTGAACTCGACAGACAAAAACCGGTATCAAAATAATCACAAATACGGTATGTTTGTAGACACCGAGATCACAGAAATGCCAAATCGCGATGGCAATCGTCCAACTCCAGAATCGCTACTGAAAATGCTTCAAGAGAGCGAGCGGGCAAAGCTTCGTGTTTATATAGGGGCAGCCGCGGGAGTTGGTAAAACCTACAAGATGCTCGAAGACGCACATCAACTAAAGGAACAGGGCATTGATGTAGTAATTGCGGCTATCGAGACGCATGGGCGCGTTGAAACCGAGGAACAGATCAAAGATCTCGAGAGGGTGCCTTTACAAAAAATTGAATACCGCGGCAATTGGTTTGAGGAAATGGACCTGGACGCTGTGATCGCCCGCCGTCCCGCAGTTGCAATTGTTGATGAGCTTGCACATACAAATATCGAGGGCGCTAAAAATACCAAGCGTTACAAAGATGTATTGGAGCTTTTAGAAAATGGGATATCCGTCATTACTGCCGTAAATATTCAGCACATTGAGTCTTTAAACGACATAATTACCCGCACCACCGGTGTAAACGTGCGTGAAACGGTGCCTGACTGCTTTTTTAATCGTGCCGATGAAGTGATCGATGTCGATGTTTCAATAGACACACTGCGAACACGCCTCCGACAGGGGAAAATTTACTCGGTTGAGAAGATCGAACAGGCCCTGAATAATTTTTTTCGGAAAGGAAATCTTGCCGCGTTGCGAGAGTTGGCTCTGCGGCAGGTCGCTCAGCAACAAGCAACAAAAGATCAAGAGTACCGTGAACGAGAGGGACTCGAAAACGCGGTTATTCCAGAGAAAGTCATGGTTTGTATGGCATCGCGCGGCAGCGCAAAAAGGATACTCCGCACGGGAGCTAGGATCGCCGGACGATTTGCTAATGAGGACTGGACGGCAGTTTATGTCGAGACCCCTAAGGAAGAACCTGGACGTATCACACCTGAGGTATATGCCGCCCTACAGGAGAATATCCGGTTTGCGGAGACGCTTGGTGCTAGGGTCGTAAAGCTCAAATCAAATAATGTCGCCGATGCATTGCTTCAATATGCTCGTGAAAACAGCATTACCCATGTAATCTTCGGTCAATCCGCCCGCTCACGCTGGCAGATTCTATTGAAAGGCTCTGTTATCAACCGATTTCTTCGCGAGGTCCAAGATGCGGCTGTTCACATCATCCCGTTGGATAAAAAAGAGTAGATTCCTGTCTTTTAGTGCTCGAATAGGGCTGTTACCTTTGCCTGGATTCATGATGTGGGGCAAAATTGTAGTTCGTTTGAGAATGCGCAATCTTCAAGAAAATTTAGTCAAATTGGCCGATTACGTTCGTAAATCGGGCGGGCGGGCAATGCTTGTCGGCGGGTGTGTTCGCGACGAGCTAATGGGCGTCGAGCCGAAGGATTGGGATGTTGAGGTGTACGGCGTTCAGTCTGAAAAGCTGCGCGAGATACTGGATGCATTCATAGTTACAGCGGGCATTGCGGGCGAAGTGAATGTTGTTGGCGAGGCGTTTGCAGTTTATAAGCTAGGAAATAATCTTGATGTTTCTATTCCCAGACGCGAACGTAAAAACGCACGCGGGCATCGCGGCTTTGTTGTCGAAGGCGATCCTGAAATGTCCTTTGAGGACGCATGCCGCCGCCGGGATTTTACGATAAACGCGATCTTGAAAGATATCATGACGGGCGAGATCATCGATCCATTTGAAGGGCGAGCCGACCTTGAACGTAAAGTCCTGAAGATGGTCGATGGCATCACATTTGGCGAAGACAGTTTGCGGGTTCTTCGTGCCGCACAGTTTGCGGCGAGATTTGAATTCGATATTGACGCGGACACGGTTGATCTTTGCAAAACCATTGATGTTACCGATCTCCCGAAAGAACGTGTCTGGGGCGAGTTTGAGAAACTTTTGCTGCAGGCGCAGCAGCCGTCGATCGGGTTGAAGTGGCTTTACGATCTTCGCGTTGTCGAACAAATATTTCCAGAGATGCAGGCACTCGTTGGTGTTCCTCAAGAACCTGAATGGCATCCCGAGGGCGATGTTGATGTTCACACGCTGATGGTTGTCGATGAAGCTCGAAAACTCATCGACGAACTCGATCACGCACGAAAAGTTGCAGTCATGCTCGGAGCCTTGGCGCATGATTTTGGCAAACCGCCAACGACAGAATTTATTGATGGGAAAATGCGTTCGCGAGGCCATGACGAAGCGGGCGTCGAGCCGACTTTGTCTTTCCTCGATACGCTCGGCATTTTTACTCTCGGCGGCTTTGATGTTCGCGAGCAGGTCGTTCAGCTTGTTCGCTATCATTTAAAGCCCGGTGAATATTACAAGGCAAAATCACCGGTCGGCGACGGAGCGTTTCGCCGTCTCGCACGAAAGGTCGAGGCCGATTTGCTCTATCGTGTCGCAAAGGCTGATTCGCTTGGCCGCAATCCGGATTGGCTGCCCGTGGAGAAACGATTTGGCTCGGAGGCCCAAGAGTGGTTCATCGAGAAAGTGCGTGAACTACAGATTGAGAGTAAAGCTCCCGATCCAATTCTGATGGGCCGTCATTTGATCGAATTAGGAATGGAACCATCGCCCGAATTCAAGAAAATTCTCGATACAGTTTATGAACTACAACTTGATGGGAAGGTGACGGATCTAGAGGGAGCTATCCAACACGTTTCCTTGTCTAGAAACGAAAATATGTAATGCAGATTAGGTTTGAAGTTAGGAGAAAAAAACCGGCAGAGCTAATCAACCGGTTTTTATCTTTATACCAAATTTAGGGTTGCTTTCCTTCCAAAAATGCCTTTAGACGCCGTGACCGGGAAGGGTGACGAAGCTTTCTAAGGGCCTTTGCCTCGATCTGGCGGATTCGTTCGCGGGTGACCGCGAAGTGCTGTCCGACCTCTTCGAGAGTATGTTCGGAACCCGTGTTGCCGAGTCCGAAACGCATCTTGATGACCTTTTCCTCGCGCGGAGTGAGTGTTGCAAGAACTTCATCCGTTATCTCACGTAAATTCGAGAAAGTGACTGATTCTGCTGGGTTTAGGATCGACTTGTCCTCGATGAAATCACCTAAGTGTGAATCTTCTTCTTCACCGATAGGCGTTTCGAGCGAGATCGGTTCCTGAGCTATCTTTAGAACCTTTCGCACCTTGGAGACAGGGATGTCCATCCGCTTCGCGATCTCTTCGCTCGTGGGTTCGCGGCCAAGTTCCTGAACAAGCAGACGCGATGTGCGGATGAGCTTGTTGATCGTCTCGATCATGTGGACCGGAATACGGATCGTTCTCGCCTGATCGGCGATGGCTCGGGTGATCGCCTGCCTGATCCACCAGGTTGCGTAGGTCGAGAACTTATAACCGCGACGCCACTCGAACTTATCGACGGCCTTCATCAAACCGATGTTGCCTTCCTGAATAAGGTCGAGGAACTGCAAACCGCGGTTAGTGTATTTCTTAGCGATAGAAACGACGAGACGAAGGTTGGCTTCGACAAGCTCACGTTTTGCCTTGTTGGTATCAAATTCGCCGACGCTGATCGTCTGGTATGAACGCTTGATCTCGACAACCGGAAGATGATATTTCTCTTCAATCTCAGTCAAAACGGCGCGAGACTCAGCGATCTTGGCTTTTAGGACTTTCTTTTCGGGTGCCGCCGGTTTTTTATCAAGCTTATCTTGATTCCTCTTAATCGATCGCTCAGCCTTTCGAATTTCCTCAACGACCTTGCGAATGGCGGCGATCAATACTTGCCGCGAGCGTTCGGTGATATTGAGATTCTTGATCTCCTGAGCGATATCGAGTCGCAAACGGGCAGTCTTTCGACGCAAGGTTCGCAGGCGTTTTGATTTCTTGCCCGCCGCCTTTTCCTGTTCTTTGACAAGAGCAACCCAAGATTTTAATGCTTCTTTGAAATTGCCGCGGATGCTTTCGATGCCTTCGATCGTCCAGCGAAGATACTCTTCGGCCTTATCCTCTTCTATGGAGATCTCAGCCTGTTCGGAGAATACGACCGTCTCACGAATGCTGGCCTTTCCGGCAGCAAGGTCCGTACCGATCTGAAGCAGACGTTCCACTGCGATAGGTGATCTCGAAATTGCTTTATGGGTCTTGATCTGGCCGCGTTCGATACGCTTTGCGATTACGACCTCGCCTTCACGGTTGAGAAGAGGCACGACACCCATCTCACGAAGGTATAGTCGAACAGGATCGTTGGACTTATCCAAAACACCGGCCGAGAGGTCAAGATCAAGATCATCCTCATCGGCTGTTTCTTCTTCCTCGTCATCAAGTGCCAGAGTCTGCGCACGCTCGATGAGTTGGGCGTCAGTTTCGGTAACTGAAATATTGGCCCCTTCGAGCCGTTCTAAAACATCCTCGATGTCGTCAGACGACAGCATGTTTTCCGGGAGTTCGCGATGGAGTTGATCGAGGCTCAGCCCCTTTTTTCGCCGACCGAGGGCAACCAGGCGATCTACTAGGTCTTCTTTTTCGTCGTAATCAGGCATATTTCTATAAAAAGCGTTAGATTAAAATGTCGGTTAAATCGTTGTTCGTTATATGTTTACTACGTCCAAAACACGCCAAATGTTCAATATAGCGGCGATGAGCATAAAAACGGTAAGTATATCACAACTCAGTGATTCGACGCTGAAGTTCACGGCGTATTTTTTCAAGCTCAAGCTGCTCAAAGGTAAGCTGGTTAAAAAGCTCGGTATCATTAGCACTCTCAGCCAACGTCGCTTCGCGGCTGATCTCCATGATTCGGTTAGTGATAGCCATGTTTCTCAAGCTGAAAACGCAATTCTCGGCCTGATGCAAAACATCATCGATCGCATCATCTTTTTCACGCCGCGGCTTGCCGGCGAGCAATTCGCGGGCAAGCTCCAGAGAAGTGTCATCATCACCAATATGTTCAAGAAGCGTCGGGATATCGATCCCTTGCTGTGCCTCACGAGCCGCCATAAATGCAGCGAAGAGTTCGGCAGCGGCAACATTCTCGTAATCACTCGGCTCAAGCTGTGGCAGGATAATATCCTGCAGCTCGCGGTCGAAGATCAGCAGTTCAAGTAAACGGCGTTCGGCGACGGTGATCTTTGCACGGGCTGCGCGGGAAATTTTTTGCGTGATGTTCGGCGTTGGCACGTGATCGATATTCTTGAGCGAGGTCCACAATTCACGCCGCAGGCCAGCGTCCTCGATTTGGAAAAACGTCATCGCCTGATCGAAACTCTCACGGCGTTGAATATTATTTCTGATCGCCGATATCAAGGGCAGGAAATCTTCGATAGCGTCAGCCTTATGTTTTGCATTGTTGAGATTGCGGTCTTTGACCGATGCATCGAGAGCAAAACGAAGAAAACCGGCGGCCTTGCCGCGTCTTTCATTGTAGGCTTCGGCGCCGTTCTCGCGTATGAAATCGTCAGGGTCCTTACCGTCAGGCAACACCAGCACTTTGATGTCGAATTCCTGCGGCAGAAGATGCTCGATAGCACGCCGAGCAGCTTTAATGCCTGCCGAATCGCCGTCGTAATTAATAACTATCCGGTCAGTAAAACGGTGCAGAAGTTTTGCCTGCTGATCTGTAAAGGCTGTTCCAAGGCTCGCGGCAACATTGGTAACGCCGAATTGATAAAGCGCGATCAGGTCGAGATAGCCTTCGACAAGGATCGCGAATTTCTTTTGACGAATGTCGTTTTTCGATTGGAAAAGCCCGTAAAGATGGTTGCCCTTTGTGTAAGCGGGCGTTTCGGGTGAGTTCAGGTATTTCGGTTCGTCCGAACCCATTGCTCGGGCACCAAAAGCTATCGCGTTGCCGTTGACATCCAGAACCGGGAACATGATCCGCCCGCGAAAGCGGTCAAAAACACGATCTTTTTCTTCATTTACCGAGACAAGGCCGCTTTGCTCAATGAGTTTCTCATCAACATTCCTTTCGCGAAGCAGATTGAGCAGTCCGTCCCATTTATCAGGTGAAAAGCCAATGTGAAACGCCCTTTGCGTTTCTTCAGAGATGCCGCGTTTTTCCAGATACTCACGAGCCGCTTTAGCCTTGGCGTTTTTGGCTTGCAGCTCGGTTTCCCAGAATTCGAGGGCGATCTTGTTCAGCTCGACTATCTCGTCGGCGACTTTTTTCTTCTCTTCTTTCTTCTTTTTGTTGATCTCGTAGTTTTGATCGTCAATCGGTTCGGGCAGCATCACGCCGGAGATCTCGGCGACGCGTTTTATCGCTTCGGGGAAGTTTAGCCCTTCTATTTCCATCAAAAAGTTATAAACGCTGCCACCTTTGCCGCAGCCAAAGCATTTGTAAAATCCTTTCGACGGATTGACCGAGAACGATGGCGTCTTTTCCTGATGAAATGGACAACACGCCATCCAATTCGCCCCTTTCTTCTTCAGATCTTGCGCATACGGCTGTATTATCCGCACAATGTCTGCACGGTTTTTAAGATCGTCAATGAAATATTGGTCGTAGAGCATTCCTCAGTTAATGCGTTCACATCGTCCCAAACGGCTGTCCCAACGTGGGACACTTTGGGACAGCTCTTGGGACAGGCTAAGTGATTGAATCTCTTCATCTTAGCCCACTAATACGCAAAGTGTCCCACTGTCCCACCACTTTTTTATCCCACTTTGTCACACGTCTGTGGGAAATTCTAAATATTGTAAATACTTGGGTTGCGGCCATATTCGCCCATTTCCCACGAGTTTTAACAAAAATTGATCCACTTGGGGACGAGCAAAATTATGGCCATTATTCGAGCCATTCTCCCTGTAAAACTTATTAGTGCGACGGACACAAAACCCTGTGTTGCAACGATAGCACAGTATTGCATCATTATCAAGGCGCACGGTTTTTTGGTATTGGTTCAAAACCAGTACCGGTTTTTCAGATCGTTGATGAAGTGTCGGTTGTATTGCATTTACCTCTTCTTAACCGGGACGATCCAAAACTCGCTATACGGTGAATTCGCTTGCGTTCCAAAGAAAACGCGTAACTGTTTCCGAGGAACCCCATATTTTGCGGTAAGTGTTCTTATCCAATCCGCAGCAACCTCGTGTCGATATTTCCGTGAATACGGATAGATAACGATGTGGCCTCTTACATTTGGGTTCGATAGTATTAAGCGAGCGTAGGTCGAAAAAGGGAAATCCGGACAAGGATCTTCGTCTGCTTCGGTGCCGAAAATAAACGGTTTTGTAAGATCAAGCGTCTTCTTCTCGGGCCACCCTAAGACTTCGTTGATCGGAGCGGCTGCTCCTGGCGGTAAAAGAAAGAACGCACCTGCTTCCGATTCGGACTCCTCCCCGCGAATAATTCTGAGCCGGTCCACATCACTTTGACGACGTTGAAAGATGTTCTCTATAAACTTCCTTTGGCGTTCGGCTTTCCCTAGCAGACCTTTTTTAGGATAAATCACAATGAAAGCAGACGCATTAGGATTATTTCCCATCTGAACAAACAAATTGTCGATCCGAGAAAGTAAATCCCCACAAGTAACCATTCCAAACTCGTCCACCTTTACAGCTTGAGGTGAAACCTGACCAAAGCAAGAAGCCGCTAAAAACAAAACAACAATAGAGCCTAAATTCTTCATTGTTTCAACTCCGCAATTGTAGCGCCGTTGCCGCCTTGGTCGGATGGGGCGAAGCCAAACTTTTCGACGTGCGGGTGACCCTTTAAGAAATGGTGAACATAATTTTTTAATGCACCGGTGCCGAAGCCGTGGATAATGCGGACGCGGCGCACGGAGGACATGTAGGCTTCGTCGAAGAAGCGGTCGATCTCGTATTCGGCGTCGGCGGTGGTTTTGCCGATGAGGTTTAGTTCGGCGGGTGCGTCGCCTCCGTCGATGTTTATCGTTTGAGTTTTTGAACGAGAAGACACACTTCCTGCCGGTCGTGTTTCCGCCTCTGCGAGTTGAAGGTCAGCGATCTTTTCGCGGAGCCGCATGCCGCCGACGAGGACTTCGGCGACTTCTTTGTCGAGTTTTTCGACGGTGCCGATGTTGCCGAAAGACGTAATGACCTTGCTGCCAATCTGGATAATCGTAGATTGCGAATCGGCACGCTCGTTCACACTCGCGTTTCCGTCCGTCTGACCACGGATCACTGACCACTGACCACTTTTCTTGGTTCCGACTTTGGACATGACGGCACGGTTGAGCTCGGCTTTTCGCGACAGGCGTTCTTTGTCGAGTTTGTTTTTTAGGGCTTTGTCTTCGAGCGTCTGCATGAAGGCTTTTGACTGGCGGTCGAATTCGTCGATCGCATTGGCAAGCTCGCCTTCGAATTCCTTTTGGCGATCCTTTTCTTTTTTGACTGCTTCGATCTCAAGCCCTGCAAATTTCATCGCAACCGCTTCGCGTTCCTCTTCGAGAGCGATGCGGAGGTCGGTCGCGATCTTGGTTTCGGTTTGCAGTTTTTTAAGGTAATTTTCGGCTTCCTGAGCGGAAATGTCGAGGTTTTCACGCGCAATATCGATGACATTTTGATCAATGCCGAATCGCCGTGCGATCTCGATACCGGACGAAGCACCGGCGAGGCCGAGAAGCAATTTATATGTAGGCTGCAACGTTTTTTCGTCGAATTCGACCGAGGCGTTGATGATGCTTTCGTCATTCGCAGCGTACATTTTCAAGCCGCGATAATGCGTCGAGGCGATGACCTGAGCACCTTTTTGACGAAAATGATCGACGATCGCGACGCCGAGGGCAGAGCCTTCTTCAGGGTCAGTTCCGGTCCCTGCTTCGTCAAGCAAGACGAGCGACGGCGGCACACATTCCTCGATCATCCCGGCAATGTTCGACATGTGCGACGAGAAAGTCGAGAGATTTGCCGAGAGCGATTGGTGGTCGCCGATGTCGGCTAAGACCGAGCGGTAAAAGGGAATTTTAGCTTCAGTTGCCGGAACCGGCAGGCCGGAGATCGCCATCAATGACAGCAATCCCGCTGTTTTGAGCACGACCGTTTTGCCCCCTGCGTTTGCGCCGGAGATTATCATGACTGAGTTATTGCGGGTCAGCGAGAAAGAAGACGGCACTATGTCGGACGTTAAACCACCCGCTACCGCAGGTAGTTCTAACTTTGCGACTTTGCGGCTTTGCGCTGAAATACTTTTTAGATTTTCTTCAAGAAGCGGATGTCGTGCGTCGACTAGGTCGAGCATTTCGTCATCGTTGATCTCAGGTACGACAGCATTGAATTTACGGGCAAATTCTACCTTTGCTTTTATGAAATCGAGTTCGGCGACGGCATCGACCGCCATTTCGACCGCGGGAAGCTGTTCGCGAAGATCTTCCGTTAAAGCGAATAATATTCGGGCGACCTCGCGTTCTTCTTTGCCTTTTAGATTTTGCAGCTCGTTGTTCGCCTCGATGGCTTCGAGCGGTTCGACAAAAACCGTCGAACCGCTCGAAGAAAATCCGTGAGCCACACCGCTGACCTTGCCGCGAAAATCTGTCTTTACGGGAATGACAAAGCGGTCGTTTCTAACGGTCACGATTTCGTCCTGGATCGCGGTTCCCGCTTTCCGCATCGCGGATTCGAGCGATTTGGTCAGCCGACCTTTTTGCAAATTTATCTCACGCCGCAGCTTTGAGAGTTCGGGCGAGGCGGAATCGTCTATCTCGCCGCCGGGCAGCAGCTTTTTGTTGATCCGGTCGATCACTGCTAGCAGCGATGGCGGAATGTTTTCCACTATTTGCCATAGCGTCGGAGCGTCGTCTTTTGCCGGCTGCATTGACGAACGGACGAACAACGCCTGGCTGCAAACTCGGGCGACCTCAAGCATCAGATTCGGTTCGAGCGCGGCGTTTTGGATCCTGAGGATAGCGACAGCATCGGACGGATCTTCGAGTCCGCTGAACGACCACGTTACCTGATTTTCTTCGTTGAGAAAGATGGTCTCGATGATTGCCGCGAGAGCAGCATCGAGTTCACGCCGCGTCGCAAGCGGCCTAAGGAGCGCGAAACGATCTACGCCCATCGGTGTCTGGGCGTGGCGGCTGACAAGTTCAAGGAGCTTGGCATATTCCAATGTTTCGAGCGAATAACTCACAGTATTAATTTTCGACGACAACACATTTCCAAAATGCGACATAGCCTTCGATATTCTTGGCATCGTCCTTTGTCTCAGGGTAATACCACGCGGCGTCTTTGTTAGTGTCGCCGTTTACGGTGACATCATAGTAATTCGCCGTGCCCTTCCAGCCGCAAACAGTATGTGTTTCGGATGGCGAAAAATATTCCTGCTTGATCGATTCGGCGGGGAAATAATGATTGTTTTCTACCACTACTGTGTCATTGCTTTCGGCCAAAATTGTGCCGTTCCATATTGCCTTCATAATTATAAAAACCTCTCTCGTACTTCCGCTGTCGGGATCATGCAAACTTCCTTTTTTCCGAATAATCGGTAACGGTTATTGGCGAATGTCTTATAAAAAAAATCGCGAATTACTGTCGGAACTATAATAAATACATACGCAGCCGACATAATGCCGCCCAAGCCTTTCGCGATCCGCAAACCAGCGGTCGAGTGGGTAAAGGCATGATCATCTTCGATCAAGACGATCGAATCCACGTTTTCACCGATTCCATATTTCGCCCGCAATGCCTGTCCGATCTCAGATTGCAGTGGTGCAAATTTAAAACGCCCGGCTCGATCGTGACGAATAATAAAATTCACAGCATCGTTGCAAAAATTGCACACGCCGTCGAACAAAACGATCGAACTCATAAATAAAATTCTACAGCAATTTTCGGATAGATTTCAGTTGCGAGAGCGAATAAACTCAATAGCATGGAAAGAGAGATCTATTGGCGGGCTGTGCAGGCGAGAGATGCGAGGTTTGACGGGGCTTTCGTTTTTGGGGTTAAAACAACGGGCATTTTCTGTCGTCCATCGTGTTCGGCAAGGCCAGCGAAACGTGAAAATGTTGAGTTTTTTGATGGAATTAAAAGTGCGGAGTTGGACGGTTTTCGGGCGTGTCTTCGATGCAAGCCCAAACTGACAAACGCTGCCGATCCGCATATCGATATGGTGCTTCGGGCGTGTGAATTGATGGACAAGGACGATCAACTTTCGCTCGATGACCTAAGTAACGAACTAGACCTCAGCCCGTCGCATTTTCAGCGGACGTTCAAAGATATCGTTGGCATTTCTCCCAAAAAATACGGTGAAGCAAAGCGTCTGGAGCGATTCAAACACGAGATCAAGGATGGGAGCGATGTCATAACAGCAATGTATGAAGCTGGTTACGGGTCGAGCAGCAGGCTTTATGAAAAAGCGGCGGAAAACCTCGGCATGACGCCGGCAATTTATAAAAAAGGTGGAAAAGGAATGAACATCAACTACATAGTTACAGATTGTGAGCTAGGGAAGTTGCTGGTCGCGAGGACGCCACGCGGTATTTGTAGCGTGACGTTTGGCGACAGCGAGAGGGAATTAGCTGACGGATTAAGAAAGGAATTTCCCAACGCGGAGATTGCAGAGGACGCAGAGAATTTAAAGTCTTCGGTTGAGGAGATCCTGAAATATCTCGCTGGCAAAAACAAGCCGCTCATCTTGCCGCTCGACTTGCAGGCGACCGCGTTTCAGATGCAGGTGTGGGATTTTCTGAGAAAGATACCTTACGGCGATACACGATCTTACAGCGAGGTTGCTGAGGCTATTGGCGATAAGAAAAAAGTCCGTGCGGTGGCTCAGGCATGCGCCAGAAACCGTGTCGCCCTTGTCATTCCATGCCATCGAGTCATTGCAACCGATGGCAAGCTAAGCGGCTATCGCTGGGGCATCGAGCGAAAGAAAGAACTGCTTGCTCGGGAGGATGCATCTGGATAACTCAACTCTTTTGCGGGATTTCCTCGCCTTCTTTAAAGAATTCAAGTGACGCTGAATTTAGGCAATAACGTTGGCCGGTTGGCGGAGGGCCGTCGGGGAAGACGTGGCCTTGATGGCCGCCGCATCTTGCGCAGCGAATCTCGACGCGGCGCATGCCGTAACTGTTGTCTTCGATGTTTGTCAGGTGGTCTTTGTCGAAGGGTTTGTAGAACGAAGGCCAGCCCGTGCCTGAATGAAACTTGGCACTCGAACTGAACAGTGGCAGCCCGCACAAACGGCAGGCGTAAGTGCCGTCAATTTTATTGTCGAGCAACGTCCCGCAAAACGCCGGTTCGGTGCCGTGGTCCAGGAGAATCCGATATTCTTCTTCGTTGAGGTCCTGGGCGAGACGTTCTATGGCTTCGGCTGATAATGGTGTTATGTCGTAGCCTGATTCCGATGTTTCCATATGTAAAAAATTTTCACGCAAAGGAGCGAAGAACGCAAAGTGACTATTCGCCGAAAACTTGTTTTTCGACTTTCCTTAGACGCTGTGCCATTTCGCCTAGTTTGCGAAAAGCTGCGGTCGAGCGGAGCCAATCACGGTTTTCAAATGCCGGTATTCCCGACATTATTTTGCCCGGTTCGACATCGTGTGAAGTGGCGGATT
Source organism: Chloracidobacterium sp. (assembly GCA_016711345.1). NCBI lineage: Bacteria > Pseudomonadati > Acidobacteriota > Blastocatellia > Chloracidobacteriales > Chloracidobacteriaceae > Chloracidobacterium > Chloracidobacterium sp. The sequence goes on from JADJTD010000001.1 coordinate 3,258,250, forward strand.
TGGCTGTAAGCACAGCGTCGTCGCCTACTTTTAAATGACCGGCGATACCAACCTGGCCGGTCAAGATTACTCGTTTGCCAATGTGCGAACTTCCGGCGAGACCTGTTTGGGCACATATAAGTGCGTTCTCATCAATGGTGCAGGAATGTCCGATCTGGACTAGGTTATCGATCTTGGCTCCTCGTTTTATTCGCGTTTCGCCGACAGACGCGGAATCTATCGCCGTGTTGGCACCGATCTCGACATCGTCTTCGAGAATGACCCTGCCTGTTTGGGGTATTTTCAGCCAGTGTTTGTTTTCGTCTCTAGCGTATCCGAAGCCGTCCGAGCCGATCGTGGAATTATTTTGAACAATGCAGCGTTGCCCGATCTCACAGTTCTCTAGGATCGACACGCCGGAATGTATGATCGAGTCTTCGCCGATGGTGACGTTTGGATAGACCGTCACATTTGGCATGATCCGCACACCGTCAGCAATCACGCAGTCCGCACCGATTACCGCATTTGCGTGAATTTCGACATTATCTGCAACTTTTACAGTTTCGTCTATAACAGCCGTCGGATGAATAAAAGGTTTGAGATCCTTTGCCGGAAAGAACAAGTGCATCGCTCTGGTGTATGCCAGGTAAGAGTCTTTTGCTCGCAGCACCGCTATATCGTCGCGTGCAATGGCAACGCCGTCATTCAAAAAAATGGCAGAAGCCTTGGTTTCCTTGATGTGCGGCAGATATTTTGGGTTGGCGAGGAAAGTAATATCGCCGCTGCCCGCAAGGTCCAATCCTGCGGTTGAGGTGATCTCAAGGTCAGGCGAGCCCTGCTCTATAGTCGAGAAGGTTGCTGTGGCCAATTCGGCAAGTTTCATCAAAATTTCCTTGATACGCGCCCAGCGCGTGTGTCACACTATTTTTACAAACAAATTAGCCCACGCAAAGCCCGCAGTCTTTGTTATTGGTTTTCTATGGTCTCATTTGTTAAATCGATAGGAGCAAAAAATACATTATGACCCAGCCAACGTCAGACCCGACCGCCGGAAAGCAGCAAAGGACCTCACCAATACGACGAGAACTGATTAGAAATGAGTTCCTTGATGGGAGCATAGCTCCGAAGCAAGCTGCAAACCGCTGGCATAATATTATCGCGACCAATTTTATTGTCGCGATCGGCAGCCGTGTTCATCGCGGCACAAGCGAAGTCTACGGCGGCGATATGCCGGTTCGCTTAGGTACGAGTTCGATTTGTTTTCCTGACGTTGTTGTGGTCAGCGGAGAACCTGAATTTAGCGATGCAAGTGCCGAATTGCTTCTAAATCCGACTGTCGTTATTGAGATATCTTCGACAATGGCTAAATTCGGAGGACGTTCGCAAAAGCTTGAGGGCTTTCTCGCCATCCCGAAGATCAAGGAATGCCTGCTCGTCAATGAAAGCGAAATGCGCATCGAGCATTACGCCCGCCAAAACGCTAAGCAGTGGATCTATCGCATCTACGATGAACGTGAAGACGTGATCTCGCTCGAATCGATCAATTGCAAACTTTCACTTACCGAGGTCTATGCTCAGGTCAAGATGACTGATGCGGGAATGACTTCGAAGGCTGCTGGTTAATCACATTAAATTTACCGGATCTATCTCGACGTACACGAACCGCAGATCACAGCCGTTGTGTTCTGCGTCGGCGAGAGCGATGTCAAGAGTTTCTCTTAATGATCTGCGGCTGACAGCTTTGATTATTATTTGAAGGCGATATTCGTTTTTGAGACGAGACAGAGAAGCCGGAGCAGGGCCGAGGATGCGAGAGGTTTTTGCCGTATTTGCCGCATCGAGCGAACGCCGCAAGATATTAGCATTTTTTGATGCGTAGGCAAGGTCGCGGTGCTTTATCATGATCGATGCCAGCACAAAAAACGGCGGATATCCCAGACGTTCGCGGAATTTTATTTCCTGTTTATAGAATCCATCGTAATCCTGTTCTTTTGCGTGACGCAGAGCGTAATGTTCGGGATAATAAGTCTGAATCAGCACCTTGCCCGAACGAGTTCCTCTTCCGGAACGGCCCGCAACCTGAGTGATTAGCTGAAACGTTCGCTCGGCACTTCGCAAGTCCGGTAAGCCCAAACCAATATCTACCGAGATCACGCCTACGAGCGTTACATTTGGAAAATCGTGTCCTTTTGCAATCATTTGCGTGCCGACGAGCATATCAATGCCGCCCGCTGCGAATTTGAGCAGCACTTCGTCGATCTCGCCTTTGTGCGACATCGTGTCTCGGTCAACGCGGGCAATGCGCATTGCAGGGAATTTCTTTTCGAGTTGATCAGAAATGTTTTCAGTTCCTTCACCGACAAAATACAAAAATTCGCTCTGACAGTGCGTGCAAACCTCTGGCACTTTTTCACGATAGTTGCAGTAATGACAAATCAGTTTGTTGTCGCGTCGGTGAAAAGTGAGAGTAATGTCGCAATTTTTGCACTTCATCGTTTCACCGCACGTTCGGCACAAGACGAATTGCGAAAAGCCTCGTCGGTTGAGCAGAATGATGACTTGCTCACCTTTTTCATGCGTTGTTTTGATAGCCTCAAGCAGTTCCGGCGAGAGTGCGACATCTTTGCCCACGCGTTTGAAGACCTCGCGCATATCGATAAGTTGAGCATCCGCCAAGCCAAGATCGCCTATGCGTTCGGGCAATTGAAGATAGGTATATTTCCCGGTTTTGGCATTGTAGAAAGATTCCATCGCCGGAGTCGCTGAACCGAGAACGACAACCGCACCCGCAAAATGTGAACGCATTACCGCGACATCGCGAGCGTTATAAAAAGGCGACTCGTGCTGCCGATAGGACGCATCGTGTTCTTCATCGACGATCACGAGGCCGATGTTTTCAAGCGGGGCAAACACCGCCGAACGTGTGCCGATTGCTATGCGAGCATCGCCGCGTCGGATTCGCGTCCATTCGTCAAAGCGCTCGCCTTGCGACAAATTTGAATGCAATATCGCCACGTCCGAACCGAATACAGTTCGCAACCGCCTTGAAAAAACAGGCGTCAAAGCGATCTCCGGCACCAGCATCAATGCAGATCTTCCAGTTTCCAATGCGATCTGCATTGCGCGAATGTAAACCTCGGTTTTGCCGCTTCCAGTCACGCCGTGAAGAAGAAACGCTTTGAATTCACCATCTTTCTTTAGGGCCGTTGTTATATGATCCAGTGCCGTTTGTTGCTTGTCCGTCAGCGTAAAGTCTTCGCGGTCAGGAAATTCCGCTCCGGCCAAAGGGTCGCGTCTTACGTCCTGTACAAATACTTCGACCATCCCGCGTTTTGCAAGAGTATTTATCGGCGACGCTCCCACATCGGCTTGCTCGATAATTTCTGTAAACAACATCGTGCCGCCGTTTGACGAGAGCAGGTCGATGATCCATTCCTGCTGGTCGGTTTGCGGTTTGTCATCGTCAGGAACGGTCGATAAAAGCCGAACGGCCTTGCGGCGTTTTGAGCGCACTTTTTCGGAATTCAGGCCGGCAGGCAAAGCCGCTTTGAGCATTTCGCCCCAAAAGCTGGCGTAATAGTCCGCCGTCCATTGCGTGAGTTTAAGTATTTCGGGTGTAATGAGCGGTTCCTCGTCCATTACTTCGATGATATTTTTGATCTTGGATTCGTCGATCTCGACATCTGCGGGAAGCTCAACATGAAGTCCGACGGCGTAACCAACCAGATTTCGCCGTCCAAATGGCAACTTGAGCCGAGCACCGATCTTTATTACATCCTGCATCTCTTTCGGAACGCTGTATGTAAAAGCACGTCGAAGCGGAACCGGCAGAACAGCCTCTACAAATGTAGGCAGCGGTGAAGTTTTTGCCTTTGAAGTGGACATTTCGACAAAATGATACCGTATCGGGGAACATTTTGCCGAGATGTGTTGTCTAAGTTTGTAATTAGATCTACACGCGGAGACCGCTGAGTATGCGGATATATTTCTAAGATAAACAGCTTTTTCTCTGCGTTCTTTGCGGACTCTGCGTTAAACTTCTTAATAGATGGAAGATTTGTTCAAACCTGAGGAAAAAAAGGGCATTAATAAGGTATTTGTTGCGGCATTGTTGATCGGTGCAGTCGTGATCGGAACTGCGATCTGGGTTTTGTCGTTCAAGCCCTCGATAGAAGATCAGACTGCAAAGATCCTTGAAGGCACATTACGTGAAGGCTCGCCGGAATTTGCGGATCTCACAAAGGACATTATTATTTCCACCGACCCGAACACGATACAATCGCCGATGGCGACTGGAACGATCTCGATGTTTATCAACGGAAAGATACGCAACAAGGGCACGCGAACTTTGAATGCACTTGAGATCAACGTTAGTGTCGTCACTCAATTTGAAAAGGTCTTAAAGGAAAAACGCATTCTCGTTGTTCCCACGCAGGTTCCGCGACTCGAACCTGACCAAACTATTCCTGTTACGTTATCGCTCGACGGCTTTGCAAAAGACGACGACCGCGCTAATATCCGGTGGAAAGTGACTGCTATCAGGGTTGAGAAATAATTTAATGCAACCCTTGCTAACGAGCGGGCCTCTGCTACTGAGTTTGTTTTACAAATAATTCTTCAAGGGACTGTTTTACTGGTTGAATTGACGCGAGATGGCCGCCGGCTTGGCGGGTGATGTCGAGCACAGCGTCGATGTCTCTTTCGTCGAGGACATGTATGACTGCCCCGCTCGGCTTTGGAGCGAGTGTTGCACCGGAAATGAATTCGATCTTTTCGCGAATGGCATCGGCTGTGACATTTTGAACGCTGATCTCGAGAGCGCGAGATTGGCCGTCCGTAGCAAGGAGATCGTTGAGATTGCCGAACGCCGAAAGTTTGCCTCCGCGTAATATTGCGACCTCATCACACAGAGCTTCGATGTCGGATAGAATGTGCGTTGACATAAAAACGGTTGTGCCTTTATCGCGTAGGCCGGCAATGAGTTCGCGAACTTCGCGTCTTCCCACCGGATCGAGGCCGCTCATGGGTTCGTCCATAAAGACTATTTCAGGGTCGTTGATGAGCGATTGAGCGAGGCCGACGCGCTGCAGCATTCCTTTAGAATATTTACGAAGCTGTCTGCTGCGATCTTTCTCGGCGAGTCCGACCGCGTCCAAAAGGTGCTCACATTTGTCTTTGCGTTTTGCGGCATCGAAACCAAAAAGCTCGCCAAAATAATTCATTAGTTCGCGTGCGGTCAGGTAATCGTAAAAATAGGGATTCTCTGGACAATAGCCTATGCGCCGGTGCATCTGAACATCTGAGATGTCATGGCCGAGGATCTTTGCCGAACCTTCAGTAGGGAAGATCAGGCTCATGAGAGTTTTGATCGTCGTCGTTTTTCCTGCGCCGTTGCCGCCGAGAAAGCCGAAGATCTGGCCAGGCCGAACGTTCAGCGTCAGGTCATCGAGAGCACGCACACGCTTCTTTTTCCAGAAACCTGTTTCATAGTCCTTAGACAGATTTTTTATCTCAACGGCGTATTCCATATTATTAGCGTTGGGTCGTACGAGTATCCGGCAATCCGGTACGTTCTATATCGAGTGTTATGACGCAGCTATTTTTATCGAGAATGTAGGGTGCATCAGTCGGATCGACGAGTTGGTTTGCTTTGTTGATGCGAAAGTCTTTGCCCGACGGCAGTTTTATTGTCGCCAGCATTGGAAATATCTCAGCCAGATTGTTTGCACAGCGGCCAGATCTCTCTTTGAATTCTGCAAGGATGCGATCGACAGCGTCGCGTTCGTCGAAAGAGTCAATTTCCTTGAGCCTTCTTTCTGCGGTGATTCGCGTTTGTTCGTCTTCTGCTCCTTCGAGCATATGACGATAGATGGCCCGTGCCGTTTCGCGGCTGCCGCCTTTGGTTTTCATCGAAGCGGCCATTATCTTCATGAACGATGCGGCACCTTCGATCTGCGATCCTTTTTCGTAGATCTCGGAAGCTTTTTCATATTGGCCCAGACGCCAATATATGTAACCGAGATGCTGATAGAGACGCCATTCGTTTGGATTGTTCGCAATTCCTGTGGAAGCTAATTCCACGGCTTTTTCAGCGTCGATGGCGGGCATTATCATTGCTCCGAATGAATACGCTGCAATAAAATGCGGATCGACATCGGTCGCATTTTTGAGAAGCGGATACAGCAATCGCGGATTCAGATCGCGAAGGTCCTCGACATTGATAAAATCGGATTTAGACTTTGCCACCTTGTCGCCGATGTACTGCAGCGAACGCGTAAAATACATATCCGCGATCAGGCCTTCCATTCCAAAGGCAAAACCCTTGAGCTTTGATCCATTTATGGTGAGATCCGAATCTGCATAATCATCTGGCAATTGCGGACGGGCGTTCGTCGTGAGATCGCTTAGAAAAAACACGGCTGCAAAACCTGCGATGATGATCGCGGCGGGCAGCAGTATCTTTTGTAAAACGTTCGATCTCATTATTTGAAGTTGCGGCGTCTGAAAACAACGATGGTTATAGTCAGCAGGATAATGTCATAGACGACAGCGTAGAGTAATGCTCCGCCGAACATCGATGGCGGTGCGGCGATGCCGTTGGCGGTTTCGGTTATGTAACTGAAGTGAGCAAGGTTAGGCGCCAAATAATAAATGGCGTCGAAGACCACCTTCGCCGTTTGCGATCCAAGTGCCTGGGCGAGGTCACGCAGGCTTGCGCTGAAGTGGCCGATCACGAAGATGAAAAATGTGAGCAGAGCGGAGAGAGCAGGTGTGGAGAATGATGAGAACATTATCCCGACGGCTGTTAGTATGGTTAGTTCGAGAAATATCAGAAAGATCGCCGGCCAGATCGAGACCGCAAATTGCCGTCCGCCGACATAGAGCAGAGCGAGTGAGACGCCGATGCCCATCACGGCGACGTTTACGAACAGCGTTAGGCAGAGGCCGAGATATTTTCCGATGATAAATTCGCCGCGGCCTACTGGTTTTGAAAAGATCGCGTAGATGGTTCGTTTTTCGATCTCTTTCCAAACGAGGCTGACGCCGACGAAGATCGAGATGAACGTGCCGAAGATGAGAGTTGAACTAAGCCCGAGATTTACGATCACGCGTGCTTCTTGCCCGGCGGTCATTTCGCCGAGAAAGATCGCGCTCGCGGTGATGAGCAGGACGAACAGTATCAGATTGTAGAGGATGCGATCACGAACGGCCTCGCGAAACGCATTTTTCGCGATGGCGAAGATTCGGGGCAGGGTTCCTGTTCCTTCGTTGGACATCTTTTTTGTTTGATTGAATCGCAGCCCAAGACATTGCTCTGCGTCAAATTATTTTATCATAAAAAACGCCGATCAGGTTCCGGGCGCTTTATCAACATATTGTAGAACTGCCGTCGGCGGCACAAGCTCAGCGGGCGGCGTGATGCTTTGATCTTGCCGCGATTTGTAAAAAGTCCGGACGCTGCCTTCGCGCATGATGAGGTACCAACCCAAAGCCTGACGCGGATCGATCGAGCGGGCTATCGCGGCATGTTCTGCTGCGGCGTCGGGCCTGGATTGATCTTCGAGAAAGATCGCAAACTCCATGTGCATATAAACTGAGCGCGAATATATCGAAAGTGCTTCGCGATAAGTTGCTTCTGCCGCGGCGATGTTTCCGGCCTTAACTTGCTGTTTTGCCAGTTGCGAATAGACCGTGACGCTGCCGACGCCGTGATCGATGGCCTTTCGCGTTAATTGCGCTGCCGTCGAAGGATCGGAATCTCTGATGGCAAGTCCGGAGTGTGATAAGTATGCTCCGGCGTATTCGGGATCGGCTTTGACGGCGGTTTGGAAATGGCTGTTGGCGATGCTGGAGTTTTCCGAACGCTCGCCCATGTAAGTGTGATATTGCGCGAAGACTTTCGTCGCGCAAAATGCTGCCATCAGCGTTATCGCGAGCCAGCTTAGTGCAACAACGGGGCGATGATCGGTCGTTGTTTTGACGTGAGACTTGCGCAGTTGGTTAATTGCGACGGCGAACACCATGAAGAACACGACGCCGTTTTGTGCGGAGCGGAAAGAGAACGAACTGAATTGCGAACTGACGGCGAACGCGGCCATTCCGGCAAACGCGGCCCACAGGAACGGTGAAGATCGCAGCCTTTCGTGCAGAAACTTTTTAATGAAATACATCGCCGCCAAAATAAATGGCATAGCGAACAGCGCAAAACCGATGACGCCTAGTTCTGACAGGACTTGGAGCGGTTCGTTGTGGGCGCGTTCGACTAGATAATCTTCGGCGATCTCGGCGAACGTTTCGTTTGGGTGCGTCTCTCGATAGCGGATGCGTTCCTTATTAAATGCGACGCCAAAATTATCTGCTCCGACGCCGACCAGCCAGTTGTCGCGAGTCATTTGTCGACCGACGCTCCAGGTAAATATTCGCATCGTCGAAGTGCTGCGTGTTTGATCGGCGGCTCCGGTGATGTAGCTCGTCGTCGAAGGAACGGCGGAGAAGAACGAGAAGAAAACCTGCGTGCCGATGGTAACGGCGAGCCAGATGGCGGCGAACAGAGCAACGCGTTTTCGAAGTATCTTTGCCGATAGAGCAAAGGACGCGGCAAAGAAAATTGCGAAACCGATGATCCCGGCGAGGAACGCGCCTTTGCTGAGCGAGAGCATTACGGTTATCCAGCTCAACAAAGCCGTCACGAGAATGAACGCCATGTGCCGACGGTTGCGGGCGTAGATGGCGGCGGCGAATAGAAGCGGCGCGATGGTGACGAGCAGTTCGGCGTATTTGCCGTACCTGATGCGTATGTTGCCTTCGGCGCTCGAAAACTCCCTGATCGAAAGATAATCAAAAAAGCACAGCAGGCCGAGAATGAGCGCGGCGATGGCAAAGGTCGTGATAATAAATCGCAGGTTGGCGGCGGGCCATGCTTTGCCGGTAAAGATCACGAAAATGATCAGATACATCGCCCACAGCAGCGTATGATGTGCGACGCCGCCGAACGACGCTGCCCAGAAGACGGAAACGGCGCTCCAGCATATAAAGGCTGCGACGGTGCAGGCGATGACCTTCGCGGGAGCCGAGAGAACGAGCGTCCGGCCTCGCTGCATCAACGCAAAGAACGCCATCAAAAAGACCGACAACAGCAGTTCTGCCTTAAATGGCTGGTTTACCTGCATCGCCGGCTTTGGCAGCGAATACAATATCGCCAAAAGCGCGAACGCCAGCAGCGCCGGCATTAAAAATCCGCTTAGCCGTCCAGAGTCCGATGCCGGTAAATATGCTGTGTCAGGGTGCATTGTCTGCGAGGGGGAATTTTGTAGAGCGTAGCCGAGCGGCTAGTTTAATTTTACCACGACTCTGATACGTTATTGAAGACATTTCCGGCGTGAGTTATGTTTCGCGGGAGGTATTAGCCTCGTGTGCCGGTTGCCAAGCGGAAAAGCTGTGCTTTTCCGAGAGTGCTCCACTAGTTTTTTGCGGCTGTGCCGCCGTCTTTGAATAACCGCAAGAGCGGCGGCGTAGCCGCAAAGAGATATTTAGGCTCACGGTGAAGCATAGCTTCACCGCTCGGCGAGGGACACGAAGACGCGGGAAGGCGGCGGAGGACGTCTTGAAGGCCCAAATTCCAACCGAAACCTTATGAATACTGGCTGAAACGCAATAGAAGCGGCTTGAACAGAGCCGAAATTCGCCTAACTAATGCGAAAGTTAACTTAATTCTTGGCAAAATTAACTCTACTATTGCGAAAGTTAACCTGAACAAGCCCAAAGTTAACCTGAACAAGCCCAAAGTTAACCTGAACAAGCACAAAGTTTACCCGAACGAGCCAGAAGTTAACCTGAACGAGCCAAAAGTTAACCTGAACAAGCCCAAAGTTAGGCTGAACGAGCCAAAAGTTAACCTGAACAAGCCCAAAGTTAGGCCGAACGAGCCAAAAGTTAACCTGATCAAGCCCAATGTTAACCCGAACGAGCCAAAGTAAACCCGAACGGCCCAAAAGCCGTTATCTTCACGCGTAAACGCGTAACTCTGAACAAAAAAAGAGGCTGCCTGAATCAGGCAGCCTCTTTGTGGGATTAAGTGTTAACCGTATTAGTTACCAAGCGGTGTTCCGCCCTGTACGGCCAAGATGGTTGCGAACTGGGTCAGAGTCGTATCCGCCATGATCACACCTTCTGTCGCGACACCGAATCTACGCGAACCGGTCTGTGTAATGCCGGTCGTGGTCGTCGGTATGGTCGTGTACATGAACTGTGCAGGGATAAGCGTGGTCGAGTCAGCCTTCAAGCCCTGGAAGTTATAGCCAGCCTTTGTTCCCGTTCCGAGAACGCCGTCAACAAGACCGTTGGTAGCAAGAGCACCCAAAGCACCTGTTACACCACCACCCGAAAGAGCGGTTGTTCCGGCATACTGTCCGTTACCAAATGTCGAAGCATAGGTCATCTGAGCACCATGCAATGTACGCATAGCTGAAACTGCCGATCCTTCGTTAGCTGAACGACGTGCAGCAAGCAGGTTAGGGATAGCGATCGCAGCAATAATGCCGATGATCACAACAACGATTAAAAGTTCGATAAGCGAGAAACCTTTCTGATTTTTCATGTTAAATTCACAATCTCCTAAAGTATTCGAAATATGTACCTTTCCCAGGCCACTGCTCTATTATCAATACCCGTGCCACAAGGGAGTTTGGAGAGTTGTGAGAGTGCTAAGTGCTGAGAGTAAAGAGGTTAAGAGCGGCGATATGTTCTAAGGTCAAGCGTGGATAAGTGCCGTGAGATCGTTTGGAAGGCCTGTTTTAACAGTTTTTGGTATCTACAAGGTAACAAAAAGTGTCAATGTTATTTGTTTTCGGGGCTTTGCCCGTCGATTTGCGGAAAAGCTATGCTTTTCCGAAGTTCAACTCAAATGTTTGCGGCTATGCCGCTGCTTTCGTAAAAGCGGCGGCATAGCCGCAGGATTTTGATAAAGGTCTATTCGGAAAAGCATAGCTTTTCCGCACATCGAGCGGCAAAGCCGCGTTCTGTCGCCAATTGCTGATCTAATCGGAAGAACGCATTTGAGCGGAAAGGCTTCGTATGCTGTGTTTATCAAGTAAGTGGCGTAGCGAGCGGACTTGTATATGCAGCAGATCGGCGGCTTTGGTTTGGTTGCCGGCGGTTTTGCGGAGGGCTTCGACAACGTAGGTCCTTTCGAGGTTGTCGAGATGGCTGACGAGGTCGATGCCTGCTTCGGGCAGATCGAACTCGGCTTTGATACGCTGCGGATTGTAATTAGTTATATGATCGGGAAGCTGTTCGGGCTGTATCTCGCCTGTGCGTTCGAGCGCGACGGCTCGTTCGATAGTGTGTTCAAGCTCGCGAACATTGCCGTGCCATGCGTAATTCTCAAGAATAACTATGGTTTTCGGCGAGATCGTCAACGTTTTGCCCGCCTGATCGCAGAATTTCTTTAAGAAATGATCGATAAGCTGGGCGATGTCTTCGGTACGCTCACGCAGCGGCGGCAAATGTATAGGTATCACCGATACACGATAAAAAAGGTCTTCGCGAAACGTACCTTCTTCGCTCATCTGCTTGAGATCGCGGTTGGTCGCGGCTATTACGCGGGCGTCGATCGACAGTTCGTCATGAGCACCGACGGGCCTTACACGCTTTTCCTGCAGAACACGAAGCAGCTTGACCTGCATAGCAGGTGACATTTCACCTATCTCGTCGAGGAAGATCGTCCCGCCGTGCGCGGCTTCAAACAGGCCTTTGCGGTTGGCGTTCGCACCAGTGAACGCTCCTTTCATGTAGCCGAACAGCTCGGATTCGAGCAGCGTTTCGGTAAAAGCACCGCAATTTATCGAGATAAAAGGCTTTTCGGCACGCGGGCTCAGATCGTGGATCGCCCTCGCGACCAACTCCTTTCCAGTGCCGCTTTCGCCGGTCACTAGAACAGTTGACTGCACCTCGGCAACGGTCTCGATCATCTGAAAGATCGCATTCATCACGCCCGAAGTGCCGACAATGTTCTTTACGCTGCCGCGCTCGCGCTGCGCACGCTTGAAAGCACGGTTTTCGTCTATCAACGCCTGCTTTTCAAGCGTTTTCTTTACGATCAGCTTTAATTCTTCGACATCGAACGGCTTTGTAATAAAATCATCCGCCCCTAGCTTGAACGCCTCGCGAGCCGTTTCGACCGACGCAAAGGCGGTCATCAGAACCACGCCAATATCCGGCAAAGTCTCACGAACAGCCCTCAACATCTCGATACCGTCCATATCGGGCATTTTTACGTCCGATATAATAATGTCCGCCGGGCCTTCCTGAAGCAGTTCCAAGGCTTGCCGCCCGTTCATTGCCGTGCGGATGTTGTTGCCATCCGTCTCGAACACAAGGCTCAAAAGCTGGCGGTAACTTTGCTCGTCGTCAACGATTAGTATGTTTGGCATGGAGAAATGTTGATTCGCTATAAAAGGGGAATGGATGCGGTAAAGCCGCTATTTCTATTGTGACAAATTATGATTGCTTTGTTCAAGAGAAATATCCATTCCAGCCCGCTACTTATTGTCCGAAACTTTCAAAAACTCAGTAAGTTTCGATGGCTGACCATCGGTTTTATTGCCATTTGCCGCTTCCATGGCCTTTCTTCGGTTTTCCTTTGGCAGATCGACGGTTATTACCGTGCCTTCGCCTTCGCGGCTTCGAACATTTATCGCACCGTTGTGATCTTTTACTATCTGATAAACGATCGAAAGCCCAAGTCCTGTGCCGCCGGTCGTCGAATTCGAGAACGGCTCGAAAAGCTGCTCGACCTGATCCGGCGTCATTCCGATGCCTGTGTCTTCAAAAGTTATGCGGATACGATTGTTCGGCACGGAATCAACGCCAACCGCCAGTTCGCCGCCATCAGGCATGGCCTGCAGAGCGTTTCGTGCCAGATTCCAGAATATCTGCTTCAACTGCGTAATGTCCGCCGAAATGATGACAGGCGTTTCTTCGATATTTAGCTTTAATTTGTGATTTTCTTTAACGTCGGGGCTGTGTTTTAAAAGCGTGATCGTATCGTTTATAGCTTCGCCGACATTGGTGTCAGAAAATGTCGCCGCCATCGGACGCGCGTATCCGAGGAAGTTTGTAATAATAGTGTTCAGGCGATCAGACTCCTTAAGAATTATGTCCATCAAGCCTGTTTCAACCGAACCCATCGGTATCTTTGATTCAAGCACCTGTATCGCCCCGCGCATAGCTCCCAAAGGATTCCGAATCTCATGAGCCAAACCTGCAGCAACGCGTCCAACGGCAGCAAGGCGATCTTTGCGGCGAACGCTTTCCTCCATCGAACGAATATCGGTAAGGTCCTGAAATGTGATGATCAGCCCCGAAGCCTCATGCAGCTCAGACAAAAGGAGCGAAACACTGTAACCAATACGCACCGCAAAACCCTCAGGAGTCAAAAGATCTGTCTCAAAACGCGGCAATTGCTCACCTTCGCCGGCCGCTGCGAGCGAAAGGTTAGTGGATTCGCGAATATCACCAAAAAGGGAACTGATCGATTTTCCCTGCATTTCGTCCAATCGATATCCTGTGATCTCCGTCGCCGCAGCGTTGAATGTATATATATTACCTTCGAGATCGGTCGTAATCAGACCGGAGCGGATCGATTCGACTATGCGTTCGTGCAGGACGCGGAGGTTGGCGAGGGTTTTTGCAGTCTCAGCTAACTCTTCGCCGGAAGTTCGCCTATCGGACAATCTCGACGCAAGCAGGCCTACGACCAGAAATGCAACTACATGAAAACTGACGATCTGGACAGCCTTACCTGTTGCTTGTGCCGTGCCGAAAGATTCCATCACGGCATTGCCGGTCAAGATCGCCAAGCTTATAAACAGCAGTGAACAGGCCATCGCCATCAGAAGCGTCGAGAGCGGCCTCAGGAAAAAACTCGCTACACTGATGAGAACAATATAGAGCGTAATGTAAGGCGATGTAAGATCTCCTGTCCGCCAAACTAGCCAAGTAATCAAAAGGGCGTCGAGAACAAACTGTGTGCGGATCTGCCATCTGAGATCTTTGCTTAGGCGAAGCAGGAAAAAATAAACGATCGTCAGCCCGACCGAGATCAGAAAAGCAAGAAACACTCCTTGCGGAAATGTGTCAAACGACAGCTTGAACGTGCCGCTGTACCAGAACCAGCTCGTTACGAGCAGCAAAAAGATCGCCATCAAACGCCCGATTATGAGCGTTTGAATTCTCTGTATCTGTCGGGAATTGGCTGATTCGTCCTTTTCGTCTAAACTGAACATACTTGCAGCGAAGCAAAATGGAAACAATCGAAGTTCAAAACAATTCGCCCGAACACGATCAACGGCCTTGGGGCAGTTTTACCGTGATCGACGAAGCAGTTGATTACAAAGTAAAGAGGATCGAGGTTTTGCCCGGTAAACGTCTAAGTTACCAAAGACACGCGCGCCGCGCAGAACATTGGTACGTCGTGCGCGGTATAGCTAAAGTAACATTAAACGGCAGTGAAATTCTACTAAAAACCGGTGAATCGCTCGATGTCGCTTGTGGAGATGCCCACAGGATCGAAAACTCTGACACTTCCGAAACACTGATTCTCATCGAAACTCAGACCGGCGATTATTTCGGCGAGGACGATATTATTAGATTGGAAGATGATTTTGGGAGAATCTGATACCGGCTGCCAACAGCTAGAACGTATCATCCAGTATAGCGGCCGTGACCGTTTTCAGATCATTAGCTAATATGTTCGGTTCGTGTTCGAGTAGTAATTGATGCTCATTGCCGTAACCTGTTAACACTAAAGCACTTTTAAGATCTGCTGCCAAGCCTGTTTCAACGTCTATCTTTTTATCGCCGACCATCCACGATCTCTCAATATCAATATCAAAATCAGCCATCGCTGATTCGATCATTCCTATATTAGGCTTGCGGCAGCGGCAGCCGGCGTCGGGCAGATGGGGACAGAAATAGAAAGCGTCGATCGCTCCTGAAAGCTCGGCTTGTATGGCTTCGTGGATCGAGTGCATGTCGGTTTCGGTGTAAATGCCTCTGCCGATGCCCGATTGATTTGTGACGACGATAACGAGAAAACCTGCATCTTTTAGCGATCGAACAGCACTGGCACTAAATGGAAATAGGCGCAGGTCTTCAACTCGCGAGAGGTAATTCACCTCTTCGATCAGCGTGCCGTCGCGGTCAAGAAATACTGCTGGTTGCTTATTCATATTCTCTCCTTCATCGGCTAACCTGCGTTTTGCCGCTTCGAAAACTTCATCGACCGATATCAAAGTCATGCAGCGATGATCGATCGGACAATCGCGTAGCATACACGGAGAGCAATCGACATCTTTCTTAATAACCTCGGCATTTAATGAATATGGCCGCGTTGTTTCAGAATTTGTCGGGCCAAAGATCGCGATCGTTGAAGTGCCGACCGCCGGAGCTACATGTGCAAGTCCCATATCGTTTGAGATCAAAAGATCTATCACGGAAAGCACCGCAACCGCTTCGGCGAGATCGGTTTTTCCTGTTAAGTCTATCGGTTTTATATTGCTGAGCTTGATGACCTCGTCCGAAACATCTTTTTCAGATTCCGACCCGACCAAAATGACATTAACATCCATTTCGGTTTGAAGCTTGTCATTAAGTTCTGCATACCGCTCGGCAGGCCAGCGTTTTGCTCGCGAGTTCGTTGAGCCGACGCCGAGGGCAATGGTTTTTGTAGAGAGATCAACGCCGAGATCGGATAGTTTCCTTCGTGCCTCGATCTTTCGCTCTTCCGAAATATTGAGATCGATATTTGGGATCGCTTGCGAAACCGTATCGCGGCCAAGCACTCGCCGCTCGACTTCGGCGACGAGATTTAGGTAATAAAAAACCTCGTGCTTGCGGTTCTTCCATTCGGGAACCGCGACCGGATCGGTCAACAACAGGCCACGAACGTCTTTGTTATAACCAATGCGGCGAGGAATTCGAGAAAAGAAAGTTGTAACTGCCGACTCGAACGAATTTGGAAATAGCACAGCAAGTTCATATCCGTCGTCACGCAGAAATTGCGAATTATCGTAAACGTCCTTGATCTTCCAACGGTTCTTTTCAAAGGTCACAAGGTCATCAATGAAATCTGCATCCCTAAACAAACCTTCGGCCCAAGAACGCGTGTGCAGCGAAACATGCGAATCCGGAAAAATGCGCCGAAGCTCACGCAAAGCCGGAATCGACATCACCGCATCGCCTATCCAATTTGTTCCGCGTACGATTATTTTCATTCCACCAGAATTTTTAACGCAAAGTCGCAAAGACGCAGAGACGCAAAGGAAAGAAAAAACTAAATGATCGGTTTGACGTATTCATGTCTTCCTTTGCGTCTTTGCTCTTTTGCGTCTTTGCGTTAAAAAAGTGTTTCCAAACCTTCAGTAAGTTCAACAGTCGGCGACCAATCTAGTTCTTGAGTTACGAGATTCAGGTCTGTGACGTAGTTCATCGGTATCGGGGCTGGCAGTGGGTTTTCTTTGTCGATCACTGCCTTAAAGCCTGAAACTTGTTCCATCTTTGCTACTAGTTCACTTAACGTCAATGCGTTTCTGGCTCCGCCGCCGAGGTTGTATAGGCCGTGTCGAATCACCGATTCAGTGAACGCAGAACATGCTCTTGAAAAATCATCAACGTGAAGCAGATCGCGCCGAGGCGTACCGTTCGCTTGTAATTGCAAACGCTCGCCTTTGTTTATCGCGTCAACATAATGGCCGACAAAGTTGGGTGCGTTGCCTTCGCTGACACTGGCATAAACAGTCGAGAGCCGGAAGATGCATGAACGGAAATTCCTTGCGTGGGCATAATATTCGACATATCTCTCGGCGATGAGTTTTGACCATTCGAGTGCGGATTGTCCGGCATAGAGTGTCGGGCAAGACTCGGGAACCTCGAAATAGTTGTCTGCGAAACGTCCATAGACGTCCTTCGTGGATGCGAATATGAACACGGCGTTTTCTTTGATCTCACGCAGGAGATTGACCGTGCCTTCGACGTTGGTGAGAAACACCTGTCGGGCTGATTCAGGTGATTTATCGAGATGAGCAGCGAGGTGGATCACGACATCGTAATCACGCACTATTGCTGCATCCTGTATATTCAGAATGTCGAGATTTGAACGCCGCGATAGATCGTCGGCGTCAAATATCTGCCTGACATGTGTTCCCAAAAAACCACTGCCGCCTGTAACCAATATCTTCATTGCTTGTTTGTCTCGACAAGCCGCTGAACCGATTCTGCCTTGCCGATCACAATGAGCAGATCGCCGTTCGCAATTCTTGTGTCACCCTTTGGCTGAAACGCCAATTCACCATCCTTTCGACGAATTGCAACAACGATGAGACTAAGTTCACTCATTATATTTGTGTCCTTTAGATATTGACCGGAATAGGGCGAAGTTGCGTCGACGGCCATTTCTTCAAATACCAGATCGTGCGTCTCCGCGACGATCGAATCCATAAAGTCCGCAACAGCGGGTTTGAGCAAAGCTCTCGCCATTGATTGGCTGCCGATAATGGTCGGGGCAACAACACGGCTTGCACCTGCACGGATGAGGGTTGGTTCCGCTTGTTCTTCGACAGCCCGTGCGACGATGTGAAGATCTGGATTAAGACCGCGCGCTGTTAATACGACATAGATGTTCGCCGCATCATCCGGCAGACAACTCGCGAGGCCTTGTGCACGTTTTACTCCTGCCTTGGTCAAATTTTCTTCAGATGTCGCATCGCCTACAATGACGTGCGAACTGTCCGGATCGAGCTCGGACAGCCGATTTTCGCTACGTTCAATAATGACGTGTGGCAGATTTTGGCGTTCGAGGCTGCGGATTATTCGGCGACCGACGCGTCCCGCTCCGCAAATGATATAGTGGCCTTCTAACTTTTCCATTTCTTTGATTATACGGCGATTACCCAGTGACATGACCATTTCAGATTGGATCACGGCCTGTGCAAGCAGCGTCAAGCCAAATAGTACAGTTCCGACGCCCGTCAGCATTAGAAGGATCGCAAAAATGCGACCCGCGGCAGTAGTTGGCGCGAGATCGCCGTAACCGACTGTCGTCACGGTCTGGGCGGATGTATAAAAACTGTCAAGCCACGAAAATTGCTCAAAGTACTTGAATCCAACTGCCCCGATCGTGATCATCGTGCACACGATGACTGCCGCAAAAACCAGCTTGCGACTTGTGATCTTGGCTATCGTGGAATAGATGCCGACGCTCATAGACTGAAATTAGTTCGACATTGTATGGCAAAACTCGTTAGAATAATCGTGGCTCTCGCCAAAGTGATAATCTCACTTCGTCTTTGTATTTCCAACCCGTAGATGCAGGATAACGAATCAGTCAGATCAAACCGATCGAAGATGCCGCCAAAAGGCTGGGTAAAGGCCCGGCGCAAGACTTCCTCATATCAGGCACCGCCGACTTCGCGTTTCCGGCGTCTTTTGAGGCTGTTCTTTAATAGATGGACGCTCGCGGCGAGCCTGTTCGTGCTGCTTGGCATTTTTCTGACGCTTACCTACTTTTGGTTTGATTTCTCAGGCCGGATCGATCAAAAGCTATTGAGCGGCGAAGTGTTTACTCCTTCTGCTGGAGTTTATTCAGCACCGAAGACATTAAAGACCGGCGAAGCCTTGACGATTCCCGAACTGGTTGAGTATTTGAAGTCAGCCGGTTACATTGAGCGAAACAATCAGGCAGATGCCTCGCGCAGCCGTTATGTGGTCGAGGGCGACATCGTTGGTATTGAGCCAGGAATGACCGCAACTATCGATGGTAAAAAGGTTTTTCCATCGCTGACAGTCAAATTTGGCAGGGACCTCAAGACGGTGGCGGGTATCGGTGATCGAGACGCGAATACTCAGCTCAATGAAGTAAAACTTGAACCAAAAATTCTTAGTTCAATTGCCGCGGAAGGCGATGGCCGTCGAAAGACCGTAAAATTCGCCGATCTGCCGCCGCACCTCGTAAAAGCGATAACAAACACCGAGGATCGTTCGTTCTTTGAGCATTACGGTGTAAACGTTCGCGGTATTGCGCGTGCTCTTTGGCGGCGTTACGAAGGCGACGAAAACTCACCGCTTGCAAATCAGGGCGGCTCGTCTATCACGCAGCAGCTTGTAAAGAATCTTCTGCTCACCCGCGAACAGACCATCGAGCGCAAAGTAACTGAAGCATACATGTCGCTGATCCTAGAAACGCGGCTTTCGAAGCAGGAGATATTTACGCTATACGCGAACCAGATATATCTCGGCCAGCAGTCGGGTGTTTCGATCTACGGAGTTGGGGAAGCAGCGAGTGCGTATTTTGGTAAAGATGTTTCGCAACTGTCCGTTCCGGAAGCCGCGTTTATCGCCGGTATCATTCGCAGCCCTAATCGTTACAATCCCTACAAAAATCCCGACCGTGTAAAGGAACGCCGCAATCAAGTCCTTGAGTCGATGACCAAAACGGGCGAAATAACGCCCGAGCAGCTTGCCGAATATCGCGATCTCCCGATCGAACTCAAACAGGTATCGAACGCAAAAGACCTTCAAGGAATGCCGTACTTTTCGCAATATGCGATCGAGGAACTGCCTAAGCTGGTCAACGATCCCGAAGCCCTTCAGCATCTGCGGGTTTACACTTCTATCGACCCTGATCTTCAGCGGATGGCTTATGAGATCGTCAACAAACGGCTTGCCGGACTCGATAAACATTTCCCCAAAAAAGAAGGCTTGAACGCTTCTCTGGTCGCGATCAGGCCAAAGACGGGCGAGATCGTCGCGATGGTTGGTGGACGCGATTATTTGGCGAACCAGTTCAATCGTGCGACCGATGCTATGCGTCAGCCTGGTTCGGTATTTAAGCCTTTCGTTTATGCAGCGGCGATCAATTCGGCTTACGATTCCAGCACTCGGCAGTTCACGGCAGCAAGCATTTTCAAGGACGAGAAAAAGACTTTCACATTCAATCAGGAATCTTACACACCGGGAAATTTCGGCGACTTTTTCTCTAACAAAGACACAACGCTGCGTGACGCACTGGTCAAAAGCAAGAACGTGATAACGGTTGATATCGCAATGCAGATAAACGTCGGCAAGGTCATGAATCTTGCGACCAAAGCAGGTTTTCCAAAGGTCGAAAAAGCCTATCCTTCGATGGCTCTCGGCACGGCTGAGGCGTCACCGCTTCAGGTTGCGACGGCATATACGATGTTCGCCAATCTCGGCGACCGCGTTCTGCCGATGCCGATCACGCGGATCACCACAGGCGATGGCCGCACCAAAACTGCTCCGCCACCTGATCGTAAAAATGTTGTTCGTCCTGATGTCGCATATATCATGGACGACATTATGAAGGACGTCATAAATCGCGGCACTGCTGCTCAGGCGCAGAGTTGGGGCTTTCGTAACAATGCCGGCAAGACTGCGTTTGCGGGAAAGACCGGAACTTCGCGCGATGGATGGTTCGCAGGTTTTACGCCCGAACTCGTTTGTGTGGTGTATGTCGGTTTTGACAACGGCGATGACCTTGGAATGAAAGGCTCCGATTCGGCGATGCCGGTGTGGGCGGATTTTATGAAGGAAGCCTTGCGGATGCATCCCGAATGGAACGGCGACTGGACGATGCCGGCGAACCTTCGAAAAGCCGAGATCGATATTCGCAACGGTGCGCTCATTCGCGAACTAGACGCGACAACCGAGCCGAGCCCGACGCCTTCGCCAACTCCAAAGCGGCCAAAAGATCCCGACATGCCTGACTTTGACGAGCCGACGCCCGAGCCGGAGATCTATGTGACGGATGTTCCAGCGGAATTTCGCCGTATCGAATTTTTTATAGCTGGAACTATGCCGACTCGTGCGTTGGTGGAGGTTGCGGACGACGTTGATGACCTCGATACGAGCGTAAACCCGTCACGCAGCCCGACGCCTCTTGACGAGACCTGGCAGGACGGCAGCGAGCCTCCATCAAATAAACAGCAGAAAGATCAGCGCCCGCCCGCCGATGAGACGGGAAGTATAACAGTGATGATCTGTCCGCTAACAGGAATGCGAGCCACCATAAATTGCCCCGACAAACAAGCCAAAACCTACCGAGCAGGCAGCGAACCGAAGGATTTCTGCTCGTTTCACCGGTAAGTAGATGCAATAAATGCATCTATCGATGTGATAGCTCAATCGTATAATGCAGATATTAAATGTATAGATTGAGTGTTTACATCGGTTGATTGTAAATATTCGTTGACCGATGAGCATGGATAAACTCTGGGCGGAACTTGTCAATCCATAGATGCACAATTTCCATCTAACGACGCATAATATCTATCAAAGTATGTAAACAATCCATCAAGCAAATTCCTATACAATTCTTTGCAAATCATACTTCGTTTGGCTGGAATTTACGCGGCATTTGTGGAAGCCTGCGCGTTAGCAAGGGCGAAACTCAGTTGTTGCGTGTTCCGCCCATACTTACGTGCGGGCTTCTGCATAAAGGGCCGCGTTTCATTCGTGTTGCGTGAACGCCCTTACTTACGTGCGGGCTTCTGCATTGTGATTACGTCTTGTGGCCGGGCATGAGGAGTTCCATTTGGTCGGCGATTTCGCGGAGTTCATTTTTTAGCCTCACATATCTTGCCGTATCGATCGGTTTCGGGCCGTCGTTCATTTTCTTTAGCTCGGCGAGAACTGTTTCTGAGCGGTTTAACAATACAATAAATTCGGGGTGAATCCCTTGGGGGGTGGAGTCGTCCATTTATTATCCTCTTCCATCAGGAATTTGCCGGATAACGAAATGAGTGGTGATGACAACTCAAAAAGCCAAAGAGCAACGATCGGTGCGGTCAGATGTCCTGTATCAGGCGACTCGCAAAAGCAACAAAATAGGAGCTATGTGTCTAACCATACGCCTATCCACGAACATTGCAACCTGAAAGCGGCCGCGATTCGACGCACGAAAACCTTACAGCCGCGTCTCTGTTGTTTGCGGCGGTGTGTAGTCGGGTACGCTGCGAACGTCGCCGTGCGGCAGCCAGCCGCGGCTTTCGTAGAGTGCCTGTTCCGCTTTTTCTTTTGTTAGAGGTTTAGCAAGCAAATAGCCTTGGCCATAGTCGCAGCCGAGGTTTTGCAGTAGTGATAATTGCGTTTCGGTCTCGATGCCTTCGGCGATGACCTTTTTCTTGAGGCTTTTTGCCAGCGAGATTATGGTTTGCAGTATCTCGGAATTCTCGCCGCTCTCGCCGACGCTGTAAACGAACGAACGGTCGATCTTCAACGTGTCGAACGGCAGGCGATGCAGGTAGCTGAGGCTGGAATATCCGGTCCCGAAGTCGTCGATGCTAAGCTGCACGCCAAGCCGCTTCAAGCGGTTGAGAATGCTGATCGTGTGCTCAGCGTTTTCCATCGCGGCACTTTCCGTTATCTCAAGCTTGAGCGAAGAAGGTGATATCTTCGAGATAGCCAGCGCATTTTCTACATCGTCAACCAACTCATCTTTACCGAGATGCTTGCCCGAGATATTTACGCTGACGATCAGATCTTTGTGCGAAGAGCCAATCTTCTGCCACTTCGCCAACTGGTTTGTAGTTTCCTGCAAGATCCAGGTCGTGATCGGAATGATAAGGCCCGATTCTTCGGCGATGGGTATGAATTTGTTCGGCGGTATCTGGCCTAATTCGCTGTGATGCCAACGCAGAAGAGCTTCAAAACCCAACAGCGTACCATCTTGCAAGCATACAAGCGGCTGATAGTGCATCGTAAGCTCTTTCCGGTCGATAGCGTTGCGGAGATCGTTCTCAAGCCTGACGTGTTCGAGAAAGCGAACGCGAAGTTCTTTGGTAAACACCGCTACGCCGGTCTGCTTTTCCTTTGCGTAATGCATCGCGATATCGGCGTCGCGAAGGATCTCTTCGGGTGTGTTGTATTCCGTGTCACAAGGCGCTATGCCGATGTTAACGCTGATCGAAATGCGATTTCCGCTGAGCGAGAAAGGCTGAGAAATATTGGTGAGGATGCGGCGGGCGACCTTTTGTGCCTTGCTGGCCGTCGAAAGGTCTCTAAGAATTATGGCAAACTCATCACCGCCGATGCGTGCCACCATATCACCGGAGCTGAGCATTCGAACAAATCTTTTTGCGGCTACCATCAGCACTTTGTCGCCAAGCGTGTGCCCCAAACTGTCGTTAATATTCTTAAACTTCTGAATATCAAGAAACAGGACCTGAAATGCCGCTGCCGGATCATTCTTATATTGGTCGATCAACCGCCGCAGCATATCGCCAAAGTGCTTTCGATTCGGAAGGCCGGTCAGTGAATCATAAAGTGCCGCATGTTGAAGGTCCTTCTCGCTCTTACGCAGGGCTTCGTTGGCCTTTTCTTCTTTTTCGAGTGAAACCGCAAGCTGGGAAGCATGTTTTTCAGCTTCTCGTCGGCGATCGCGTTCCGTTTCGACCTTTTCGCGCTCCGCAGTCTGAGCTTGATTGATCGCAACGTTTACTTCGTCAATAGACTGTTTGTAACTAAAGTAGGTTATCCCTAAAGCAATAAAGGCGATGGCTCCCGTTATGAGATCGCCGAAATTGATCAGCTTAAACAAGAAACCTGCCAAGGCCGCTCCGACGATCTGCGTCATCGAACTCGAAAAACAGTCTTTTCGCCAAGTTGCGAAAAGACTCGAACCGTCCTTGAGAGCTTGAAAGATCGCTGCAAGAAATGATGATACTGCGAATTGGGTCAAGGCAAGGAAGCCAACCATCGATATCAGATGTTGCGTCTCATCAGGATTTGCAGAGACGTATCCGACGTGAGTGACTATCTGCCAAATTGCAAATGTTATTGTCGTCGAAACCGTGTTGATCGAGACATTGGTCGGGATCATCAATCGGCCAAAAGGAAATCCCTTTGACCTTAAATAAAGGCAGTTTGCCAGTGATTCAAGTGCAGCCACTACGATTGCCGCCGGTCCGCCGTAAAAAAGGAATGTAAAGAAAACAAGCGCGTCAGAGAAGCTAATAGCGAATCTGGATCGCGGCAGCGTCAGGGTCATGCGGGGCAACCAGGACCGAGAAGGCAAGCACACAAAGGAAGCCCACCGTGAACGTGGCCACCGCAATATTCGCGACAGCTATCGCAAAACAGACAATGCCTGCAACGATAACTATCCCTTTGCTAATACTGGATAATTGCTTTCTATCCATGAGAGGACGATAAATCAGGAGTGAAAAAGAGGAAAGTGACCGGCGAAATATATCGCCAGAACCAGTTTAACATCTTTTAATACAGATGAGCCAGCAAAAAATTCGGCGAACAGGCTCGGATTTGTCTGCCCATTCGCTGCACTAACGAAAAATTGCCTTAAGACTGTGTACCCCTTAGGCTTCTCACAATATTTAGCCAAAAACATCCTATTTTTGTGCAGGACGCTAAGTTACACAATCTTTGCGATTTCCACCTGGTTTTATGTCGAACGAACGAGAAGGCTTAGTTGGCTTTCTTACTTGTGAGGGCAATTGAATCAAGAATTACGGTAACCAAATGGATGCCAGTATCGATTTGGTGAGGTGGATTGTCACAGAACCGTTTCTTTGCGCCTAAGCTATGAAAGGTCGGGGCGGAGCAAGACTGTTAAAAGTAACAGTTGAAAGACCTCTGATTTGCAAATACGATATGTCCGTGCGCTAAGGAAGAGGTCTTTTCGAGGACGCCTACAAGACCATTTCTGTTTACCACTTGTTAAATCGTTATTAAGGCGTATGGGAAAATATCATGAAAGGAGTTATTCAAATGAAAGTTAAAAATCTTAGATCGGGCCAAGTAGTCTTATTGGCCATAATTTTGTTTACAGGGATGATCGTAAACGCATCCGCTCAGACGGCCTTTAAGAGCATCGGCTTCAACGAAAACGTAAAGATCAAAGGTGTGATTGCGACTCGGGGTGCAGATTCGCTGACGATGCGCGATGTTTCGAGTGCTGACATATACTATGTCGATTTGTTGCCGAGCACTAAAGTTCAAACCTATAAAAAAGTGCTTCGCGGGGGCGATCAATTTCCGGCAAGTTATCTGCTAAGGGGACTTCGAATCCAGGTAAGCGGAACAGGAAACGCCGACGGACACATTATAGCGAGACAGATCGATTTCGATCCGGAAGATCTGAGGACTGCGCAAGCCCTACAGGTTAGCGTTGACCCCGTTGAGGCGCAAGCTGAGGCAAACAGAAAGAAGATAGAGGAGAACGAAGCAAGGATCGCAGCGACTGAGGAAAATGCGAAACGTATGGCTGGCCAGATCGACGAAGCTCAGGCAATGGCCGCTGCTGCACAAGCCTCGGCGGATCGCGCCAACAATCGTATCAACGGGCTTGGTGACTATAACACCATAAAAACGATCGTCGTTCCGTTCGCTACCGGCAGTGCTGCACTCGGACCGAAGGGCAAGCAGATCATCGATGAAGCACGGGCATGGGTAAAGACGCAGGATACTAAGGGTTGGATGATATCGGTCATCGGCTTTGCTGATTCCACAGGAAACAGTGCAAAGAACAAGACACTTAGCGAAAAGCGTGCAAATGCGGTGATTGGATATTTGGTCACGAAATACGGTTTGCCGCTAACGCGTCTCGTTCAACCATTCGGAGCGGGTTCTGATATGCCGGCGGCAGAGAACACAACAGCCGCTGGGCGGGCACAGAATCGCCGCGTTGAGATCAAATTGCTGCTCAACAAGGGAATTGCGGGCAACTAATGCAACACACAAGTTCACCAACGGGGCCGTCGTGGCCAGCAACAGCTACGGCCATTACTGTTGGTTTGGTCGCGCCCGGAAACGGGCGCGTCTTTTTGGGAACCAATCAGAACACCCAACCCGAAATTACTATTAGAACTTAGCATGCGATCAATGAAATTTTTTGGAATTACCTGTAAGAACTGACAGTTACAACAGCAATAGTTGATCCGTATACTTAGGACGGAAAGTAAGTTATTCAATTAGGTCGGGGGATTTTATATACCGCGACATAAAAAATGAGAATGGAGACAAAAACGATGAGTAAAAATAGTGATCAGAATATATTGGCTACCATACTGATGTCGGTTTTCCTTCTGCTTTTGGCAGGTTTGGCCGTCTCTGCACAAAAGATGGAGCAGATCAGCGGCACGGCGATGGGGACCTCGACACAACTCGGGCGACTAACAAATGTCGATGTCCGTATCAGCGAATATTCTACGGCGGAAGACAAGAACGTGCTCCTAGAAGTTTTTCGGGAGAAGGGCTCAGAGGGACTAGCAAATGCGCTAGACAAGATGAAGTCGAAGGGGCGGATAGCAGTCACCGGAACCCTTGGTTTCGATCTTAACTACATTCGGACGTTTCCGATGCCGGATGGCGGCCGAAGGATCCGGTTTGTGACTGATCGGCCGATCGCGTTTGGTGAACTTTGGAGCAGCAGCCGATCGATGGATTATTCACTTGCCATGGGTGAGATCATAATCAGCAAGAAAAAAGGAGAAACCAAGGGAACACTTTACCCAGTCGCTAAACTCAAACTTGATGAGAAGGGTGAGATCATGATCGAAACTTTCCAGAACCCATGGAATTTAGTGAACATAAAGGTTTGGAAATAATTAGCCGCTTTTTGCTAAGGTGAGGTGGCGGAACCAAAGTTAAGGAGAAAACAAATGATATTGAGAGTCTTTATGACGGTTGCGATATTGGTCGTCACACTGATGGCTGGCCAGGCTATATCCGCCCAGTCAAGCATATCCAATCCAGAATATGACAAATACATCACACTCTTGCGAAAGGACCTGAGATCGGACAAAAAGCAGTTTCTTGCGCTAAATATGCCGTTGACAGAGGCTGAGGCGGTGAAGTTCTGGCCGGTTTACGAGCAGTACGCAGGCGAGCTTGCAACGATTTATAATGCCCGCGTTCAGATAGTCAAGGACTATGCTGCGAATTATGACAAGCTCACCAATGCGACGGCCGCGAACCTTAATCGCCGCTCGATCGACAACGAAGAAGCTATCACCAAACTTAGGCAGAAATACATTCCGCTTGTTGGAAAGGTATTGCCGGGTAAGAAAGCAGCACTTTTCTTTCAGATAGAAAAACGGCTTGGTCTCCTTATCGACCTTCAGTTGGCGTCGGAGATACCGCTTGTGATCCAGTAATTTGTCGATGACGACCTAGGTTAATGCAATTTGGCAGGAAAGGAGGCCCTTATCAAGATGATCATCGCTGTTGGAAAGCTCATCTTAGTCGGGGCCTGTTTCCTTTGCTTTGCTCCGATCTTTACCTCAGGCCAAGAACCCGGCACAGTCGACGAGTTTGATCCCGGCATTGCGATCGCGGTGGACCTGCCAAGGAATTTTCGTTTCGACTCGTACGTGGGCCGGGAGAGAAGCAATGAGATTGGGGCTGCGAAAGATAAGATCGGTGCTGGGATCAGCTTTCGCGTCAAGCCCATTTTTAAGCGACTGTTGGATGCGGTTGACTCCGACAAACAACACCTTCTCGTGTTGGGTGCTATATACGAATACTCAAAAGCATCGGATCAAGGCCTAACAAGCCGCGAGCATAAATTAATGCTCGATACGATACTGCGTTATGATTTTCCTTACAAACTCCTCTTGAGTGATCGCAGCCGTTTTGAGGTTAGGTGGGTGAACGGCGACTATCACCTTAGATTTCGAAATCGTCCCGCCCTCGAGCGCTCTTTCAAAAGGTTTAAGAGGGAAATAACTCCGTACATTGCCGGTGAGTTATTTTGGGCACTAATATCGCAGACTCAGTAAAAATGTTAGGTTACAATTTCAGAACTGAAGCAATCCCTGTATTTACAGGCAATCTATATAATGGCGAATCCGTTATAATAGACGGTGTGGCATATACACCTGTCAAATATAGTAAAAACCAGATTCGTAATGCAGGGAAAGCATTACTTGGTAAAAGGGAAATGCCGTCCGATGAAATGTTCGCTATTGTGAACAATTGGCGTTTTGCTCATCGGTATCCTTTAATGCGAGCAAAACGATTATTGGAACGGCGTGCGCATTTAGTTGACCCACAGGCACTTGTGGTTGACCGTCTCAAGCGGTTGCCGTCTATCGAGACCAAACTTAAACTTCAACCGACAATGCAGCTGAGTAATATGCAGGATATTGCAGGTTGTCGTGTTATTGTTGCTAGCTCTATGCAACTAATCCGGCTTATGGGTGTGTTCATTTCCCATAAAAATCGGTTAAAAGCATGGGAACGGCTCGGAATAGATGATTATATAGGTTCTCCCAAGCCCGATGGCTATCGTAGTTTGCATTTGATTTACCAATATAAGAGCGATTCTGGACAATCCAGCGCATTCGATGGTCTTACCGTTGAATTTCAGTTAAGGACTCACATTCAGCATGTTTGGGCTACCGCAGTTGAGGTCGTTTCAACTTTTACTCAACAAGACCTCAAACGAGGAATTGGAGACCCGTCTTGGAAACGTTTTTTCGCATTAGCTAGTCAGTTTTTTTCGGGAACCGAGGACAAGACCGCCGCAGTTCCCAATACTCCAGTGGAAATGGAAGATTTGATGAAGGAAATTATTCCTTTATGGGATCAATTAGAAATAGTACGAGTGTTGCAAGGCTTTACAGAGATAACAATTGCCCACGATAAGGCGTTTCCCGGGGCTAGTCATTTTGTCACCATGCTCAATAGTCGAGAAAAGAAAGTGTCAATTAAAGGTTTTACGGCTGAGAATGTTGACGAGGCATGGAAACTTCAGACTGAATTAGAAGCCAAATACCGAGAAGATTTAAAAATTGACGTCGTGTTTGCGTCGGCAGATTCACTGAGAGAGTTACGAGACGCTTTTCCGAATTATTATGGTGACACGAAGGAGTTCGTGACTAAAATATGGGCTGCTGTTAATTATTGGCGTGAAAAACTTGGTATGAAAGAAGTGGCTTGATATACACTGAAAATATGAACAAAAAGGAACTCGAAAAGATCGAAATGAAAAATGACGGTAAAGATCAAGAACGCTTTAAGACGTTGCTAAAACAGGTCGTGAATGTCCCGAAAAAGGAACTTAAAAAGCGAGAGCAAGACTACAAAGACCGCAAGCAAAAGGCATAGAAAAAGCGAGCGTATCGAGCGCCCGCTGAAAAGGAAAAACCAGAAAGCTGACTAGGCTTCTAAATTTATTTTAGAGGTTTATATCAGTTTATGCAATCAGCAACACAACCATCAGAAATTCAAGACCGTTCCTTGCAAGCAACTCAAGACATCCTGAATATGTTGCAAGGAACGGACTATTCACAAAACGAACGTTATAACGCTCTCTCGTTTGCGGCTCAATTGGTCGGAGTTAATCTGACCCGCTTGCCACCGAAGATTTCAAACCAAGATGCTCCTTGATTTGTTCCAAATCCTTTTGAATTGAGTCCAATTTACCAACACAAGTTGATGTACTCAATTCCACAGATTTAAGAGTCCTATTTAATGGCGTTAACTGATCGTTCAACGTTCGCATTATGTTTAAGTCGCCTTGAGGTATCATTTTATTTTGTTCCTTGCTCATTTGAGCCTGTCAAAAGTAAGGTTGACAGATAAGAACAGCACGCGGTATTCTGAGAAAGATATATCACCTGTTGCCTTATCCGCAACAACATTAGTTAGTGAAAATTGGTCGGTTCACGCCGACCTTTTTTCATTGTAATCTTAGCGCAAATATGCCTCTCGACACAACACCTTTGCGCCACTAAAGTCATTTAAATCAACAATTAGGGGATAAAGGTTTACCCTTCATCCTCATCTTGTGCTTTCTTTTTTCTACCCCGTTTTAATTGAGGTTTATTAGCATCCCGTTTCATAGCCGATTAGCTGTGAATAGGTAAGACGCTTTCCGCTAATCAGCTCAAGCATAGCAACGAATCTTTGTTGATCGTTGCCGTGTCGTTCGTTATAACGAAACATTTGCTCCTCGACGTATTTCTGTAGGTGTGCAGGACTCACGCTGATGTAAGTTCCTTTGATTGACCGTTTCAAGAGACTCCAAAAGTTCTCAATATTATTGGTATGCACCGCACCGCGAACATATTCAATTGAATGATTAACGCTTGCGTGAACGTATTCATACCACAAATCGCGGTAGATACTCGCCTGATCGGTGAAAACCTCTGAGTTGGCTTCTACGTTCGCTTGAATGACAGGGATTACATCTTCGGCTCGGACGTTTTTCACTACTTTTACGCGAACCTTGCCACCACGTTGAACCATACCGAATACAGCGGTTTGGTGAGCCTTAACGCGCTTATCTGAATTTTTATCAGCACCGAACCTTACACGCTTGGCGTGGTGCATATTCTTAGCCAGTCCACCGATATAAGCCTCATCGACTTCAACGGTTCCAGACATTTTCTCAATAGTGCCGTTGGTCATAGCCTCTCTGATGCGATGTAGGACAAACCAAGCACTTTTTTGAGTGATACCTAGACCGCGATGCAGTTCATAGCTACTAATGCCGTTCTTAGCGTTTATCAGCAACCACATTGCCATTAACCACTTTTCCAGACTGATAGCCGAATCCTCAAAGATAGTGCCGAACTTAACTGAGAACTGTTTCTTGCATTCTTTGTTCTTGCACTGCCAAACCTTACGCGATGCCATAAAGTGATTGTTCTTTCCTGCACACTTTGGACACACAGCTTGACCGTCTGACCAACGCATAGCAGCGATTAGATCAATACAGAATCGTTCTTTGGCAAATGCTTTGACTGCCTCTTGTAAAGTTCGCGGTAATGGAGTTTCTTTCATTGTTTTCACCTTTTCCCCTGTATTTATAAGGCTATCACATCATATTTACTGTGTCAAGTATATTATTGCCTAATTTTGTGCAATGTATACCACTTATACACTATTAGATTGGATAGAAAATATACAGGTATGTAAGTTGCTTAAAAGATGTGAGTTAGCAAGATATTTAGCGGTAGGTGGTAATCAAGTATACAAAAAATACTGTGCGACGGCTATGTCCTTCATTGCAGATTTGAGAGCATTTAAACTATTGCGTATAGGAGGTTTGCGGGATTAGTGGATTTGTGTTTTTGTTGTGGCACGGTGGTTGTAATAGAGAGGGCAGAACGAAGCCAATGGGTTTCGGACAAAACTAAAAAAAAACTAATTGGAGAAAAAAAATGAAAAAGACAATCACAACAATCACATTGGCAGCCATCATGACCTTAGGAACAACTTTTGCAAACGCAGGCATCATCGTAGCCGGCAGAGGCGCTGACAACAACACATGTTCACAGTCGAAGGACGGTATCATCGTCGCTGGACGTGACGGCATCATCGTAGCAGGGCTCACAGGCATTATCGTTGCAGGACTAACCGGAATAATCGTAGCCGGATTGGCTGACACCGACACCACGCCTTGCACGACCTCTGAGAAAGACGGAATCATCGTAGCTGGCTAAGCTTTCACGAGCGAAATACACACCGGGGGGAACAAAAAAATTCAGCCGCATCGGGAAACCGGGCGGCTGTTTTTTGTTGGTGCGGGTGAATCTTATCCGACTTTTCCAACGTAGCTAGGTGCAAGTTTTCTGAGGTTTTCGACGGAATTGGGGAGAATACTGAGAACGTGATCTATCTCTTCGAAGGAATTATTGCGACTAAAACTAAAACGAATGGCACTGCGTGCAACATCTTCATCGCCGCCGAGTGCTCGAATCACTGGAGAAGGTTCGAGCGAGCCGGATGAACAAGCAGAACCCGTTGACACGGCTACTCCAACCATATCAAGACTTATTAGTAGCCCTTCACCTTCAACACCCCTAAATGAGATATTGGAGATGTTTGGCAGGCGATTTGTGCTGTCTCCATTGAAAACAAGGCTCGATATACGTTCGCTGATCTCGTACTCAAATTTATCGCGTAGTTCCTGTAATTTTATGGCCGTATTATCTAGATCCGTGCTTGCCAGTTCGCAGGCCTTTCCAAACGCCACTATGTTCGCGACAAATTCTGTACCGCCTCGCCGTTCGCGTTCTTGGTGGCCGCCTATATTTTGCGAGTGAAGCCTTGCTCCGCGACGGACGTATAATGCCGCGATTCCTTTTGGTGCATGTATCTTATGGCCCGAGATCGATAGCAGATCGCAGGCTATTTGTTCTACATCGATCGGAATTTTGCCTGCTGCCTGAACCGCATCTGTATGGAACCAAAGCTTTCTGCCAGTTTTGCGCAGATCGGTAACGAGGTTGCCGATCTCAGCGATCGGTTGGAGGGTTCCGATCTCGTTATTTGCGGCCATTATAGAAATAAGGACTGTTTTTTCAGTGATCGCGGCTTTTACGTCATCAATGCGGACAATACCGTTTTCATAGACGGGCAAAAAAGTAACTGTGCAGCCATTTTTTTCCAGGTCTTCGCAGAGGCTTTTGACCGATGGGTGCTCGATGGATGAGGTAATGATGTGACTACCGTATTTGGCGTTCGCTTCGATAAGGCCGCGGATGGCGAGATTATTAGCTTCTGTTCCGCCTGATGTGAATACGATCTCATGTTGCCGGGCATTGATTAACCCGGCAACTTGATGTCGAGCCTTATCTATAGCCGCTCGAGATTCCTGGCCGAAAAAGTGAATACTGGAAGCATTGCCAAATTTATCGGTCAAATAAGGCATCATCGCTTCGATCACGCGGGGATCAATAGGCGTTGTTGCACTGTTGTCGAGGTATATTCGGCGGAGCATAGTTATATTCTAACCCGTTTAATCACGTTGCTCTAATTACCGCAAATAAGATAAAGTTAGTAACTGTATCAATGCGCCTGCATCTAATGTTAGGAGCGTCAAGAGAATAAGATATGGATTTTGCAACAAAAGAGATATTTAAACGATACGCAAGCATACTTGTCGGACGGCCGATTTCGCCAGTGTTTCTAAATATTCTAGTCACAAGCGTCTGCGATATGCGGTGTACGCACTGTTTCTTTACAGAGGAACTCGACGATCGGCCGCGTAAGAAACTGCAAATGAAGACAGATGAGATCGCCAAAATTTCGGAAACGCTTGGCGGTAATTTGGGCGTTTTGGTGCTTGCGGGCGGCGAGCCGTTTACGCGAAAGGACTTGCCTGAGATCGTTCGTGCTTTTTACGAGAACAACAAGCTTGATTCTGTCTATCTGATGTCTAACGGACAGATTCATCCGCGTATTTTTCCGGACGTCGCTCGTATAATGGATGAGTGTCCTAAATTGAATGTTAGCGTTGCCCTCGGAATAGACGGTATGAAAGACGCTCATGAGAAAATTCGCCGCAAAGAGGGAAGTTGGGACAAAGCAATCCACACGGCCCGTACATTGCAGCAGATGAAGAAAGAGCAGTATCCGCAGCTCGACATCCAGACCTGCACATGCGTGATGCATTCAAACGAGGACACGATCTTTGATTGGTACGATTTTTTGAAATACGATCTCAAACCGGACAAGGTTAATATCAATTATATTCGCCCTCCATCGGCAGATCCGATCGAATTGCAGTTTGATCATACGCGTTATCAAAAACTGTCGCAGATGATACTTGAGGACACGAAAGACGCGACGCTCAAGAACAATTACGGTGGCGCTTCGGGCTTCTTTAAGGCTGCGGTCGATATCTACATGCACGATATCATTGCCAAAACCAAGGAAGAGGGCAAGGCCCAACTTAAATGCTATGCCGGTAGTGCTGGCGCCGTGATCTATGATAACGGCGTGCTTTCGTCTTGTGAAAACAAGGCGGATGTGCTGAACCTGCGTGACTATGACTGGGATTTTCAGTCTGCCTGGCGAACCGACCTTATGAAGGAACGCCGCAAAGAGGTAGCGGATGGTTGTCACTGCACGCACGAGTCGAATTGCTTCTATCCTTCGTTGCCGTTGAATCCGGGACATTTGGTCAAGATAATGAAACTCGAAGGCCAGATGAAGAAGGCTGCAAAGAAAGCAGGTTTTCTCGCGGGGAAGGAAGTTGCACTTAAGGCCTGAATTGCTTAATGCCGATTACCACTCCAAAAATTCTCATAATCTCATCCGATACAGGCGGCGGGCATCGCAGTGCTGCACAGGCGATCGCTGAGGGTTTACAGACTTTTTGGCATGGCGATTCGACAGTGGTCCGCACGATCAAAGCGGTTGAAGACTCTCACCACGTCACGGATAAACTCGTTAATCTTTATAATTGGATGCTGCGGAATAAACAGCATTGGATGAAGTATCTGTATTGGGCCGTAAACAAGATCAGGCCTGAAACACGCGAGTTTTTTCACAAGCGATGCATCGGATATTTGCGATCACAGTTCGATAAATGGTGTCCGCATGTTGTTGTCAGCGTTCATCCTTTGACGCAGCATATCGTTGCGAAGATCCTCAAAGAATTGCATCTTGCAGAACAGGTTCCGTTGGTTACGGTCGTTACCGATCCTTGTTACGGCTTCTGGAAAGGATGGGCATGTGATGATGTATCGCTCTATCTCGTGGCAAATGACGAAGCGAGGAGACAACTGCTTGATTACGGAATTGCCGAGAATCGTATTAAGGTTTCGGGAATGCCAGTTGATCCAAAATTTCGTGAGATCGATGAGGCTGACGCTCAGATCGCTCGCAAAGCATACGGCCTTGACCCAGATAAATTTACCGTATTTTTAAACGCGGGTTGGATCGGCGGCGGAAATATTCCGCAGATCTTCAAGGAACTCGTTCGCGGAGAATTGGACGTTCAGGCTATCTTCCTTGCAGGCAAAAATGAGCAACTGCGGATCGAGGCCGAGCAGATCGCTAAGCATGCAAAGTTTCCTGTTAAGGTGATCGGATATTCGAACGAGATCGAAAAATTGATGCAGTCGGCGAATGTGATGATCTCAAAGCTTGGAGGCTTGACGACATTCGAGGCGATGGCATGCGGCTTGCCGATAATCGCGGATGCAACTACTAAGCCGATGCCGCAGGAAGCGGGAACGGTTCAGTTAATTAGCGATCGCGGAGCAGGGATATTGCTCAAGCGGAGTGTAGATATTGTGCCTACGATCCGCAGTTTAATAGGGAATTCTCGTCAATACATTGATATGAAGGCTGCGACTGCCGGACTGACAATGCCCAATTCGACGGAGTACATTATCAGGGAGATCAATGCTCTTTTGCCGCAGACCGAGCCGGTTGTGCAGGCGGCAGCGTGAGTCCTTTTTTCCACATATTCGACAATCTCAACTTGTCACAAGTCACTGATTTCATTAACCTTTTCTATTGGAAATCTAGTAAATATTCTGCGGAGAGATTAGCTTGAGTCTTTTACTTGAAGGAAAACGTGCGTTCATATCGGGCGGAACGCGCGGCATCGGTGCAGCCCTTTGCGAGGTCTTTGCTCGCGAAGGCGCGGATGTCGCTTTCAATTATCATTCCAGCGATGACTTGGCCGAAGTCGTGAAGCAAAAGATCGAAGCTTTTGGCCGCAGGGCTTTGAGCTTTAAGGTCTCTGTGACCGACCGATACGGCCTTAAGCATGTCGCCCGCGAGATAAAAGACGCTTGGGGACCGGTCGATGTCCTCGTGAACAACGCTGCAGTTAATAAGGGCGACAATTTTGCGACGACCACCGACAAAAGTTGGGATTGGGTAGTTGATACAAATGTCGGCAGCCTGTTTGCGGTCACGAAGCCTTTCTACAAACAGATGATCCGCGAACGGGTCGGAGCTATCCTTAATATCACATCTGTCGGTGCGATCCGCAGTTTGCCGACTTCGGTTCACTACGCTACTTCAAAGGCTGCGATGATCGGTTTTACAAAATGCCTTTCGCGCGAGGCGGCAAATTTCGGCATCTCTGTAAATGCTATTGCTGCCGGAATCTTTGACACGGACCTTGGCAACACTCTGCCTGACCGCTTGCTCGAAATACACAAACACTGGGTATCAAAAGGCCGCTCAGGTCGTCCTGAAGAACTTGCCGAATTTGCCGCCTTCATGGTCAGCGACCGCAACAGCTACATGAACGGCGAAGTCGTGATCGTCGACGGCGGCGCTATTACCTAAAAATTAGCTACTGTTCTTTTCGTGTAATTTCGTGGTTAACTAACTTTCCAGTTTTTCTTTCGCTCTACCAACAAACACCTTTATCATTTCCGTGATGCTTTTGGTCATTTCGCTGCTGATGAGTGATTCGCCGGCTAGCCACGCGAGTGAGTGAAGTTCGCCCGCTTTTTTGCGGCGGAGTTCTACGGCTTGGGAGAAATGGACGAGCGTTACGTCTTTGGCCTTTTCGAGAAAGTCGGCGGAGTAGCGGAGGAAGTTTTCAGCTTCGTTCGGGATGGGTGACCATTCGATACGTTCGGCGGTGTTTTCGGTCGGTTCGACAGCAAACTTCTGCAGCATCTGGCCGACAAAAGGGATCTCTGCTTGAATGTTCCAGTGCGCAATGCCATTTGCATCAGTGTGGATCTGCATAATGCCGGGCATTAGTTCACTGAAATTTGTCAGGTTTGAAAAGAACTCGCGGACCTTATCAATGTTCGCATTGAACTCGATCTCGTTTGTGTAACTAGCTTTTACAGTAAACATAAAATATTGCGCAAGCCCGCACGTGAGTAAGGGCGATTCATTCAACTTGCGTGTTCCGCCCTTACTAACGCGCGGGCTTACGCATACAATAGTATAGCAATGATCAATCTACGCGAGCATCTCTGCCCAAAATGCCATTTACCAAAACTACAAAGCTGGCATGAACTCACCAACGACGAAAAACTCCTCGCCAAAAGCCTGCCGCTGTCCGCCGAATTCACACTGGCCGAAAGAAAAAAGCACCGCTTCTGCATACGGTGCTGGTTTGAAGATTTAGGTAAAGGTGTTATCGAAACTTGATCAGAGCTTATGGTGTCACAGGTCTTTCTCTCTCCATGACAACCATATGTTCTCCGCGACTCACCATTCCGACAACCAGATAGCCTGCCTCTTTTGCTTCCGTTACCTCTTTTTGAAGCGTTGATGTTCGGCTTGTAGCCAAAAGTTTGTATTCGTATTCTTTTCGAACTATCGGCGGGCGTTCCAATATCATCACAATTTCAATGCCACCTATAAACTGCTTTTTCGCTATCATGGTACTTGGAATAAGGCGATAGCCCGCGTCGGCGACTTCGTTCATTTCTTTTTGCATTGTTCCTGTACGAGTTGTTGCCAGCAATTTATATTGAAAGGGATCTGCTACTGTACCATCGCGCGAAAGAAAAAGAGCCATCTCCGAACCACTTGTAGGGGCTCCGACCACGATTCGATAACCCTGACCGGCAGCCTCATTTATTTCTTTTTGCATTGTAGAAGTTCGCGTGGTGGCAAGCAGCTTATACTGAAGGTTTTCCGAATCTTCTTTCTTATCCTGCGCCTTGCCAAGTGACACCAACATGACTGTAAAAATAAATAATTGAATTACTTTATATCTCATTGTGTTTCTCCTATTTTGCAGACAGAGTTTTGATCCTTTCCCGAAGTGAATCCCGCATTTTCCAGGATATCCGCGCTTCACTACTATAAATGCCGACTATGAGTTGTATATCTTGTACATCGTCCGACAGTAGCGGTTTCTTGTTTTCATCAACCAATGGAAAAGTTACCCAGAAAATGTCGTACTCGTAATTTCGTCCATAGACACCTGAGAGAGCCGGCATTTTCCTAAGTTGCGGAGCTTTAACACCGGTAATTGCCCCTTCAGAACCAGACTTTAGGCCTTTTGGTTGTAAAAATACACGCCAGTCTAATGGTATTACCCCGGAACCCTCGTTAGGATCTATTTCGATCATAATTACCAAGTTTCCAGCGTTTTCCGCATCTTTTACAATTTTCTTTGTCTGATCGTTGGTGAGACGTTCTTTTAATTGCTGTAACCTCGCTGCCGCACGGATAACATCAGGCGTCATCAATGTCGCCCGAACATAATAATTTAACGCCTTATTTGTACTTATGATACGAGTGTCAAATATTCCGTGACGACCGGCCTTGCCGTTTTCGCGCGTGGATTTTCCAATTGCCTCAGCCTGCGAAGCGGTCCATGTAAGATAATCGTCTGCGGAGGACTGAGCGTGAACTGCAGCCGAAATACAAAGAATAACGATTGCCGTTAAAGGCAGTAACCTAAACATATCCATTTGTTGAACTCTCATTTTGTAATGAAAATGATTCTACATTGATTGTGAAACTGAGGCAACATCTTGACGCTGCACACTCTTGTTGCCTAAACTCTTATTAACTCCTACGCATTTTTTTGGATGTCATTTCTGCAGTAAATCAAAGGGAGAAAGTTTTGTTATATGAATTCAGTTTTTAGAATTAATGCGCGTAGTGCGCCCTCGACACGGAGATCGCTTTCGCTTTTGTTTTTCGCAATGGCTGTCCTTGTTTTTTGCCTGCCGACGGTGTTTGCGGATACACCCGTTTGGTCGTTCAAAGGTGCGAAATGGTATTCGCTGATGGAGACCGGCAATGTGACTGCGGGCGTTTCCAACGGCGTTGTGATGCTTGACGGAGCGACGGGGAAACCGGTTTGGCAGCGGAGCGATCTTGGCGACATCAAAGAGGAAGAATACACAGACCTGCCGGGAACGCCGCTCATTCTTATTTCGGATAACAGCGGCTGGGCGCAGCGTAAGACGAAGATCACGGCACTTGATATGCTGACGGGCGCGACGGTTTGGCAGACGGACAAGATGCTCGGCTTCACGGTTGAAGCGACGCCTGTTTATAAAAAAGACATGATCGTGTTTATCACGATCCAGGACAATCGTCGCAACAAAGACAAGCCGGATCTGATCGCGCTGAAGATGTCCACGGGCGAACTTCTTTGGCAGAGCGAATATAGCGAAAAGGTTGATCTTTACGGCATTGAAAAGAAGAAACGCGGCGGGACGTCTGCGATGTTTCTCGGCAGCGGCGGCGGCGGAAGTGACCGCTTTGATCTGAGCGGCGAAAATCCGCCGATCATTGACGGCGATTCGATGTATATGACTTACGCCGGGCTGCATAAATATAATCTCGCTGACGGCAAACTTGTTTGGAAAACGATCTATGACGTGACCGACGGTTCGCTCAAAAATACCAATGGCCAAGCGCTTTTTGACGGTGATGTTATTTACACTTCGGCGCAGGGAATTATCAGGGCGATCGATAGAAACTCCGGTGCGATCAAGTGGACGACCAAAGATTTTGGTAAAGGCGGCATCGCCGAGATGCAGCTTTACAACGGCGTGATCTACGGACGCATGGGCGGACAATTCTTTAGCGGCAAGAAAGGTGAATGGCAAAAGAAGGGCCCGATCGGCGTCGTAGCTCTTGATAAAACTTCCGGCAACACGAACTGGATCTACACGGGTGCGAAAGAATCGATCACAAACATGATGATCTTGCCCGACGACAATTCGCTGCTCATCGCTGACGAAAAGAATCTGATCGGCCTCGACATGACGAGTCAGGGCAAGGTGAAAGAGGCTTACAAAATTCCGCTGAAATTCAAGTTCAAGGTCGGCGCGGGTGCGACTGCCGGTAAAGTTGCTGCGGTCGCTTTCGGCGGCATCGGCGGCTTTATGAAGAAAGGCCCGGACACGACTGACAATCCTGTTTCGCTTGTTCGACAGGAAAACGGAACGGTCGTGATTCGCGGAATGCAGCATTTGCTTGCGTTCAACCCGAAGACACGCGACATCGCCTGGTCCACAAAGTACGACGCTCCCGGCATTTCCGGCTGGCAGTCGATAGTGATGACGGCGATCACGATCACGGCAGCCGCGATGTCGCAGGGAATGGAAACGAGTTACGCACAGCGCGGCGACTATAATTCTGCGTTCAACGAAAACTCGAACTTCCTCAACCTGATGCAGAGTTATCAGCTTACGATGGCGAAAAAGTATTCCGCCGCCAAGCAAGCCGGCAACGTCTATTACGTCCTGACGACCGTCAAAGGCAAAGAGGAAAAAGGCTCCGGCCTCGTCGGCGTGAGTTTGATGACAGGCCAGCCTGTCAATCAGATCATCTTTAACGACAAAGAACCCGATTACGAAGTCGATGACGCTTCGGGCCGTATGTTCAACATGAAAAAAGGCGAACTGGCCGCCTACCAGATCAACGAGCAGGCAACGGCAGCTCCGGTTGAAGAAAAAGAGAAGTAAAGTCGGAAGGCTTTAGTAAATTAAAAAAGGCTGCAGTGAGAATCGCAGCCTTTTTATGTTAAATATGCAGCATCATGGATTGACCGAAGTCAAGATGATGGCTGTCGGCGTTGCAAGGCGTGCGACGAGCGCCTTCAGAATTGCGCCCAGAGCAACGGCAAATGCGAGTTACAGTTCGATATATGCGGATTGATGTTCAACATATGCACGTTACACAATGCCATATGCGTGTGACATCTAGCCAGATGCGGCTGGCACTTTGATAAACGCACGTTTCATATCGGCAAGTGCGCGGCGCATTTCGCAAAGTGCGGGGAAAAAAAAGGGCTCTTTTAAGTAGCTTTCAGCCAGTATTTATAAGGTTTTGTGAGAATTTGGCGATTTCCCGACGGTTTCAGCCGTCTTCTTCCTAATCGTCGTCGGAATGGCTGCGTTTGTTGCGGTGTTTGCCTCGTTGGTGGTGATCGTCGCGGTTGTTGTTGCCGTTCGCGTTGTTGTTTGAATCGTCGTCGTCGCCGTTGTTTGCGTTGCGATTTGAATTGCGGTTTGAATTTCTATTGGAATTGCGGTTTTGGTTCTGGTTCTGGTTCTGTTCGGCGGCGGCGGATGTGGTTGCGACATCGGCAGCCGAGCCAACGACGAGAACGCCTGCCAGTAATACTAATCCTAATGTTGCTGCGAATAGTTTTTTCATTTGTTATTTCACTCCTGATAACACAGTGTGTGGGAGCGGGCAGAAAAGACAGTGTTCTCATTATGTTGAGTGTTTCGCCCTTACTCACGTGCGGGCTTTTTGCAAACTAGCGTGCGGGCTTCTGCATGATTGGCTGTGTGTTTATTGTGTTGAGTGTATCGCCCTTACTAAGGTGCGGGCTTTTGCACAATATTGTCAAACGCTTCGCGGATGTTGAGGCGGTGGAGGGTTAGTTGTTCGAGCAGATCGGACGGCGATTCGAGATCCATGCGGGCGGCGATAGTTTTTAGAGCGATCTCGTTGGCAAGCGGAATCCGATTTGTGCGTCCGACAGTTAGACGCAGGTTGTGGTCCAGCGTCGAAAGAAATTCGTAACCGGCGAGCAGATCCTTTAGCATTTCACCTTCTAACGAACCGGCGGCGGCGAGATGTCTGAGCATGAACGGCGTCGAACGGTCTTCGCTGTCGTCGGGCACATTGTCTCGCAACTGTAGAAATCTCATCGCGAAATACACATCAAGCATTCCGCCGGAACCATACTTGATGTCGATCTCTTTGCTTCGGCGAGCGCGGGCACGCTGCTGTTCGAGGGAATGACGCACACGCACAGTTTCGGCGGCCAACTCTGCACTTTCAGTTTTCGCAGCACGGTTGTGAATGATAGTTCGCGTTTCTTTTTCGACCGCTTCGGCCAATGCGATATCGCCTCCGACCGCACGCAGCCGAACAAAAGCAAGCAGCTCCCAAATAGCAGCCGTCTCGCGCATATATCTTAGAAATGCATCACTCGAGATCGCCGTCAGGCCTTTTGAACCATACGGACGCAGGCGAAGATCAACCCTGTAAAGATTGCCGTCGCGCGTCATCGCCGAAATAATAGTCACCAGTATTTCAACCGCACGACTGTAAAATTCGGCGTGCGTGACGCCTTCGGGAACGGGCGACGCGTCATCGTAAACGATCACCAGATCGAGATCTGAATCGTAATCGAGGCCGCGTCCACCGAGCTTGCCGAGAGCGAGAATGACGAGCGGAAGATCGCCAACCTTCGTTGTATATTTTAACGCAAGCTCATCTTTTACGATCTCAAGCGCGGCGGCGATGCTTGCCTCAGCGAGGGCAGTTTGTAGACGCTTTGCGTCGCGTATCGTTATCGTTTCATGGACATCATGGACGACGATATCGAGCAATTGACGCGACCAAGTTTGTCGAATAGCCGCGAGACGCGGACGAAGGGAAGTCTCGCCTTCGCTCGTGACCGCGTCTTTCATGATCGTCGCGTAGTCCGGCTCGACAAATTCCGCATCGCTTTCAGCAACGTCGCCCGCAAGCCGCAAACTCGTCGCAAGCATCGCCGCAAAGTGCGGTGCAATAGTCGCGAAGTAAGAGTCACAACCGGAAGCGGTAGCGACTGGGTTCTTTTCTTCGCTTTCGAACAGGAGCCCAGTCGCTATCGCTCCCGGTTCTGACACTGCAGCGTCGCCAAAAACTCGCGCGAAGATGCGGCTGACATTTTTTGTGTGATCTTTCAGCTCGCGTTCAAAATTGCCGCCCGCTGCAAATGTTACGCGATGCGCGATGAGTGCGCGTTTCTCAGCTTCGTCAGGAACAGTGTGCGTCTGGACGCCATTTTCCATCTGCAAAATATGTTCGGTACGTCGAAGAAATTCGTATGCGGACGACAGCTGCGTCAACTCTGCTTTCTTAAAATGCCCGCGATCAGTGAGCCGGGCGATGCTGATCAGCGTATGCGGACTGCGAAGCCATTTGTCTTTCCCGCCGTATGCAAGCTGCAGCGCTTGAGCAAGAAATTCAATCTCACGCACGCCGCCGCTTCCCAGCTTGACGTTGAAACCTCGCCGGTTGGTATTCTCGAGATCCATACGCTCTTTCGAACGGCGAACATTGGTGAGTGCGGCTTCGACAGTTTCATTTTCAGAAAAAACCAAACTCTCGATAGCCGCAAAATACTCTTTGAATAGATCGACATCGCCCGCGCAGCCGCGCGATCGGATCATCACTTGCCGCTCCCAACCGCGAGCTTCGTTTTTGTAATAGCGGATCGTGTCATTGACCGAAAGCGTCAACGCACCAAGCGATCCGTGCGGTCGCAAACGGAGGTCAACTCGATAGGCTGCTTCCCCGGATTGCTGGCCGACAAGACGGCGAACGTGCTCGGCGAGCTTTACAAAATACTCGCGGTTCGTGACCTTGTCGCGGCTGCCGCCGGTTGTGGTGCCTTCTTCGGAATACAGAAAAAGCAGATCGATGTCGGACGAATAATTTAGTTCGCGAGACCCGAGTTTTCCTAACGCAACAATGCAAAAGCGGACAGATTCGCCATCAGATCCGTTTGGAGTTCCAAATCGCGCGTCTGTTTCCTGACGAGCGATCTGTAGAGCCGATTCGAGGATCGCGTCGGCAAGATTAGAGATCTCTTCGGTGATCTCGGCGATCGTCGCAAGCCGCCGAATGTCGCGAAGATAAATGCGCAGAAGTTCGCGGCGGCGAAATCGGGCAAAGACAACCTGCGGTTCGATATCGGCGTTTTCAGCGAAGAAATTTTCAAGCGATTCGAGCAGTTCTTCGGATGAACGCCCGCCTGATTCAGCCCGCCTTTTGTTAAGCCACCAGAGATATTCCGGATTTTGCAGCATCGTTGTGGCGAGCAGCGGACTGAACGCTGCGAGCGTTGCTACATCGGAGAGCAGGGCAACGTTGTTGACGAGTTTTGCGTGTTCGGTCGGATGCTTTTCTTCGAAACTGTCAAGAAAACGCCGCGCAGCGGCTGCGTCAGGCAATCCTGTAATGAGTTTTTCGATCTCGGGTTCCACGAGTTAAAATTACAACGCGGATGGACAACGGACAAATCACAAAGCTAACTTTCGAGATCGAGGCAGCCGCGCGCAAGCAAAAGCTGGGCGAATATCTCTTTGATAATATGCGCGACCTCAGCAAAATGTACCTGCGCGAACTCATCAAAACAGGTAAATGCGAGGTTAACGGCTATTTCGTGAACTCGGGGTATCTACTGCGTGAAAATGATTTTATCGAGCTTGAGGCCGACCTTTCGCGCGGCACCGCAATGCGGCCGGAAGATGTTGCTCTCGATATTATTTTTGAGGATGCGGAAATGATCGTCGTCAACAAACCGACCGGAATGCTCGTTCACCCGTCGCACCGTGAGAACAACGGAACGCTAATGAACGCGCTGAGTTTTTATTTGAACGCGAATTCGCCAAAGCTGATCCGTCCCGGTTTGCCGCATCGACTCGACAAACAAACTTCCGGTTTGCTCGTCGTTGCAAAGACAGCGAGAGCACATCGAATACTGTCGGAACATTTTATGAAGAAGTGTGTCGAGAAGCGGTATCTTGCGTTAGTCGATGGCTTAGTCGAAGCGGACGACGGATCGTTGAATGCTCCGATCGGGCGTTTTGCAGATCTGAAATATTGGGGTGTGAAAGATGACGGCAAGATATCGGAAACTAAGTTCCAGGTTCGCGAGAGATTTGCCGATACAACTCTGCTCGAACTTGAACCAGTTACTGGCCGCACAAATCAACTTCGAATTCATTGCGAGATGATCGGC
This sequence comes from Chloracidobacterium sp., assembly GCA_016711345.1. NCBI lineage: Bacteria > Pseudomonadati > Acidobacteriota > Blastocatellia > Chloracidobacteriales > Chloracidobacteriaceae > Chloracidobacterium > Chloracidobacterium sp. The sequence goes on from JADJTD010000001.1 coordinate 3,302,705, forward strand.
CATCCCATAGTCGGAGACATCCAGCGAGGCGGCAGGGAATTCAGCCGCCTATGCCTTCACGCATGGAAGTTGGCATTTCCACATCCGATTACGCGGGAAGTGTGTTATTTTGAAGCGCCGATCTCCTTTACCCCTTAACAGCGGCTTGCTGGTCATCTTCCGAAAACTGCTTGTGTAAATGCACCGGAGGAGCTTTTTTGCGGAGCTTCATGTTTAAGATCTCGACCAGCACCGAGAATGCCATCGCGAAGTAGATGTAGCCTTTCGGAATGGTTTGGTGGAAACTCTCGGCGACCAGCATTACACCGATCAGCAAAAGAAATGAGAGTGCGAGCATTTTAATGGTCGGATGACGCTGAACAAATGCTCCGATCGAACCAGCGAAGAGCATCATGGCGATGATCGAGATTACGACCGCCGTTACCATTATGTAGATACCGTTCGAGCCGTAGGTAGTCGAGATCATGCCGACCGCCGTTATCACGCTGTCTAGCGAGAAGACGATGTCGAGCAGTACGATCTGCACAATTACACTGACGAAACCGGAATAACTCTTCTTGGAATCGTGTCCTTCTTCGCCTTCGAGCGAGCCGTGGATCTCGTGCGTCGATTTGCCGATCAGAAAAAGGCCTCCGATGAGCAGAACCAGATCTTTGCCCGACAAGCCGTGTCCTGCGATGCTGAATAGCGGTTCAACGAGACCGATAACCCATGAAAGCGAAAGCAGAAGCAAGATACGTATGCCCAGAGCTAAACCCAGGCCGATGTATCGAGCCTTCGGCTGCTGTTCAGGCGGCAGTTTGCCGGACAGGATCGAGATGAAAATTACGTTGTCGATGCCAAGCACGAGCTCAAGCACCGTTAGCGTAGCGAAAGCGATCCAAACTTGCGGGTCGGAGAGGAATTCCATATTTTGTTAATTTGCCACAATCAGCAGCGATAGACAAAGTGAGTACGGATGATGATTACTAATAACTTCTATTTTTTGGTCAATGTTTTGGTATAATTTCATTGACGTACTCCCTTTTCGTTCCACCATTTCCCGTCAACAAATCCTGTAATAATCTGCCAAAATTGAAATTAGGTATCAAATTCATGCAAAACACTAGAATCGTAATTTCCATGTCGCTTATTCTCGGAGTTCTTTTGGTTAGTACCACCTTAAGTGTTTTAGCATCGCAGCTAAACATTATCGGCCCGGCCGGAAGCTGGCAATTCGGCCGACAAGTGGTTGCTTTGCCAAATGGAAATATTGCGGTCAGTGACCCAAGTTTTTCTTTGAATGGACTGACGGATGTCGGAGCCGTTTACCTGTACGACGGCGGTACAGGTGCATTGATCAGCGCCATGACAGGGCTGAACCAAAACGATCAGGTTGGCAATCAGGGAATCTTTGTATTGCCTAGTGGTGATTTCATTGTCGCAAGTCCATATTGGGACAACGGCACCGTTTATGGCGCAGGTGCAGTAACCTGGTGCAGTAAGACAACAGGCTGTCCGCCTACTATCTCCGCAGCAAACTCTCTTGTAGGAGCCTCATCAGGCGATGCAGTGGGTTTCAAAAATGATCCGGGTTTGACGCCGGCAAACATTGCGATACTGAACAATGGTAACTATGTAGTTGGAAGCTATTTGTGGGACGGCAACGGAATTACCGATGCGGGCGCCGCGACATTATGTCAGGCTGACGGCAGCACCGTTGGACCGGTGTCCGCCGCGAACTCGCTTGTCGGTTCGATGTACCCGGCTTACGTCGGCAACAAAATCACCGCATTAACGAATGGCAATTATGTTGTCAACGGAAAAGTGAATAATACTACTGGCGCGGTGACATTTGGCAACGGAACGACCGGCATCACCGGCGTGGTTTCATCTGCGAACTCGCTGGTCGGCTCCGGTGTTGGCATAGTCACTGCGTTGAAAAATGGAAATTACGTTGTCACAAGCACCGGCTGGGATAACGGTTCGATCCAGGACGTAGGAGCAGTAACATTTTGCAACGTAACAACAGGAACTGTAGGCATTGTAACAGCGAGCAATTCTCTTGTCGGCTCACGGCCTTATGATAAAGTTGGTTACGCCGGTATTACTGCATTGAGTAATGGAAACTACGTCGTTAACAGCTATATTTGGGATAACGGTGTAATGTCAAACGCGGGCGCGATCACGTTTGGAAATGGGACAGTCGGCGTTTCAGGTGCCGTATCGTCTTCGAATTCGCTGGTGGGAACAAAAACCGATGATCAGATTGGCAGTAGCGGTCTGGGTCCGGACAATCCAGGCATGGGGGTGATCGCGCTAGCAAACGGCAATTACGTGATAAACAGCTCCGATTGGGATAACGGTGCGATAACGGATGTTGGTGCGGTAACTTTTGCTAACGGGACGACGGGGTTGACGGGGACGATCTCGGAAGCAAATTCCCTTGTGGGCACTGTCGCGGGCGAATCTGTTGGATTTGCCGGAGTTACCGCACTGACGAATGGTAATTATGTTGTATGCGATTCAAGCTGGACGAACGAAGTTGGTGTGACGGTTGGAGCTGCCACATTTGGAAATGGCACCAATGGCGTAGTTGGACATGTAACATCCGCGAATTCGCTCGTGGGTTCGACGCCTGGTGATTGGGTTTGCGGCTATTCGGTGACCGCTTTGACCAACGGCAATTATGTGGTCGGTAGCCCTTACTGGGATAACGGTCCAATTGTGGATGCCGGCGCCGTAACATTGGGAAATGGAATCAGTGGAACGACCGGTGTTGTCTCGAACGCAAATTCGTTGGTTGGCTCGTCTACGAATGATCGCCTTGGATGGTACACCGTTGCTCTGGCCAACGGAAGCTATGTAACGATCAATAGCAGTTGGGATAACGGGCCAATCACAGATGTCGGTGCCGTGACGTTTGGAAATGGAACTACAGGAATTACAGGGCCAATCACCGCCCGGAACTCACTACTGGGCTCGGCTTCGTCGGATGTGATAGGAAACGGGCGCGTTACTGCGTTAAGCAATGGTAATTACATCGTTAATAGTCCCAATGTCTGGAACGGCGCAATTTATAGAGCCGGGGCCATTACTCTGGGATATCCATTTGCTAGCGGCATTCTGAACTCCTCTAACAGTGTGTTTGGGACAACAGCTTACGCCGATCTTACACAAAATTCGTCATTCGACTACGTTCACCGCCAACTGGTTGTAGGGCGTCCTCGGGATAATATTGTTACGTTTTTACGCCTTCGACCAAATCCTGTTTCGTTGGCTGTCGCATCAGAGGAGTTTTGACAGCGACACTGGCGCAAATTCTGATGAGACATATAAAAAAAGACTTTACTGACGACGATACACAATTCTACCGCCGACCATAGTGGCTACTGCGGCACCAGTGAATTCCCAATTGTCGAATGGTGAATTTCGGGATTTTGAACGTGACTCACTATTCTTATATGTCCATTTCAGGTCGGGATCAATGATAGTGATATCAGCTATTGACCCGGGATGAAGCGTTCCGCGGTCTTTCAATTTGAATATCTTTACCGGGTTTGATGAGCACAATTCGACCAATCTGACTAAATCGATAATCCCTTTATTTACAATCTGTTGAAATGCTAAACCTAAAGCTGTTTCTAGTCCAATAATGCCGAATGGGGCACGGTCGTATTCTAGAGCTTTTTCGTCTGCGTGGTGCGGTGCGTGGTCGGTAGCGATGGCGTCGATCGTGCCGTCTTTAATGCCTTCGATGATGGCTTCGAGATGTTCTTCGGATCGCAAAGGCGGCGCCATTTTGGTGTTGGTGTCGTAGCCCTCGACCGATTTGTCGGTCAGCGTGAAATGATGCGGCGTGACCTCGCAGGTGACATTAATGCCTTCTGCCTTTGCACGGCGTACCGCTTCGACCGCACCTTTCGTCGAGACGTGCGCGATGTGGATGTGCGAGCCGGTTTCTTTGGCAAGAATAATATCGCGGACGGCGTCGATGTCTTCGGCAAGAGCTGGCATGCCTTTGAGACCGAGTAGAAGCGAGATCCGGCCTTCGTGCATAACGCCGCCGCTTGAGAGTGACTTGTCCTCACAATGATCGATCACCGGCAGATCAAAATCGCGGGCGTACTGCATCGCACGACGCATAATTCCGGCGTTCGGCACAGGACGTCCGTCGTCAGAAACCGCAACCGCACCGGCCGCTTTCATTTCACCCATCTCGGCCAGTTCCGATCCGTCGGAGGATTTTGTGATCGCACCGATCGGGAAAACATTCGCAAGCCCGGCACGCTCGGCCTGTTCGATCATGTACCGAGTGATCGCGGCGTTGTCGTTGACCGGATTTGTATTCGGCATAGGACACACGCTCGTCCAACCGCCCGCAACTGCCGCTGCACAACCGCTTGCTATCGTTTCCTTATGCTCTTGTCCCGGCTCACGCAGATGGACGTGCATGTCGATAAAGCCCGGAGCAACGATCAAGCCTGTGGCGTCAAAGGTCTCAACATCCTCCGGTTTATCTTCACCACGACCGATCCACGCCGTGACTTTTCCGTCTTCAATAAGTACATCCATCCCGCTGTTTTGGCCCTGAGCAGGATCGATTAGGTGGCCATTTGCAATAAGAAGTTTCATTTTCGAATGCCGTTATTTTTTAGGGTATTTTTTATCGACCTTTACTTCTTTCAGTTGAGCTAGATGGCGTTCGCTGTGGCCTGTCATAAACAATATCCATTGATAAGCATCCATTGTTCCCATCGGGGCCTGGCCGAAATGGTTGCGCAGATCGAGTTGGTTGTTCTTAATAAAGTCAATCGTTGTGTTGCGAGTCTTTTCAAAACTGGAGATCAGGTCTTCGCGGGTTTTCCAGCGGCCGTTTGGGCGAACCGGTTCAGGCGCAGTGAATTTTTGCTGTCGATTTGTGACTGATAGAATGATCGCCGTGTCGGCAACTCGAAAAGGATCTTTGCACTCAGGCACGGGCGATTTCAGGACCTTATCTGTAACCGTTCCAAACAGAGCGGTTTCGACCACAGTGATATGTTCTGCGATCTCGGCAATCGTCCAACGGCCTTCGGCTGCGCGAAAATTAAGCTGCTTGTTAGACAGATTTGTCAGTTGCACGATGTAGTCGGCTTTTGTGTCGTTCAAATATTTTAAAGCAAAGTCACGATCTTTTTCCGTGAAAACTTTGGCAGGTGCCTGTGCAAACGATTGCAAGGCCGACAATAAAATTGCGAACAAACTAATTACAAATATTTTTTTCATTTCATTATTCCCCTTAATTCTAGTTTCCCATAGTGCCGCCGGTTGCTAAATATAGTACTGCCATGCGAACGGCGACGCCGTATTTTACCTGATCTAAAATGAGTGAACGAGAGCTGTCGGCTACGTCGGACGAGATCTCGATACCGCGATTCATCGGGCCGGGATGTAAGACTATTGCGTCTTTTTTTGCAAGATCGAGACGTTCGTTTGTCAGGCCGTAGTGGATCGCGTATTCGCGAAGGGTTGGGAAATATGCCGAATCTTGACGCTCGCGTTGGATGCGTAGGATCATCACTACGTCGGCTCCGACGATGGCGTCCTCAATATGGCCACATACCTGTAAATCTTTTTCGACAAGATGTTGGAAGTCTTCGGGTACGAGCGTTCCGGGGCCGGCGACCCGGACTTTTGCACCTAATTTTGTTAACAGATGAATGTTAGAACGTGCGACGCGGCTGTGTAGAATGTCGCCGACGATAGCGACCTCAAGGCCCGCAATTGTTTTTTTGTGCTCTCGGATCGTCATCGCGTCAAGCAGTGCCTGAGTCGGATGTTCGTTGGAGCCATCGCCGGCGTTGACGATAGCGGCTTTGCTTACTTTTGCAAGCTGATGCGGAACGCCTGCGCTCGAGTGACGAACCACAATACAATCAGGGGCCATCGCGTCGAGATTTAATGCGGTATCTAAGAGCGTCTCGCCTTTGCTAAGGCTGGAAGAGGACACGCTAATATTAACGGCGTCTGCTGAAAGTCGTTTAGCCGCAAGTTCGAATGATGTGCGTGTGCGGGTTGAGGCTTCGAAAAAAAGATTGATGATCGTCTTGCCGCGAAGGGCCGGAACTTTTTTGACTTCTCGTGTTGAGATCTCTGAGAAATTTTCAGCCGTGTCGAGAATGCCGATGATTTCCGCGGAGCTCAAATTGCGGATTCCGAGTAGGTCGCGTCTTCGGAAGGGCTTTTCCATTTGGTTACTCGCAGCCTGGCAGTCTGCGTTCCGACAAAAAAGCAAGGTGTTTACCTTGCTTCAAAAAAAACTAACTTGTCGGCCTTTCAAAAATGCCAACGGCTTCAACATCGTCAAATTCTTTTAGCATGACCTTAATGATCTCGTCCGGCGTTGTTTGAACGTAACTTCCCACAAAATCGGCTTGGATCGGCAGCTCACGATGTTCTTTGCCACGGTCGATGAGGACAGCAAGTTGGACGCGTTTTGGGCGGCCAAAATCCATCAACTGATCGAGAGCTGCTCGAATCGTTCTGCCGGTATAGAGCACATCGTCCACCAAGATGATCTTCTTGCCCTCGATGTCATGTTCAAGTTCTGTGCGATTGACGATCGGGTTGGCTCCGACGGTTGAGAGGTCGTCGCGGTAAAGGGTAATGTCGAGAATACCATAGAGCGGACGCTCGCCTTCGAGGGCTTCGATCTTTTCGACAATGCGTTCTGCAAGAGGCACGCCCCGACGGCGGATGCCGACTATGTAAAGATCTTTAGGGCCGCTGTTTTTCTCAACGATCTCAGTGGCAAGCCGCCGCAGGGCTCGCTTCATTGCCGCCGAATCCATGATCCGCGACTTTTCAATCAGATGTAGTTCGTCTGCCATTAGAAAGCAAATCGTAGCAAAGGGAAGTTGAAAGTTCAAAGATTGGAGTTAGGAAGTTTTGATTAAAGGTATGTTCAACTAGAATTTAATCGACTGTTATGTCCAAACTTTGGCAAAAACTGATTCGACCCATTATGTTTGGTTTGGACGCCGAGCGGGCGCATGAACTTGGGATCGAGGCGTTGAAACTCGGACTTGGCGGGCTTGCATCCGGCTGGAAAGACGTTGAGTTTGACCCTACAGAGCTATTTGGGCTGAAATTTGCGAATCCGCTTGGAATCGCCGCCGGATTCGATAAGAACGGAGTCGTTGTCAATCAACTCGCTTCAATGGGATTCGGATTTGTCGAAGTTGGCACGGTTACACATAAACCGCAGCCGGGAAATCCGAAGCCGCGAATGTTTCGGTTGCCGGAAGACAAAGCGTTAATCAACCAGCTTGGATTTAACAACGACGGTGCTGTGGCGGTGGCTGAACGGTTGAAGAAACTAGATCGTCGATGCATTGTCGGCGTGAATATCGGCAGGAATAAAGACGTTCCAAATGAAGAGGCGACAGAAAATTATCTGAAGTGTTTTGAGATAATTCACGGGGTTGCCGACTATGTTGCGGTCAATGTCTCGTCGCCAAACACGCCAAATCTTAGAGAACTACAGCGTGGCGACAGTTTAGAAGAACTTCTCGGAGCGTTGAAAAATCGAAATGTAGAGCTTGGAACAAAGCCTTTGCTTGTGAAGATCGCACCTGATCTTACTGAGGGCGAGATAGAAACTGTTGTCGATATTGTGTTGCGATTTGAAATTTCGGGAATTATTGCGACGAACACAACGATCTTGCGCGACGGCCTGGTCAGCCAAAATATCGAGCAGATCGGTGCAGGTGGATTAAGCGGAAAACCGCTTGAAAAACGTGCTAACGATCTCATATCCGCAGTATTTCGTCACACAAAAGGCAGGCTGCCAATAATCGGGGTCGGCGGGCTTTTTACTGCTGAAGATGCATTTGCAAAGATCGCTGCAGGGGCTTCGCTGATTCAGGCCTATACGGGCTTTGTTTATGGCGGGCCTGGGTTTGCAAAGGAAATCAATAATGGCCTGTCAGGTATCATAAAGAGGCGAGGATTTAGGACCTTTGACGAAGCGGTCGGTACGGATAGCGGCTTTAGATAAGCGGGGGAAAATACTGTCTGATGGTTACTGAGTTTAACTGCCAGCTAGACCCGTTAGTCTTGTTTTTTGACATTTCTTGAATTTCTGCGGTCTTTTGCGGGGAAAGAATATCCCGCAAATAGGCCACGAAAGCAAAGTAGAACAAATTAAAGTGTCAAAAGGGCAATCGGAGACCCCCAAAAAGCCATTTTACAACCCCAAAAAGCCATCGAAAAATTGGGCAGCTCTGCATAGCTTATGTGCTCGTTCACCATTTTGCTGTCATCGACTCATCAGACCTCTTGATAGTACTCTTCATCGCTGCATGCATGTCTCTTGGCCATCTCCGCGGGAAAATACCTCCGCCATCCTCCAAAGAAAGCAAGTTAAGACAAAAGGGAAAGGACTCAAAATCCCGATCAAGACACTGGCAAGCCCGTTCGCAGGTTGACACTCTACACCCAGACACTATAATTACCCTTTGCCTTTTGGCTACTAAAGGCAGCTTTTGACAATGATCATCGATCTGGACAGTGTAGGAAAAGTTGCGAAGGCTATCGCGATCGCATTCGATCCTGCGGAGATCGATCTCGAAGGCGAAGATGCGACGCTCAAGGGCAAGACCGAATTTGCGGGTGAATCGCAGCGACTGGATGGCAAAGCCCATATCCGTGGAGCGATCAGGGCAGATATTTTGCTTAATTGTACGCGGTGTCTCGAACCCGTTGAGAATCAGGTCGAAGTTGTATTTGAAGATATTTTCGTCAATGCAATCGAAGAGCCAAACGCGGATGAGATCGAGGTCGGAGTCGACAAGCTTGACGAATCGCTGGTGATCGACGGCAAGATCGATATTGCAGAAGTAGTTCGTGAGCAGCTTTTGCTGGCTTTGCCGGAGCAGGTTTTTTGTAAGGAAGATTGTAAAGGTTTGTGTGCGAAATGCGGTGCGAACCGAAATTTGATAGATTGTAAGTGTGCCGACAACGAGATAGACCCTCGTTGGGCGGCGTTGAAGAATTTGAACTAGCCGCGAAAAGGCGTAAAAGTCATTAACATAACTTTTGCGATTCTTGTGCTTTTTGCGGCCAATTATTTTTGAGGTAACTAATGCCAAATCCAAAACGACGACATTCACATGCACGCACGCGTACGCGTCGTGCTCACGACGCTCTGACAACGCCGCAGTTCTACACGGATAAAGATTCGGGCGAGACAAAGGTGCCGCACCGCATCGATGCAAAGACCGGAACATACAAAGGCCGAAAGATAATCGACGTCAAAAACGCGGAATAAAAGTTTCTAGAGTTTATTGAATTCGTAGAGTTTATAGAGTTGAAATCAGAAAACTCGACGAACTCAAAAAATTCAACAAACTCAATAAACTCCATGAACTCAATAACTAATGGTTAATGCGGGAATCATCGGGATGGGACACGCTTATCCGGACGGTATTTTAACGAATGCCGACCTGGAAAAGATCGTCGATACCAACGATGAGTGGATAACCACGCGCACCGGCATCAAGCAGCGCCATAAGGCCGCACCCGACGAATACACTTCGCAATTCGGAGCAAAGGCAGCGACGTTGGCGTTGGAACGTGCAGGGCTTGATGCGACTGACATCGAAATTATTATTTGTGCGACGACGACTCCAGATCAAATAATGCCTTCAACCGGTGCGTTGATTCAGGCAAAAATCGGAGCGACAAATGCCGCCGGCATGGATGTTTTTGCGGCGTGTTCGGGTTTTTTGTATGGTTTGACGATGGTCGATTCAATGATCAAAACAGGCCAGATCAAGCATGCATTGGTTATAGGTGCGGAAGTTCTTACTAAGTATGTTGATTACACAGATCGCGGAACGTGCGTAATTTTTGGTGACGGTTCGGGAGCTGCGGTGCTAGGGCCGGTGCCGGAAGGTAAAGGAATTCTCGCGACAAAGATACGTTCTGACGGCCGTTACGAAGATCAGCTTTATTCTCCCGGCGGCGGCACGAAGCTCGGAACCACACATCAAACAATAGATAACGGCGATCACTTTTTTAAGATGAAAGGCAATGAGCTTTTCAAGGTTGCCGTGCGTTCGATGGCAGATATTTCTGCGGAAATGTTGGCAAAGGCTGGTTATACGGTAGATGATGTCGATCTTGTCATTCCGCATCAGGCGAATCAACGGATAACCGATGCCGTTGCGTCACGACTTGGCGTGCCGGAAGAAAAAGTTTATTCGAATATTGCCCAGCATGGGAATACATCTTCGGCGTCGATACCTATCGCGTTGGATGAATGCATACAATCAGGCCGTGTTAAAGAGGGAAGTCTTGTGCTGTTGACCGCGTTCGGCGGCGGAGCTACTTGGGGCGGAACGGTGGTTCGATTTTAGATTTTGGATTTTAGATTAAATGTCTAAGAGCGCTTATATTTTTCCGGGTCAGGGATCGCAATCCGTCGGCATGGGAAAAGATCTATTTGACAATTTTACGGCGGCTAGAGAAGTCTTTGAGGCGGCCGACGATGCTCTAGGCTTTTCGTTGTCGGAGATGTGTTTTTCTGGTGACGAGGCTGAGCTACAGCTAACGGCTAATACTCAGCCAGCAATTCTGACTGCGTCGGTCGCTGCTTATCATGCAGCAATGGCAGAAGGATTGCCCGAACCTGATTACGTTGCAGGTCACAGTCTGGGCGAGTATTCGGCGTTGGTTGCTGCGGGTGTTTTGGATTTTGCCGAAGCAGTGCGAACTGTTCGTAACCGCGGGACGTATATGCAGGAAGCGGTTCCGGTTGGCGTCGGTGCAATGGCCGCGATACTTGGTCTCGATGTCGAAACTGTCGAGGCGGCCTGTACAGAGTCTTCTCAAGGACAAGTGTGCAGTCCGGCTAACATAAATTCGCCATCGCAAGTTGTTATTGCGGGGAATGCCGAAGCGGTTGATCGTGCGTGTGAGATATTGAAAGAAAAGGGAGCGAAACGAGCGATAAAGCTAAATGTCTCAGCTCCTTTTCATTGTGAATTGATGATGCCTGCACAAAAAAGGCTCTCAGAGGATCTCGCGGAACTAGAGTACGGCGACTTTGTGTTTCCGATATTGCATAATGTCGATGCGATGATGAATACTGATGCATCGAGCGTTTGCGACAGACTGACGCGACAGGTTTCGTCGCCGGTGCGATGGCTCCAGACGATCGAGAATATGACCGCTAACGGTGTCGGTAAATTTATCGAGATCGGCCCTGGCAAGATTTTGACGGGATTGGTAAGACAGATAGCTAAGGATGTCATCTATACCAACATTGAAAATACTGAGAGTTTGAGAAATACTTTAGAAACGCAATAAAAAATAGGAGAAAATATGTCAGAAGTACAGGATAAGATCAAACAGATCATCGTCGACGAACTCGGGGTCGATGAAGCGGAAGTTACGGAAAACGCACGTTTCATCGAGGATCTCGGTGCGGATTCACTTGACCTCGTCGAACTCGTGATGCGCTTCGAAGAGGAATTTGATATTGAAATTCCCGACGAAGACGCAGAAAAGATCCAAGGCGTCCGCGATGCATACGCATACGTGGAACAGCACAAAGGCTAATTGGCAGGCAGTGAATCGTAAATGTGAATAGTATTTTTCTATTTGCGATTCACAGTTCACTAATCACGATCTATGAAACGTCGAGTAGTAGTTACAGGACTCGGTTTGGTTACGGCGTGCGGAAACGATGTGCCGACGACTTGGAGCGCGTTGATGAACGGCGAGAACGGTGCGGATTACATTAAGAAATTCGACGCCGAGAAATATTCGACCAAATTCGCGTGTGAAGTTAAGGATTTTGATCCGTTGAGTTTTCTTGACAAGAAGGAAGCTCGCCGAATGGGTGCGTTTACGCACTTTGCTTTGGCGGCATCTGACGAGGCGATGAAACACAGCGGCCTTGTCATTGATGATTCGAACGCAGAGATGATCGGTACTTATATAAGTTCGGGTATCGGCGATTTTTGGGCGATCGAGCGTGAACACGAAAAGCTTCTCGCCTCTGGCCCTGATCGTGTATCGCCGTTCTTTATTGTCTCGGCGATCGTCAACCTTGCATCGGGCAATGTTTCGATACGACACGGTGCAAAGGGGCCGAATTCAGCGACTGCAACAGCTTGTTCGGCCGGTGCTCACGCTATCGGTGACAGTTTTCGCTTGATCGAACGCGGTGACGCTGATGCGATGATCTGCGGCGGTGCAGAGAGTGCTATCACTCCTATGTCAGTTGCGGGTTTTGCATCGATGCGTGCTCTTTCATCACGAAATGACGATCCGAAGCACGCCTCTCGTCCGTTCGATCTCGAAAGAGATGGGTTTGTGATCGGTGAAGGCGCAGGATTGATGATCCTTGAAGAACTTGAATTTGCCAAGGCGCGTGGTGCCAATATTCTTGCCGAGATCGTTGGTTACGGAATGAGCGGTGATGCATTTCACGTAACAATGCCGGATGAGACTGGTTCCGGAGCGATTCGCGTGATGGAGCGGGCATTGAAGGATGCAGGAATTACAACTGAGCAGATCAACTATATCAATGCTCATGGCACGTCGACACCTTACAACGATAAATTTGAGACGCTGGCTATCAAGAAGGTCTTTGGCGAGCGAGCCTACGAAATTCCGGTTAGTTCTACAAAATCAATGACCGGCCATGCTCTTGGAGCTGCGGGCGGCCTGGAGGCAGTATTTTCGGTAAAGGCGATAATGGAAAATAAATTGCCGCCTACGATCAATTACGAATTTCCCGATCCAGATTGTGATCTCGATTACATACCCAACCAGGCTCGTGAGGCTAAAGTTGATTATGTGTTGTCGAATAATTTTGGATTTGGCGGAACCAATGCTTGTTTGATCTTTAAGAGGTATGAAGACTAGTTCGGCAGCCCGAGCATAAGCAAAAGCGTAACACCCGACTGTGAGAGTTACGTGCTTGTTTATGCCCGGGCTTCTGCATTTGAGCTACAAAAATGAAAATTATTGTTTTAATGAAGCAAGTCGCCAATAAGGATGCGGTTCTTCGCATTGGGGGCGACGAGAAGTGGATTAATGAGGCTGACATTTCGCAGCAGACGAACGAGTCTGACGGGTACGCTCTTGAAGAGGCTCTGCGGACTGTTGAGGCTAAAGGCGAAGGTGAGGTTGTTGTCTGTACGCTCGGGCCTCAGACGGCCAAGACCGTCATAAAAGACGCTCTGGCTCGCGGAGCTAACCGTGCGATTCACATTGTTGTTGAAGACAGCAAGACGCTCTCAGCGTATCAGATCGCAAAGACCATCGCGGATGCTATTCGTGATGAGAACGCCGATCTTGTGTTTACAGGATTACAGTCCGATGATGCGAGCTATGGCCAGACGGGAGTGATACTTGCCGAATTGCTCGGCATACCGCATGCGACTATTGTGATCGAGGTTGATAGAGCAAGCCTCGGCGATACGCTTCGCGTCAAACGCGAGCTTGAGAGCGGTTGGTATCAGTGGTTCACGTATAAGCTGCCTTCGCTGCTTACGATCCAATCCGGCATCTCACAGATCCGTTATGCATCGCTCAAGGGCATTATGGCCGCGAAGAGCAAGGAAATTCGTGAGGTCACACCTTCAGTCGAGGCATTTGCTTCGGCAGCGAAGATCGAAAAAGTTTACATGCCTCTGAAAACAAAGCAGACGCAAATACTCGGTAACGGCGACGCTAAGGCCGGTGCCGTCGAGTTGGTCGAAAGGCTTAGAACGGAGGTTCGAGTTATATGATCTTAGTATTTATCGAGCACAAAGACTGCGTCCTAAATAAGACCTCGCTTGAGGCGATCGTGGCGGCGCAGAGCATTGGAAAAGACCTCGGGCTAAAGGTCGCGGCTGTTCTGCCTTGCGATAAGGATTGCGCGTTGGCACAGGAGATCGCAGGTTATAGTCTCGAAAAGGTGATTGTTGCCAAGAACGAGAAGCTTGGAACATACACGCCTGATGGTTACGCTGACGCCTGGGAGCAGGTTATCAGAGCCACGAATCCACAGTATGTTGTGATGTCGCATACATATCAAGTGCGTGATTTTGCACCGAAGGTTGCAGCAAGGCTTGGACGTGAAGTTGTCGGCGATTGTATTCGTTACAAGGCCGAGGGCGGAAAACTAGTTCTGAGCCGGCGCATTTTCCTTGGGAAACTCGATGCAGATGTTACTATCGGCGGCGATGCTCCGTATTTTGTGACCTTCCAATCAGGTGCTTTTCGCGGCGAGAATGCCGAAAACGGAACTGCTGCGGTCGAGACAATGAATGTCATGGTCGGCGATATTCGTATGACTCCTGAGGCTCCGTTTCAGGAGGCTAAAGCGACTGTCGATCTCACCAAATCCGAGATCATCGTTGCAGTCGGACGCGGCATCAAATCGCAGGAGAACATTGCACTTGCTCAGCAGCTTGCAGATGTTCTAGGTGCCGACCTTGCCGCCTCGCGTCCGATCTGCGATAGCGAATGGCTGCCAATTGACCGGCAGATCGGTTCGTCCGGGCAGACGGTCGCACCGAAGGTTTACATTGCCCTCGGCATTTCAGGCGCTATCCAACACATCGTGGGAATGAAAAACGCAGGAACAATTGTTGCCATTAATAAGGATTCCGAAGCGCCGATCTTTGATATAGCGGATTATGGTATTGTCGGCGACCTTTTTGATGCCGTCCCTGTAATGGTAGAAGAGATCAAGAAAGCGAAAGGTTAAAAGAGCTAAAAAAAAACTCCAGATATTCATGCTCGCTTATGGCGAGCATTTTTTTTGAAAAAAAGTGAATCCGTTTCAACAAGGTTGCCGAAATCCATATTTCGTTCATTAACTTTATTTATTTTAAGGAGAATAATTATGAAAAAAATCTTTCTTTTGATTGCGATGCTATCAATTTCAGTCGGCCTGACGTTCGCACAGTCGAACAATCGCCCATCCGGACAAACAACCCAGATTGAACTTATTCACGGCGGGACTTCGGTTGAGCTAAGCTCTGGCTTCATCGGGGCACTAACCGCGCTAAATATAGCTCCCGGCAAAGTATTTCCAGCTAGGATTCGCAACGGAATCGCAACTTTTCCGATAACAGACGGAACACTTGATCGTCAAACACTCCGAGGAGAGATAGCGCACAATGGCGGCCTGACCTTAACGAGAGGTGCCACCAAGGTTAAACTGAAGGGCTTTACCATTGACACCACCGGTACAGGCGGAATCATCCTGACGGGACTTGTATCTGCTAACGGAGCTGTTGTTGGTCGTATTCCTCTGTTTGACCTAACCCTTCCAACTAGTTCGTCTATCTTCCTTGATATCGAACGTGTGGATTTAGACAACGTGTCAGTAACACTCAGGCCAGAGGCAGCTACCGCGCTGAACGCTGTGTTCGAAACCAACGCTTTTGTCGCCGGCTTCGGTATCGGAACTGCCCGTGTACGTGGCTTCGGGTACGGCGATTAAGAACATCCATCCAAAAATCCTCTATTTTTCCGCATCTTATACATTCCAACAAGCGGTTCCGGCTATCCGGAACCGCTTCCTGATGCAAAATCGCCGCTTCGGAAGCAGATACTTGGAAATAGGTTTCTAAATTGTAAAATTTTCTACTTGTCGGATTTTTTTTGAAAAAAATTGAATCCGTTTGACCTCGCTTATCGAAAGCCATATTTCGTTCGCTAATTTAATTCAACTTAAGGAGAATAATTATGAAAAAAATATTTCTTTTGATCGCTATCCTATCAGTTTCTGTCGGTCTGACTTTTGCACAGTCAAATAATCCAGGTGGACAACAGACTTCGCCCCAGATAGAGCTTATTCACGGTTCGACGAGTGTCGTTCTCAGCTCTGATTTCATTGGCGCCCTAACATCTTTGAACATCGCACCTGGTAAGGTATTCCCCGCCCAATTGCGAAACGGTAAAGCAACTTTCCCGATTGCGGACGGAACTCTTGACCGTCCAACACTTCGCGGTGAGATCATTCACAGCGGCGGCCTTACTTTGACGAGAGGCTCCACGAAGGTCAAGTTAAAGAGCTTTATTATTGATACCACGGGAGCTTCCGGAATTGTTTTGACTGGACTTGTATCGGCCAATGGATCGGTCGTCGCACGTATTCCGCTGTTTGATCTGGCGCTACCCGCAAATTCGAATTCGGGATTTGGTTTGGAGCGCGTGAATTTGGACGACGTTTCGGTAACCCTCAGGCCTGAAGCTGCCGGAGCATTGAACGCAGTTTTTGAAACCAACGCATTCGTCGCGGGATTTAACATCGGAACGGCGCGCGTCCGTGGTTTTGGCTACGGCAACTAATATAAACCATCCAAAATACCCATATTTTCCTGCATTCTGAGTCAATTCACCAAGCGGTTCCGACTATCGGAACCGCTTCCTTTTCGTGAGGAAGCTATAGGTTGGCCAACTAATAAGGCTGCGATCTTTGTTGAACGCAGCCCCAATTTCTTTATCAAATATATTAGTTGTGCTATACAGAAGCGGCGATCGCTTCGTCGAATATTTCTAAAGCAACATCGACATGTTCCTTTGCAAGGATCAAAGGCGGTGACCAGCGGATCGAGTTATGGCCGCAGCCTAGAATGATCAGGCCGCGTTTGTAACATTCCATTTCGATCGCGTCGCGGAGTTCGGGAGCGGGTGTGAGGCTCACTTTATCGGTTACGAATTCTACACCGAGCATCATACCAAAACCGCGAATGTCGCCGATGCAATCGTATTTTTGAGCCAGTTTTTGCAGACCCTCTTCGAGATAAGCTCCAACATCACGGCTGTTATCAACTAGGCCGCCTTGCAGCAACTCGATAGTTTTAAGAGCAGCGGTCAATGCGACCGGATTGCCGCCGAACGTTGAGGCGTGAGCACCTTTGTGCCAATCCATGATGTCGGCTCGGGCGATGCAGGCACCGATAGGCATTCCTGAGCCAAGTCCTTTCGCAAGACACATAATGTCTGCCTTTACGCCGGGATAATGGTCTAGGGCGAACATCTTGCCAGTGCGGCCCATTCCCGACTGCACCTCGTCAATGATGAGCATGATACCGTTTTCGTCGCAGATTCGTCTTAACTCTTTAACAAACGCGAGCGGTGCAGGAATGTAGCCGCCTTCGCCCTGAACGACTTCGAGGACGATGCCAGCTACTTCTTCAGGCGGCGTTGTTGTTTGGAAAAGACGCTTTTCGATCCATTTGACGACGTCGCGTGTTATCGTGGCTTCGTCAGTCGGCATATCGGTCGCGAAGTGTCGGAATTTGTTTGGATATGGAATGTGAACGACATCGAGTGCCTGCCGCATAAAACCAAGACGCTGTGCCTTTTTAGAAGAGGTCAGACTCAATGCCCCAAGTGTTCTACCATGGAACGATCCGAAAAACGAGATGAATTTCTGTCGTCGTGTATGATACGTCGCGACTTTCAAAGCCGTTTCGACTGCTTCGGCACCGCTGTTGCCGAAATGGGTTCTCGTTGGTCCTTCGATCGGGCAGATCTCTTCCAGCTTCTTTCCAAGCTCCGGCATGTGCCTGTAATAGAAATCGGTGCCGCAAAGATGGATCAACTCGCTGACTTGTTTCTGAATAGCAGCAACGATCTCCGGATGGCAATGGCCCGTCGAACAGACGGCGACGCCGGCATTACAGTCGAGAAAGGTATTTCCATCAGGATCGGTGATCCAAACGCCGCTTGCGTGATCGACAACCAGTTTGTAATCGGGCCGTGGATAACTCGGCGTGACGTAGCGGGAATCAGCGTCGATGATCTCGCGGGACTTTGGTCCTGGCAACTCAGTTTTAATTGACGGTCTTTGTAATTCTTGTGTCGGTGTCATGATCTTTTCTCCTTATGTTTAGAGTGCACGATTTATCGTGTCTTTGGTTGAAAACGAAGACAAATTGAGGGTTGAACTCTGAACGGAGAATTAGTCACCGGCGAAGAGATTCGCTCGCTGCTTCATAGGACGGAGTTTTGAAATGCAACGTGAGGTCATAGGAAATGATGCCGTTAATATAGCAGAAAGTAAGTCGAGTTTCAAAAATGCGGTTGGGCGTGAAACAATGTAATTATGCAAATTTCCAAAAAATTTACAAATAGTCTCATAAACGAGACTAGTCCGTATCTGCTCCAGCACGCTCACAACCCTGTCGACTGGTATGCGTGGGGCGAAGAGGCTTTTGAGAAAGCCAAGGCTGAGGACAAGCCTCTGTTGGTCAGCATCGGCTATTCGGCGTGCCATTGGTGTCATGTGATGGAGCATGAGTCGTTTGAAGATGAGGCCACGGCTGCTATACAGAATGAGCATTTCGTCAACATCAAGGTCGATATGGAAGAGCGGCCCGACGTCGATCAGATCTACATGAATTTCGTTCAACTGACGACCGGACGCGGCGGCTGGCCGATGAATGTGTTTCTGACTCCGGACAAGCGGCCGTTTTTTGGCGGCACATATTTCCCGCCCGCACCGCGATATGGAATGGCGAGTTGGCAGCAGATCTTAATGAGCATCGCCGAGGCGTATAAGACTAAACGGGATGAGTTAGAAAATTCGGCAAACGATATTGTCGGTGAATTGCAGCGGCTAAGTATTGTCGAGTCGGTTTCGGGCGGACTCTCAACTGACCTGTTGGATGCAGCGTTTTCGAGTTTTTCGCGTACGTTCGACACGGTGAACGGTGGTTTTGGCGGAGCTCCCAAATTTCCGCCTGCGATGTCGCTGGAATTTTTACTTCGATATCATTACCGGACTGGCGATGACATGGCTTTGTCGGTCGTGACCTACACTCTCGACAAAATGGCTCGCGGCGGCATCTACGATCAGCTTGGCGGAGGCTTTCATCGCTATGCTGTCGATGCGATCTGGCTTGTGCCGCATTTTGAGAAGATGCTCTACGACAATGCTCAGTTAATACGCGTATATTTGCATGCATATCAGGTGACAGGCAATGAATTTTACAAACGAATAGCTATTGAAACGCTTGAATATGTACGGCGTGAAATGCTTGACGAGAGCGGTGGCTTCTATTCGACTCAGGATGCTGACAGTGAGGGCGAAGAAGGTAAGTTCTTTGTTTGGACGTCGGAAGAGATCGCGGAGGTGATAGGCGATGAAGAGGGCAGAACATTTTGTGAGTATTATGATGTGACGTCGAACGGAAACTTTGAAGGGAAGAATATTCTGAATGTTAAGAACCCAGTCGCGGCCGCTCCCGGTGCTGACATGCGTGCAAAGCTATTTGCCGAGCGAGAAATGCGGATCAAGCCGCATCGCGATGAAAAGGTTTTGACGGCATGGAACGGCCTGATGCTGGCGGCATTTGCTGACGCGGCGGCCGTGCTCGGCAACGATGACTATCTAGAAATTGCAAAGCGCAATGCCGATTTCATTCTCACGCAGTTGCAGAAGGACGGGCGGCTGCAGCGAACTTGGAAAGATGGAACGGCAAAACTGAACGGTTATGTTGAAGATTACGCGAATGTTGCGGACGGATTGATCGAGCTTTACAAAGTTTCTGGTGAGGTCAAATATTTGACTGAGGCAAGGCGACTGGCGGATCTAATGATCACGGAGTTTTGGGATGAAGAAAACGGCGGGTTTTTCTTTACATCGAACGATCACGAAGAGTTGATCGTCCGCAATAAGGACTTTTATGACAACGCAACGCCGTCAGGAAACTCTGTTGCTGCTGATGTGCTGTTGAGATTGGCCAAATTGCTGGGTGACGACAGGTATGAACGATTTGCGGTGACAGTGTTAAGGTTGACGGCGTCGCAGTTGCGGAGATATCCGCAAGGTTTCGGGCGGGCTTTGTCCGCGATGGAATTTCATCTCGCCGCTACAAAAGAAATTGCGGTGTTAGGAGCGAAGGGGAATGAAATGGAACGCATCATTCTCGCCAGATACTTGCCGGACACGGTCATTGCATTGTCAGCGGAACCAGCGTCGGACGCGGGGGTCATTCCGCTGCTAAAAGATCGTCAAATGGTTGAAGGTAAACCAACGGTCTATGTTTGTGAGAATTTTGTTTGCCAACGACCGGCGACGACTGAGACTGAAGTGAATGAGTTGCTAGCTTAACCAATAGACTCATATGCAAAAGAAAAAGCACTTGTCCGAAGACAAGTGCTTTTTCAAAAACGTCTAAGACGCAAGAACTATTTCTTTGTTGCGTTTGCGTTTGTTGCATTTGCTGCCGGTGCTTTCGCTGCATTAACCGGAGCTGCATTGGTAGCAGGCTTGATAGCGTTAGCCATCGAGTTAGCTGCATTTGCCATTGTGTTAGCAGCAACCTGTGCTGTGTTCACAGCAGTGTTAACAGCATTCATAGCTGCGTTAGCTGCCGGTTTGACGGCTGGTGTGTTGTTTGCAGGCGCTTCGCCGCAAGCCATGCCAAGTGCACCCAAACCAAGAACTGTCGAAAGTAAGATTACTTTTTTCATTTTATTTTTCAAACTCCTGTCTTATTAACTCAAAGATTAAATTACTATTACTAAACGTTCGACTGATCGGACACAGCCGTTTTGCCCTGAACTCTTTCTTTTTCAAGGCAAACGTCAATATATTGGTTATATGAGCAATAGTCAACCCTAAAATTGCCCAAAAATCATTATTTTTTGATAATTTTTATTGTCTATTTTCTTGCCTTTTGACGTTTTTTGATGGGATGCCTATGTTTATTGGTCAATAAATAAAGATATTGACTTTGATTCGCCTAAAAAGTTAGTTTAAAAGGAGGGAAATAATTCCCGTTTTCACCACATTTTTCCCGCTTTTGACCAGAAAATGACAAATTTTGAAGACCAGCCCACGCAGGGAAGTACTACGCGCACAGACACCTTTTATCAGGTCGTTTTTGTTATTGCGGCAATGTGTTCGATCTTTCTCGCTTTTGTTTTGGCAAATTCACAATTTTCGATCGAAGCAAAAACTCGCGGATTTTCCGGCATTATGGCAGGATTTTTGCTAGCCTGTGTCGGCCTCCATATTTGGCAGCGTCGTCATTCTTCGCCCCATGCTTCCGCAGGATCAAATGCGGATCGCACATTGCCTGCCACAGAGGGCCTTCGAGCTTTGGAGGAAGCGAGCGAATTTTTTTCCGGTTCGATCAAGAAGGCGGATATGTTCAGGCTTGTTTCGAGTAGGATCCGGCAACTTGCAAAATTTCGCACGTCTGCACTTTTTCTGCTGGACGAAACTAGATCGCATCTTCGTGTCGCCGAGACCGACGGCCCTGATGCCGACGCTATTAAACATAGAACGCACGTGTTGAGCGACGCATCGGTCGGAATTTGTTTTTCACGGCGTTGCGTCGAGATCGAACAGTCGGCAGGCAACGACATCGAGGGCATTGGTTCAATTGTCGCAATACCATTGCTAAATGGCGTAGAACCTTTCGGTGTTTTGTGTCTCTATTTTGATGAGAATAACAATGTAAGCGAAAGGGAGTCTTCGCTATTCGAAGCGATCGGCGTGCGAGCGGCTCCTTTGGTTTTGAGCTCTATTGCACTAGAACGAAGCCTCGCAAACGCTCTGACCGACGGAACAACCGACCTGCCGAATGAACGCGCGTTCTATCTGTTTCTCGAAAATCAAATAGCTGAGACGCAGCGTAATCCAGAAGCCAGACCGCTGACGATTCTTGCCATTGATATTAAAAATTTCGACGAGATCAATCAAAGGTTTGGACATGTGACCGGCGACCGGGTTCTGAGCATCGCGTCAAAGATCATCAAGGACAACCTGCGGCAGATGGATTTTCTATCGCGAGCTTCGTCCGACGAATTTTTAGTTATTTTGCCGACTGCATCCAAAGAGATAGCTCACGAGGTGATCGCGAGACTTAGCACGGGATTTTTTGGCAGAAAGCTGAAGATCAATGAGAGCGAATCTGTCGAGGTAGAACTATATTTTGGCTGGGCTGCTTTTGGCACCGATTGTGAAACTCCGAAAGGCCTTGTAACGACCGCTCGTTCAAGAAAAGAACAATCCAAATCGTCCGAACCCAACAAAGTTCTATGGTTCCCTCACGAGCTAGTCAATTAATTGATGACTTTTGGTTTTTAAGCTTTTGCCTTGTATATTGAGGCAATGGCGAAGATAACATTTTATGGCGGTGTCGGGACTGTTACGGGCTCCAAGTATTTGCTTGAGCATAACGGCAAAAAGATACTTGTCGATTGCGGTCTGTTTCAGGGATTGAAGGAGATCCGCGCACGTAACTGGCAAGATCCGCCGTTCGATCCGCGCGAGATCGATGCGGTAATTATCACTCATGCGCATATCGACCATACGGGTTGGCTGCCGAGGCTTGTTAAACTAGGATTTGGCGGGGAAATCACGACTTCAAGGGCAACCGGCGATCTATTGAAGGTCCTTTTGCCGGATTCTGCACGTTTGCAGGAAGAGGAAGCGGACTATCGCAATCGTCACGACCTTACAAGTCATTCTCCGGCATTGCCGCTTTATGATGAGGATGACGCGCGTGCGACGCTCCAGAAATTGCGGCCAGTGCCTAACGACGGCCAGCCTTACGACATTTGCGAAGGCATCAGGGCGAGCTTTATGGTCGCCGGGCATATCATGGGAGCGAGTCTTGTGTTGGTGGAGATGAGTACGGGCGGAGACGCGAGTGTGAACGAGCGTGCATACTCGGCTGAAGGCACGCTCCTTAACAGTCGCGTTTCCGCCCGCAGCGACAGCATTCGTTTTCTGTTCTCGGGTGATCTTGGACATTACGATCAGCCGATCGTTAAAGACCCTGCGACGCCGCCGGATTGCGATTATCTGATGTGCGAATCGACCTATGGAGATCGTCTGCACGGCGAAGTCGATTCGGAAACGCAAATGGCACGGATCATAAACGATGCTGCCAAACGCGACGGCCCGATTTTGATACCAGCGTTTGCTGTTGGACGCACGCAAGAAGTGCTCTACATGATCCGCGAACTTGAGGAGCAGAAACGCATTCCGATCTTGCCGGTCGTTGTTGATTCGCCGATGGCAGCGCAGGCGACGCAAATTTATAATCGTTGGCATGAGGAACACGACCGCGAATATGCCTCAATACTCGCGGGCAAAAAGCATCCTTTGCGGACCGCGTCTATGACAACTGCTTCGAGCCGTGACGAATCAAAGAAGTTAAATGAGATGAAAGGCTCACGCATTATTATTTCGGCTTCGGGAATGCTGTCAGGCGGCCGCGTTCTGCATCACGCGATGCGAATACTGCCAAATGAGAATGCGACGATAATTTTTGTTGGCTATCAGGCAGCCGGAACTGCGGGCCGTCGAATTCAGGACGGCGAGCGGGAAGTTCGCATTATGAAAAATTGGGTTCCGGTCAATTGCCATATCGAAAAGGTCGAAGGCTTTTCCGCTCATGCCGATTGGAAGGCAGTGTTACGCTGGCTTAGCGGATTGTCCAACGCACCCAAGATGGTTTTCACGACCCACGGCGAGCCTGAGGCCGCCGAGGCAATGGCAGGACACATCCGCGACAGATTCGGATGGAATGTAGTTGTGCCGCAGTATGAAGAAACCATCGAACTATTGTAATGAAATATTCCGAATCAAAATCTAACGGTAGTGCCGCCTTTTTGGTCAAGTCGTACTGGGAGCTTTCTTACGGCCGTGACGAAATGTCTGGCGAACCGGAACCTGTTTTGCCGGACGGCAGCGTCGAGTTAATTTTCGATTTTTGCGATCGATTCGTGACTTATTTCGCGGACGGTTTTACCCAATTTCAGCCAAGATCGATCGTTGCCGGACAACTAACGACGCGGCTTTCGATCGGGCCGAGCGGTGATACTGATATATTCGGCGTTCGCCTGCGTCCCGAAGCCGGTTCAGCGTTACTGGGCATTTCAATGGCGGAGATACGTGACCAGATCATCGATCTCCGGAGTATCTTAGGAAGTCGTGAAGACGAGTTGTTCGAAAAGCTTGCCGCGGCTGCGGATTTCAATGCACGGATAGTGATCTTTGAGGACTTTTTCTCAGCTTTTGGCGAAACGGCTGTGAGCATGGAAATGAGATCGTGTGTCTCAGCACAGCGTTCCGCAAGCGGATCGATGTCGGTCGGCGATTGTGCCGCATATCTAAACTGGTCTGAGCGGCGGCTCGAACGGGCGTTTAACGAGCAGATCGGACTGTCGCCGAAACTGTTTGCAAGGATAATTAGATTTCAGACATTTCTCGACGCAATTGGCTCAAATGATTCCACATTGCTCGATGGTGCTCTTAAGGCAGGCTATTATGATCAGGCCCATATGATCAAAGATTTTCGAAATTTTTCGGGTGTTACGCCGACTGAATATTTCGGGCGCGACCTCGTGTTTTCCGGACACTTTCTGAATACCTGAGCTTGTCGGTTTTTTACAATACATGCCCGAACCTGACCATCTATTATCAGTGATGCCCTTTTTAGGGAAAGGAGAATATTTATGAAGTTTAAGTTTGCAGCGGTTATTTTAGGTATGGTTATGGTGTCATCGTCGGCATTTGCTCAGGCCAAGATTGATGTCGCGAGTGTTAAGTGGCTTACGGGCTGTTGGGAAATGAGAAATGAACCGAAAGGGACCGTTACATCTGAGCAATGGACCAGTTCCGAAGGAGGAGCTTTGTTCGGTATCGGGAGAACCGTTAAGAAGGGAAAACTCGTTTCATGGGAATTTATGAGGATCGTGCAGGAAAATGACTCGGCCAAGTTTTTTGCCCAACTGCCTAATGCTGCGCAGGCAACTCCGTTTGCGCTGAAATCAGCGAATGTAGGAGAGATGGTCTTCGAAAATCTACAGAATGATTTTCCACATCGCGTGATCTATCGTAATGCCGGAGTGAACAAACTTGCAGCCAGGATCGAGGGTAAAATTAATGAAAAGGATAAGGGGATCGACTTTGCATTTGTTAGGTCAAAATGTGAATGAAGCTTAATTCGAAAATAGCGGTTACGATGTTTTTGTTGTTGATGACTTGTCTCGGCGTGTCGCAGGCAATTGCTCAAGCCTCGGACAAACGCATGCCAAAATGCGCCGGAGCAAACGGACTGACGCGAGGCGAGATGATCGAGATTTTGAATGTTCATAATCTGGTTCGAGCCGGCCTCAACCTTCCGCAGCTCACTTGGGATTGCAAGTTGGCCGACTTCGCACAGACTTGGGCCACACGGGGCGTTGCTGAGCATCGGGATGACACGATATTCGGCGAGAGCATTTTTGTTTCGGCAGCACGCGATGCGGCTGCAGTCGCCGCAGTGAACAGATGGATGCTTGAGAAGCCAAACTGGGACAACAAGACAGGCAAATGCAGAGCGGGATAGGTTTGCACTCACTATACTCAGATCGTATGGAGAAAGACTGCCCGAATAGGCTGCGGTATTAATCGCAATACTCCCGGCAATTGGAAAACAATTGTCGTTTGTAATTATGATCCCGCAGGAAATAAGCCGGGACCGGCTTTTTAATTGTCAAAGAACAAGAATATAACGGACTACTCGTAGCGTAGGCATTCGATCGGATCGAGCCGCGACGCTTTTCTTGCCGGCAGAACGCCAAACACCAAACCGACACCGACGGACACTGCAAGGCCTGTGATCACTGCCCACGGCGGTACCTGCGCGGGAAGGCTTGGGACCAGCAGCATTATCAGATTGCTTATACCTATCGCCGTTACGACGCCAATGATGCCGCCGAAGAAAGTGAGCGTCATTGCTTCGAGGAGAAACTGGAGTACGATCGCTCCCTTGGTTGCTCCAATGGCTTTGCGGATGCCTATCTCTTTTGTTCGTTCCGTTACCGATACAAGCATTATATTCATGACGCCGATGCCTCCTACGAGCAATCCAAGGCATGAGATGGCTATTGCCGCAATGCCGACTCCTCCAATAATGCCATCGAACTGTGCGATGAATGCATCGGCAGTTTTTAGGTCGAAGTCGTTTTTTTCCTCGTACTTGACGCCGCGGCGTTGGCGCATGATCCCCTCGATCTCGGCTGCGGCATCGTTCAACTGCCCATTCTTCGCCTGGATCGTCATCAGAAGATAATCACGAAGCGGCGCAACCTTGCGGGACGTACGGTAGGGCATAAAAACTTTGCGGTCCTCCTCGTTCTCACCAAAGAAACCCGCCTTTCTTTTTTCCAGAACACCGATGATCTCCCAGGTATCTCCATTCATCCGAACCACCTTTCCAATAGGCGAATCGTCCGGATCGGGAAACAGCGCTTCGCGTGCGTCAACCCCGATCACTAGCACTTTTCGTCGCTGCTGATCGTCGGCTTCGGTCAGCCAGCGGCCCTCGCGTACCGTGAGGTTAAGCACCTGATCGTAATTCGTCGAAACGCCGTCGCATTGCGCCCAGCGGTAGTTGCGGCCCTCGTATGTCAGATTGTCGTCAAAGCTCGGTCCGTAATTGCCTATCCCTGGATTTGCCACAGCAATGTCTTCTATCGTGGCGGATTGTGATAACAAGGCATCGACATCGGCATCCGTGAAGGGCTTGCGGTTGCGCTCGTCGCGGTTCGGCGGCCCGTCACCCATAGAAAGGTGAAATGCGTAAATATTGTTCGTTCCGTATTCCTCTACGATCGCTACTATCGACTGACGCATCCCGGTCAGGATCGACGCTACAACGACTGCCGTGATTATACCGACTACAATACCGATGATCGTCAGAGCCGAACGAAACTTATGGCCCATGATGCTGTCCATGGCCATCTTAAATACTTCGACTGGTAATGAGTTTTTGATATTCATACCGATCTCACCTAGCTTTGCGTCAAAGCAACGATAGGGTCGAGGCGTGACGCTTTCCATGCGGGATAAAGTCCTGCAATGATCCCAATACTGCTAGACACCAAAATCGACACAATGATGTAGAACATTTCTATGGTCATAGTAATGCCGAGTGCGTACCCGACGATCTGTGTTGCTACCAAGGCTAGTAACAAGCCAAATATGCCGCCGACGATGCACAGCAACGACGATTCGATCAGGAACTGAAGGAGTACTTGTTTTCGTGTTGCTCCCAAAGCTTTCCGCAGGCCAACCTCGAAGGTTCTCTCCGTAACTGAGACGAGCATAATGTTCATTACGACAATGCCGCCGACCACAAGGATGATGCCGGTGATAGGCAATACAACGCCTGCGATCATGCCCGTGATCTGATCCATTGTCGAATTGAAGTCATCTACATTGACAACGCCGAAGGTGTCTTCGTCGCTGCCGATCAACTGTCGTCGATTGCGCAAAAGCTGGCGGGCTTCCTCTATTGAGTCCTTAAAAACTTCCGAGTCCAGAGATTTGCCGTGAAGCTGCAGCCCGCCTGTTCTAACGAACATCTGGCCGTGCAGCGTGATAGGAATATAAATGTGGCGGTCCTGCGAATCGCCAAAGAACGAACCGCGTTTTTCCTCGACACCGATGATCGTTAAAGGAACACCACGAATCTTGATCTCCTGGCCGATAGCCGAGCCTGTAGGAAAAAATTTCTCCTTGACGTCGTTGCCAATGATGCAGACGTAGGTAATGCGGTTCGATTCTTCGGTGCTCATGAAACGGCCCTCGGACATCGTTTTATCCTCGATCTCTGCCATATTGGCGGTTACGCCCATGATACGGGTTGAGGGCATTTCAATACCGTCATGAGTAAGATCAGCGCCGCTGTTTACCTGAGCACCTACATGAGCACAGAGTTGACAATTGTCGCGAACATACTCATATTCATCCCACTTTATGTCCTTATTGCGTCGATTGCGCCGCTCGAACTCTTCGTCCGCCATGCGTCCCATCGACGCCATGCGGGTCATCATAAAATGATCCGAGCCCAGCACCTTCGAGGCTGTTTCCACGACGTATGTCTTGAGCCCGCTGATCGAAGCCGCAACGACGATCACAGCGGCGACACCAATGATAATTCCGATCAACGTCAAGAACGCGCGGAGTTTATGCTCAAGGAGCGACTTGACGGCGATCCAGAACGCATCTGTGTAGAATGAATAAATCTGGCGCATATGAAAACGGGCTAGTTACAGGGATTCAAACGTAAATAGACCGCAGATAGTTCTGATAAATCTTCGGATGTCCCGTTGTCCCTGCGTTTTTTTCATAAATCCGCAATCTAAAATCTGAAATCTGAAATCGTCCTGTACCGCTGTTCCGACAGTTTTTTACTGACTCCGTTCCACTTGCGTTCCACTCGATAGTGGAACGTGCAAGTGTCCATTTTTATTGGAGTTACAGCGTTTTTTGAGCAGCGTTCCGCGTTTTTCCGAAAAAAAACCGTATTGTGCCACTGAATTCGTAAACTGCTGTAAATACTCAGGTTACGGCAATCGGCATGTTGGATTTACTGATTTTCTTCTTGGAACGCGGACTAATCGAGTTCGAGGAAAAGTTGATGATGGTTTGGCGGAACCTATGACTTGAATTATCAAATATCATGCTGTATGCAACACGGCGTTGCATATATAAGATAGCATGAATTGACCGAAAATGGAATAGAAACTTCCGGATGTTTAAGGAAGATCCGGTCAGAAATCCGGTCGTTATCGCTCACGGTTCTGACAGAGAAGCTTTATTTGCGGGCGAATGAATTATCCGCTGCCGATTGCGCAGGTCTTTGGGGGTCGTGCTATACTTTGCCTTTGTTTTACTCAACTTAGCCAAAACAGGAGACTTGCATTGAGCATCTTAGTCGATAAGAACACACGCCTGATCGTTCAGGGAATTACGGGAAAAGAAGGCACGTTTCACATGCTGCAGATGCGTGACTACGGCACAAATGTCGTTGGCGGTGTCACGCCCGGCAAAGGTGGAACGACGCATGAAGGTGTGCCGGTTTTCAATACGGTCGAGGATGCTGTTCGTGAAACGGGAGCCAATGCTTCTGTCGTCTATGTGCCGCCCGCTTTTGCCGCTGACGCTATTATGGAGGCCGCTGATGCTGGATTACCGCTTGTGGTCGCGATCACCGAAGGCATTCCGGTCGCCGATATGGTCAAAGTACACGAATATCTCAGCAACCACTTAGCAACGCGAATGATCGGGCCAAATTGCCCAGGCATCATCTCGCCCGGCAAATGCAAGATCGGCATCATGCCGGGACATATTCACAAAGAAGGCCGAATCGGTGTTGTTTCACGCTCCGGTACGCTGACTTATGAAGCGGTCGGCCAATTGACCGCGCTCGGACTCGGACAATCGACCGCTATCGGCATCGGCGGCGACCCGATAATCGGGACGAATCACACCGACGCTTTGAGATTGTTCCAAGCCGACGAAGAAACAGACGCCATCGTAATGATCGGCGAGATCGGCGGCACGGCAGAAGAAGAAGCCGCTGCCTACGCAAAAGCTAACGTCACAAAGCCGATAGTCGCCTTCATCGCTGGGCAAACCGCACCTCCCGGCCGTCGAATGGGCCACGCCGGTGCGATTATTTCGGGCGGCAAGGGAACTGCGGCGGAGAAAATGGCGGCGTTGAAAGACGCAGGAATCCGCGTGGTCGAATCTCCGGCTGATATTGGTAAAGCGATTGTCGAGGTCATCGGCATTTCCACTGGGGCCTAAAGTGAGTGATCATATGTCCAGAGTTTGTTTTATAAGCACCGGGATTTTATGTCTTGTGATTCTCGCTTTTGGTCGTTGTGTATCGGCGCAGACCAAGGATTCGAATAATGGATGGGAATCCATTCCGGTCGACCAATGGACTGACGCTGAAGTTAAAAGCATTCTAGAAAACTCCGCTTGGAGTTGGCGGATGAAGGGGCGGAATGTCGATAGTTTCCCTGGTGGTGGTATTGGAACGATCGTGAGCGAACTCTATTCAACATTTACGCTCGAATCTGCATTGACAGTTCGCCTTGCCAAGATCAGAAAACTGCAATTAAACGAAAAATATGATGCGATGAATGCAAAGGACAAAGCCGCATTTAATAAGAAATATAAAAGCAGTATGGAATGCCAGCTTTGCGAGAAGTTTTACATCATTGCGATCGGCGGCGACAGTCGAACTCTGAGAAATCAGGTGACAATACAACGGCGGGTAAAATTAATTTATTTGAGCAACGAAAAAGGGGAGAGACGAACCCTGGGAAATTTTTCCCCTCAGACCCACTCCGGAACCGTTGCGCTATTCTTTTTTCCCAGAAAAAACGAAAAAGGTCAACCACTTTTAACGACCGACAACACTAAGCTGACTTTTAACTTTCCGTACGAACCGGACGATGAACCTCTGATCAGATTGATCGAACGAGTTGAGATCCCGCTTAAAGACATCGTGCGGGAGAAGATTGTGATCTTTTAAGCTGGATAAAAAATACAATTTAGGAATTATTTAATTAATGAGCAATTTAACATTTGGAATCATAAAGCCCGACGCGGTTCGGGTGGGGAATCAGGGGAAGATCGTTGACCGCATTTTGGGTGCTGGTTTTAAGATCAGGGGGATGAAACTTATTCATCAGACGCGAAAGCAGGCTGAGGGCTTTTATGCAGTTCACGCTGGTAAGGGCTTTTTTGACGAGCTTTGTGAATTTATGTCGAGCGGGCCTTGTGTCGTGCTTGCGCTTGAGAAAGAGAATGCGGTTCCCGCTTGGCGCGAGTTGATGGGAGCTACGAATCCGGCCGATGCCGCGGAAGGAACACTCCGCAAGGATTTTGCTTCGTCGATCGGCGAAAATGCTGTTCACGGTTCGGATTCGGACGAGAATGCGGCTATCGAGATCGCTTATTTCTTTAGTAAACTTGAACTCGTTTAGTTCAGAGTGCGGGCTTTAGCGTGTATTCTGTATAATGTCCGAAAGGGATCGAGCGCATGCTTCGTCATTCAAATTAGTGTTTGTAATACTGTAAAAGAAACGGGCTAAAGCCCGCACTCTAAACTATTATGAAAAAATGCCCGACTTGCGGAAAGGAATTTGAGGATTCGTTAAAGTTTTGCCAGATCGATGGAGCAGAACTTGTGGAACAGGAAGCTGCGTTCGATCCGTATGCTACGGTTGTCGGGTATAAATTTGACCCGTCGGCGGACAAAACTACTGAAGCTGTTGAAGACGCTCCTGTTGAAGGCCCTACGGCGGAAGCCTCGGTGGAAGAGACCGCTGCCGGAGAGTCGCTTATACCTGCCGCGGAACCGGCGATACATGAAACGACCGGCTCGATACCGATCGCTCCGCCTGATGAGGTGCTTGAGTTGCCGGGTATGGACCCGCTCAAGACTATGTATGTCTCGGAGTCGGAATTGAAAGAAGCTCTTGCCGCTGAGTCGTCAGGCCAAGCTGACGCAGCTCCGCCGCCGTCTCCATTTGGTATGCCGGACAGCCCTGTCGAACCGTCTGCTCCACCCATGGGCGAAATGGAAACGGTTCTCTCGGACCCAACGGCGTTGCCTTTCCAGGAACCCGCACCCGTAGCCGAATGGTCACCGCCGCCTGCACCTGATGCAGTATGGCAAAATCAGGAGATCGGTTCGAATACACCTTTTCAGCCTCCGCCGGCTGGCGCGGGTGCAGGCGGTGAGAATAAAACGCTGGCGATCGTGTCGCTCGTATGTGGAATTTTGAGCTTGATATGCTGCAGCTGGTTTGTACCTGCAATAGCGGCGATCGTCATGGGCTTTATTGCACGCGGCAAAGCAAATTCTGACCCAGCTAATTACGGTGGAGCCGGATTGGCAATGGGCGGCATTATTACGGGTGGAATTAGCATCCTTGTTGGAATTGTCGTAATTATCCTGTACGTTTTAGGAGCATTTGCCGGAGTTGTGGGCAACAGCTTTTAGTAATTCACCTCTATGTCAGTTGTCACAGACGTAATCAAATCTACCGTTGCTGTCATCAAAGGCATGAAGCGCACGATCTCGGAGATACCGCGTGCAAAATGGACGGTGCAATATCCTGATGTTCCCATCACGGTACAGCCGCGCTATCGCGGCCAGCATTTGCTGCATGTTGACGAGAACGGAAAGGAAAAATGCGTGGCATGTTATCTGTGTGCAGCGGCTTGCCCTTCGGACTGTATTTATATCGAAGCACAAGACGATGCAAGGCCTTATGCAGAACGCGTAGGACGCGATGAGCGTTATGCCAAGGTATATAACATCGATTACGGCCGCTGCATCTTTTGCGGATTCTGCGTCGAGGCCTGCCCTAAGGACGCGATCACTCATGGCTACAACTTCGAACTCTCGGTTTACAACCGAGCCGATCTATTAAAAACCAAAGACGATCTACTTATCACAAAACAGAAGCAATCAAAAAACTATCGAGTTGCTCTGTCGAGCGAGGATGTTGATTCCGAATATAAAGAAGTCTAGTTAATGCGGAATTCGGAGTGCGGAATGCGGAGTAAAAGCCAAAGCCGTGGATTCATTTGACATACCCCCAACACAAAAAGGACGGCAATACGAAATACGAGCACTTGGGCTTCGTGAGTTTGCGGGGCTTAGACGTGACGATGAGCGGCTTGACCCTTTTGAATTGGCGTATTATGCCAATCTTTTGGTAATTCCTTTCGAAGAGATCGAAGCTTTAAGTCCTGAAACGGTCGAGCATCTTCTCGGCGGCGGTAAAGAAGCGTGGTCCGGTGGAGCTGCTTCTCAGACTCTTCCTGACGGCAGAAAACTAATAATCCTAAATCCGACGCACGGTAAAAATCGCCATGCTGCTACATTGATGGAAGAGATATCTCACGTTTTTCTCGGCCATAAACCTAGCCGACTCGCGATCGAAAATCGTAACAAAGAAGGCAAGATTATCGCCCGCGACTATAACCACGCAATAGAAGAAGAGGCTTATTCGACGGGTGCAGCCGCGCTTGTTCCATACACCGCTCTTCGCCGTATGGTTGAACATGGCAAGACGGTAGCGGAGATCGCCCGGCATTTTTATGTGAGCCGTGCTTTGGTAGAGTATAGGATCAAGGTTTCACGAT
Organism: Chloracidobacterium sp.; assembly: GCA_016711345.1. Lineage (NCBI taxonomy): Bacteria > Pseudomonadati > Acidobacteriota > Blastocatellia > Chloracidobacteriales > Chloracidobacteriaceae > Chloracidobacterium > Chloracidobacterium sp. Next base: position 3,335,655 of record JADJTD010000001.1, read on the forward strand.
TATGGGAAACTTACAGTGACAAGGTTTTTCAGGGCGAGTGAGTATGGCCGACAAGGTTAATCAAAAAAATACAGCTAACGAAAAGCTGTCGACGGTCGATAAGCTGCGAATGCTACTCGACATAACCAAGACCATCAGTCGCTCGCTCGATCTGGACGAGGTGCTCAATCTTGTTATGGATACGCTCGGTTCGTTGTTGCCTTACGACGCAGCGGGAATTTATTTGATCGAATTCAGCCCCGAGAACAAAGATCCATATATTTTCAAATCGAAGGTCATCCGCGGATACAAGATCAGTTTTGAGTTGATCGAGCCACGTTTGAAAATGGGCGAAGGGTTTCTGGGAACCGTCGCCCAATCAGGCAAGCCGATCATTTCGCATGATGTAAGCAAAGACAGCCGGTACTTTCCCGCCCGCGAACAGACCCGTTCTGAGATGCTTGCTCCGATCATCTCAAACGACAAGGTCATAGGCGTATTTGATCTCGAAAGCGACGGTCTCGATGCGTATTCCGATGACGATCTTGCTGTCCTTCAGCTTTTGACTTCGCAGGTTGCTATCATTATTGAAAAGGTGCGTCTGCACGATCAAGTCGTTGAGAAGAAGCGTTTAGAAGCTCAGTTAGAGATCGCTCGTCAGGTTCAGACTGAATTGCTGCCATCGAGCGACCCGAAAATAGACAATTTCGACGTCAGTGCTTACATCTTTCCCGCGGAAGAAGTTTCGGGAGATTATTACGATTGGGTCAAGGTCTTTGACGATCAGATCGGGATCGTTGTTGCTGATGCAGTTGGCAAGGGCATTCCGGCCGCTCTTTTGATGTCGTTTCTGCGAGCTAGTCTGCGTTCGTGCGCTCAGATCGGATATGCTCCGCACATCGCATTCTCTAAGGTGAGTAGTTTGCTTTATGACTCGATCGAGGATAACAAATTTATCACTGCGATCTATGGAATTCTCGATTACACAAACCGGACGTTTGTCTTTTCAAATGCGGGGCATAATCCGCCGCTGCTCATAAAGCCGAATGGTGAATATAGATTTGTTGAATATGGCGATGTGCCGTTAGGAATGTTCGATGACGCACATTATCATCAGCATTTCATTCGGTTTGAAGAAGATCAGGTGCTTGTCATATACACCGACGGCATTACCGAGGCGCCAAATCCGACCGGTGAAGAATACGGTCAGGAACGTCTCGCTAAACGTATCCTAGATGGTCTTCAGGTTAATTTGCCCGCCAAGCAATTAATAGATCATGTAAGGAAGGGCGTCGCCGATTTTACCGAGCGGAAATTCCTCGATGATGATGGCACGATCTTTATTATCAAGGCGCAGTAAATCGTGTAATTGGTCCGCACGTTAGTAAGGGCTCCAGCAATTAATACGAGAACCCTTACATACGTGCGGGCTACAGACGCTTCCCGCGTTCCTTCAGTTGTTGGAAATTGTTTACTAATGAGCCGTGATCGAACAGTGTAGATTATCTCCGCCCGGAACTACCGGAGTAGAATAGTCGTCGTAATTTATCTTGTCGTTCTTTGTCGAGAACGCGTAAATATCAAATCCATACGCATCCAAAAAATCTGTAAGTTCCTGCGATCTGTCGAGGTAAAGCGTCTCACTAAACCCCAACTCCGCTCTGATCTCAAGCAAACGCTCAATTACCTCAAGCGGTGCAAAATGGTTATTAGGATCCTTATATGTAGCCATTAGGTTTGTCGTGGTTCAAAGCCCGATCGTTTTCAGGCTCAGTTTAGATTACGCAGAATATGGAAAGGTTGTTACCTTTTCGCTGTGGAAGCAGCTTTTTTTGAAGATCTCTAAGTGGGCTTTCTTATCTGATAAACCGTAGGATCGCGGCGGTTTGTTCCTGTCCTTCAAGCGATTTTAGAAAGGGTTCAAGGATCAGTATTACCGACTGAATCCCGTTAAATAGTGTGTGAAGAATAATGCATGGCAGTAAATTCTTGCTTTTTACCCTGATCGCCGTGAGTGTCAGGCTGAGGAGCGTAAGCAGAAAGATCGTCGAATAACTCGGCCAATACTGCGGCCAATGGATCGCAGAAAAGAGAAAAGTGACGAAGAAAAATGCGGCTGGAACGCCGAATTTACGTTGGAAAGCCGAATACAGAACGCCGCGGTAGGTGACCTCTTCTACTAAGGGAGCAGTAAATGTCGCTAAAAAGGCGACGATGTAAACAGCGGTGCGGGAACTTTGCAGGATCCTGAGAAGATCGTTCTCTTGTTCAGGAAAGAACCTGCTGACAAGAGATGCAGCAGCAAGGAACCCAAAAAGGATTATACAATAGTGCCACCATGCAAATCCACCTTTTTCCCAGCCGAGCATTTGGCGGAATGAAAACTTCCGAACGCGTGTAATTACAAGCCACGCAACCAGGAGAGTAAGGAGGTGAGCCGGGATAACGGCCACGATCTGTAAGACGATAGATGTGGGATCAGTCTTGGCAAATTCGACGATCTGGTCAGTCTCGGTTATCGGTACGTCGAGCGAGGCCAAATATGGAAGGAGGAAAATGCTCGGAATGACCAGAATGAAAAACACGCTTGCGATCCAAACGCCTGTCGCTTCTAAAACCGTCCATGGCGGATTGTCCGGACTTGCTACATTGTCCGGCACAGTCGGTTCTTCTGGTAAGGGAAGTCGTGAATAATACTCGCCCTGGTTGATATTCTGCACTTAAAAGAGTTTAGCCAGAGAACAAAGAAGTTCCAAGTTCGGTGTTTCGTATTTGCGATTTGGAGCAAGACGATATAACCTAAAATCCCGTGGAGTTACACGGCAAAAATCCCCAACAAAATGTGATCGCAATTGTTCCCTCACGCTATTCGTCTGTGCGTTTACCGGGGAAAATGTTGCTTGAGATTGCTGGGAAACCTTTGATTTTACACACTTTAGGGCAAGCGGCTAAGGCTCGGAACGTCGCTCGTGTAATAGTTGCGACCGATGACGAACGGATATTTAGTGTTGTCACGGAAAACGGCGGCGAAGCGGTGATGACCTCAGCCGAACACCGATCTGGCAGCGACCGTCTCGCCGAGGTTGCAGAAAATTTACCTGCTGACTCGATAATTGTAAATGTTCAAGGTGACGAGCCGACGATCTCGCCGCGAACTATCGAGGCGGCGGTTGAGGCTTTTATCAACGATCCTGCGGCCGATATTGCTACGACATCAGAGGCCATTACCGAACTGGACGAGTTAATGAACGGAAATGTCGTGAAAGTTGTGACAAACGGCGATGGATACGCGGTTTATTTTTCGCGTTCGCCAATCCCGTTTCCACGTGACGCTTCGATGAGATATGACGGTGATATAAAAAAGGCGATATTGAACGAGCCTGAGTTGATGTCGCTTTTCCGTAAACACACCGGGCTTTATGTTTATCGACGTGAATATTTGCTCGAATTTACAAAATTACCGCAGTCAAAACTTGAGAAGATCGAAATGCTCGAGCAGTTGCGGGCGCTTGAGAATGGAGCAAAGATCAAGGTTGTTGAAGTAGATGACCCGTCAATTGGCGTCGATACGCCGGCGGATCTTGAACGCGTTAGGAAATTGATCGAGGGCTAAATGGGTGACTGGATCGGACTCGGATTTTTTATCTTGCTAATTGTCGGAGTGGTGATCGGCTTGAGAGCGCTTAGCAAACCCAGAATGACAACATCTGACGAGTTTGAACGCAATGCCGCCGAAGGAACGACAATGCTTGGGGCGAGCATGAATGCACTTAACGAATTGATGAATCCGTCAGAGGCCAAGGCCAAAGAGGTTATTACACAAATGAAAGAGGGCCGCTATCAAAAGAAGAAACGTGAAGGAAAAGCGGGCGGCCTAAATGAAAATCTGTGATCTTTTTTCTGTTTCGGAATAGATGATAGATTTTAGATGAAAGATAAGGAAAGAAATGATGACTGAGAAAAAAACAAAATACATTTTCGTCACCGGTGGTGTTGTTTCGAGCCTTGGCAAAGGTTTGGCTGCGAGTTCGATCGGTTGTCTGCTTGAGGCTCGCGGGCTCACTGTCCAGATGATGAAGCTCGACCCTTACATTAATGTCGATCCGGGTACGATGTCGCCGTTTCAGCATGGTGAGGTGTTTGTGACGGATGACGGGGCTGAGACCGATCTTGATCTTGGGCATTACGAGCGGTTCACGCACGCGAAGCTGTCGCAAGCGAATAACTGGACGACGGGCCGCATCTATCTTTCTGTCATCGAAAAGGAACGTCGCGGCGATTATCTTGGCAAAACGATCCAGGTAATTCCGCACATCACTGACGAGATAAAAGCGGCGGTGCGAAAAGTCACGGCAATGCACGATCCGGACGTTTTGATCGTTGAGATCGGCGGAACTGTTGGTGACATCGAGTCGCTGCCGTTTATGGAAGCGATCAGGCAGATGGGCAATGAGGAAGGCCGCAACAACGCGATCTTTGTTCATGTGACACTCGTTCCTTTCATCGCAGCGGCGGGCGAACTTAAGACAAAGCCAACTCAGCACAGTGTTCGAGAGCTGCGTGAGATCGGTATCGCACCTGACATTTTGCTTTGCCGCTCTGACCGGCCTGTACCCGTCGATCTGCGTAGAAAGATAGCTCTATTCTGTAACGTGCAGGAGAGTGCAGTGATATCTGCTCTCGATGTTGGAACCATCTACGAAGTGCCGCTCGCGTTTCACGAACAAGGGCTAGATGATCTAATCGTCAGCAATCTGCACTTGAAAGAAGAGTTTCCAAACGCAGATCTCAAGGACTGGCGTGAGCTTGTCTCAACGATCAAAGATCCTTCGGAAGGATCAGTGCGTATAGCTATCGTCGGTAAATATGTTGAGCTCGAAGATTCGTACAAGTCTCTGCGAGAGGCACTCACGCACGCGGGTGTCGCTAATAACCTGCGTGTGAACGTAAATTGGATCGAATCGGAAAATCTGATGAAGGATGATTATGAGAATGAGCTTCAGGATTTTGACGCGATCCTCGTGCCCGGCGGATTTGGCAAACGCGGCATCGCTGGAATGATCCGGGCGATAAAATATGCCCGCAAATCGGGAACGCCGTATTTTGGTATTTGTTTGGGAATGCAGACGGCTTGCATAGAGTTTGCACGTGATGTGTGCGGCCTGCGCGATGCTGATTCGACGGAGTTTAATGAGGAAACGCCGTTTCCGATCATCTTTAAACTCCGCGACCTGGTCGATGTCGATGAACTTGGCGGCACGATGCGGTTGGGCAATTGGCAATGCACGCTGAAGGAAGGCTCGCTTGCCCGACAGATTTACCATAACGCAGAAGAGATCGGTGAGCGGCATCGTCATCGCTACGAATTCAATCCGGAATATCGCAACGTGCTCGAAAAGGAAGGACTCATTTTCAGCGGGGTTTCGCCCGACGGCAAATTTGTTGAGATGGTTGAGCTCCCACGCGAAAACCATCCTTACTTCGTTGCGTGCCAATTTCATCCGGAATATAAATCAAAACCGCTTGCCGCACATCCGTTGTTTGTCTCGTTCGTTGAGGCCGCGTGGGCAAACCGTTTGAGAAGCGAAAACCTTGAGCATGACGTGATGAGCGACACCCAGGTCGAGATATCGGAGCGAGCCGAGATCGCAAGTGAAGAATAAGTTGAACCGCAGATAGACACAGTTGAGCAGATTTTGAACTCAATTTATCTGTGCTAATCTGTGTTCGTTCGTAGTTCTTTTATGAAAGCTTTTGAAGTTGGAAAAGTAAATTTTGGCGACGGCAATGTGTCCTTCATTCTCGGCCCGTGTGTTGTCGAGTCTTCTCAGCATGCAATGTTCATGGCGCAGGAGATCAATGATATTTGTAAGCACGTCGGTGTTGGGTTTGTTTATAAATCTTCGTTTGATAAGGCGAATCGAAGTTCGATCGAGAGCTTTCGTGGTGAGGGAATGGAATTTGGCCTTGAAGTGCTTGCAAAGGTAAAAGATGAGATCGGCGTTCCTGTGATAACCGATATTCACGAACCTTGGCAGGTCGAGAAAACCGCTGAGGTTGCTGATATTTTGCAGATACCTGCTTTTCTTTGTCGTCAGACAGACCTTCTTGTTGCCGCAGCCAAATCGGGTAAAGCTGTAAATGTGAAAAAAGGACAATTTCTTGCTCCGTGGGACGCGAAGAACATTGTTGAAAAGCTGCAAGGTGCGGGCTGTGAAAAGATACTGCTCACTGAACGCGGAGCCAGCTTTGGCTACAATAATCTTGTTGTCGATCTTCGTTCGTTTCCGATAATGCGGTCGTTTGGGGTGCCGGTCGTTTTTGACGTAACGCATTCGCTGCAATTGCCGGGCGGACTTGGGAAAGCAACCGGCGGGCAAGCGGAATACATCGAAGATTTTGCACGTGCCGGTGTTGCTTGCGGTGTGGACGCTGTTTTTATGGAAGTTCACGACAATCCGGCAAAAGCCCCAAGCGATGGGCCGAATCAACTGCCGCTTTCGCGACTGGAGAAATTGCTAGTCAAGCTAAAACAGATCCACGAAATAGTACAAGAAGATACGGCCGAAAAAACTCAAGCGACTCAACAATGAAAACAAAACTCTTCGCGATCATTGCAATTTTTGTTCTTGCCCTTTTTTCTTCAACTTATGGACAGGATGCGATTCGCTCCTCTGCCACTTGGCAGGTTCAAAAGTATGATCTCGATGTGACATTGCCTCAAGATGAAAGATCTCGAAGCATTGCCGTCAAGGCGATACTTAATCTAAAGAATGTTTCGGGAAAGTCTGCCTCGACGTTGACTCTAAGAATTTCCACTGCCGCAGACATTACATCGGTAAAAATAAACGACGCGGCAGCCGATTTTGTAAAGAGTGAAGAAAAAATAAATTCAACGCTAAACCTTCAGCGGATCGCAACAAGGCCGTCATCAATTTCTCCGGATTCAATAGTCAATGTAACGGTCGAATACAAAATCAACGTCAAAGAAAACTCAGCAACGAGTTCTTTGTCGCCGGTCTCTGCGCAGTTCCTGCCGCTCTCATACTGGTATCCAACGCCGAATAGCTGGTTCTTTACACAAGGCCCGGACACGGCTCAAGTGCGAATAAAGGTCAACTCGACAAATGGTCAATCCGTCGTTTCGTCCGGCACCGAGACCGGCCGTGCATTTGAACAAAAACTTAACGGCCAGCCTTTTTTTGTTTCAGGAAACTGGGAATCATCCGATCAAAACGGGGTGTCTGTTTTTATTCCAAAGGGTTCAGGAACTGAAAGCCAAAAGCGAGCTGCCGAAATGGCCGTTCTGATGTCTGAAGCTAGGTTGTTCGTCGCGGGAATTTTTGGAAAGGCTCCGGATGCTCCTTTGAGAATAATTGCTTCACGGCGAGGCTCCGGATTTAGCGGAGGCGGAACTGTGATCGTTGACGAAGCAGTATTTCGCCGCTCAAAGATCGATTCACAAACAGCGATGAACCTTGCTGAAGCAACTGCGAAATTGTGGATCGGCAATTCGGCCTCTGTGACAGGCGAAGGCTACGGCGTTATTACTGAGGGTTTGTCGCGGTTTGTTGCGACAGAATTTATTGAAAACAAATACGGCAAGGAAGTTGCAGATGTCGAGAGACTAAGACAGCGAAATTCATACGCGGCTGTTTCAAAGCGTGACTCGCCGATGAGTAAGGTTTCGCCACTCGACGACTTTTACTATCCGGAAGTCGCCAACAAAGGTGCGATGGCTTGGAGGATACTTGCTAAGCGAATAGGTTCGGCAGAATTCAATAATATTGTTCGTGCAAACATGCAGAACGGCAATCTGAACCTGGCCGAACTTCGTGCCGCTCTGTCGCCGCAAAAAGAAGTCCTGGATTATCTTTTCGATCAGGTTACGGATATGAACTTGATCGTCGGGCTGCCGCAGGTGAGTGGGACGGATGCAAAGTCAGCACTTCGCAACACAGGTGCGATCGATGTAACCGTTGATGTAACCGCAACAACAGACAGCGGCCAAATGATAACTGCGCCGACCACGATCAAGGCGATGAGTTTTGGTGAAATTGCTTTCAAATCGAACAGTAAGATCGTGAGGGTCGAGATAGATTCGGACAAACTGTATCCGCAGACTGAATATTCTGACGATGTTAAGCCGATTGAATCAACTGACAGCGATCCACTCCTCGCAGCCAAGCGGCTATTCGACAAACAGGATTTTGCCACCGCGGAAAGTACCTCGAAAAAATTGCTAGGTTATCTGCCAAGGTTTGATGACCTTCGGATATTGCTTGCCCGCTCATTGCTGGCACAAAATAAGAATGCCGAGGCCGAAAAAGAATTTCGTGCGGTGCTGGATGAAAGACTGCCGACTTCGAGAAGCCTGGCGTGGGCTAATGTCGGACTCGGCGAGATCGCGAGCCGCGCGAATCAAAAAGACGTGGCATTGAGATTTGTGGATGCGGCGATCAGCATAGATGCCGATTACGGCGCGAGCCTCGCGGCAAGGAACATTCGAAATAGTCTAGGATTATCGGCGGTCGTAGATCCAGCCGTGAAGGCGTTTTTTGCAGAATTTGATAAGGCTGCAACCTCAAATAGAAAGGCTAGCATTGATGCATTGGTAATTTCCGGTGAGGTTGGAAAATTCGCAGGCGGCGTTTCAGGTTCGACCGAGCAATGGCTGACTCAGATCAAATATGTTGATCGTCTAGACGCAAACACCGTTCTGGTCGAAGCCGAAATGAGTGTGAAACTACTGAACAAAAATTCCGAAACGGGAAAGGCGGTTTATCGATTAACCAAAACAGCTTCCGGATGGAAACTGACTGCGGTCGATATGTTTGAGGTGCGTTAAACTATGGTCGGAAATGATATGCTGGCGGATATTCGCGCCCGTGCAAAGAAGATCAAATTGTTATTAATGGACTGTGACGGCGTTCTCACTGACGGCCGTCTTTATTTTTCCGCCGTTGGAGAAGAACTAAAGGTCTTTCATGCCCGTGACGGACAGGGAATAGTTGATTGGCACAATACAGGTTCTAGGTCCGGAGTTATTTCTGGGCGAAATTCTCCTATCGTTGAAATGCGAATGAAGCAGCTTGGTGTCGAGTTTATTTGGCAAGGCCGAAAAGAAAAAGTCTCGGCTCTGAAAGAAATTATCGCGGCGGCGAACGTTGAACCTGAAGAGGTCGCCTTCATTGGCGACGATACGCCAGACGCAGAGGTGTTTCCACTGGTTGGGCTGGCAATAGCCGTTGGGGATGCTCACGAAGCTGTTAAGGCCGCCGCGCACTATGTAACGCAGAAAGACGGAGGGAGCGGTGCGGTGCGGGAACTGATCGATATGTTGATGGCCGCAAAAATTTGAAAGACG